>JABDBU010000055.1 GCA_013288455.1 Gammaproteobacteria bacterium | reverse complement strand
CAACTCACGCGATTGACTATACCTATAACTGCGCAGCAGAACACGTTGAAAAAGCGAAAGTTAATCTACAAGCTATTCCTGCTTCCAGTTGGCGACAAGCGCTGGCGGCGCTTGCCGAATTCGCTATTACAAGACACCATTAGCCAATGACAGAGCAACATGGATTTCACCGACATGCCCTTTAGATGCCATTAAGATCGAGCGCCTAAGCCAGGGGCAGAATGCGATGAAGTGGCGCTGGGCTCATCATCAAAGCCAATGGGACCGCACGCTCGATCAGGCGCACGTGTTAAGCCACCCCCCCCGGCACCGTACTGTATATGGATCCCAGGAAACGGGTTCATCCACGTGAGTTGTCCATTTTCGCTGATTTGACGATTGCAGCCAGTAACAAAGATGGGCTCAACATCGCATTCAGGACCAAGCGTTTGCTTTGCAGACGTGAATAAAGCAAACGCAATTTTCCCATCATACTTGACGGTACTTGCTTTTGAAACACTGGGTGTAATGGTAGCGCCAGCGGTTAATCTCATCAAGTAGCAGTTACGTGATGTGCCATCCTGTCCTTGAACAATGACAGGCTTTCTCGATAATTGTACTACGTGATTCGTTCCACCACAGACCATTATGGTAGGTAATCTATAGCTCTCTGGTGTAGACACGAACGCTAAAGCAGATGTCCCGTTGGCTGCTACTAGCTTATATAGCCGTTGGTCATTAAAATCCAAAACAGGTTGATTGCCTGGAGATAAAATTAGTTGAGTAAATCGAATAAAATGCTCTTGTCCATCGTGAGTACAGTACTTGGCAATACCTCCTGTGGCTTGCCCATCGACATATACGTCGCAGAGTATGGCGTCTTTAAATTCTGCACCCAGTCTCTGAATGTACTCAGACACTATCTTCATGAAATTGGGGGACAAAACTCGATCATGCGTTTTTTTAAAGCATTGCCAGTCCTTGGGGGGTACAAATCCATAGCAAGCCTGCATGTCTTGCGGCGATAAATGATTCAGTGTTCTCCCCGTTTTTTGCAAGTCAGCTTGAAGTGTATGTGATGCCGCAGCTTCTTGTTCATTGCGTGCAAAAATGATCGATCCCGATTCCGGTGCAAGCAGCGTGCCACCCAGCTTTTTATTTAGTTGTTCATAAAATTCCTCGTTCCATTTACATTGCTCAGCGATATATTGATCTCTGATTTGCTTTTTATGAAAACCACTCCTAGCGGCTAATTCGGACCCAATTGCTACCCTAATTCCGGTGTATAATTCCCCAGGATTATTGAGCCATCCGATCAAATCCATTGAATCCCAGAAGCAAAAACCCGTTTCTTCAATTGATTTATAGGATTGGTAACTCAGCGCTCGTTTAAATTGATTCATGAAAAAATGGCTTGGTGTATAATTTGCAGGTGCTTCTGTTGGAGCATCTTCCTCAAGATGGTGGGCGGAATTCGCGGAAATAGGCCTTGATTTGCTGTTATGCATATAGACTAGCCGCTGACCTTTCTCAACCATCGGAACTGCTGATAAAAGTGCCGGAGCTCCACCGACTACGAGCGTATCTACAACTTGATAATCTGAGATAGGAGGACAAGTAGCCAGAGATCTAATTCTAACTGGCGTTTTTATTGCCTGCTGTTTTTTCAATGCATCCAAGCTAGCAGGTAACAAATGCGAGTAATCAGAAAAATGCTGTACAAAAAAACGGCGCTGATCAGGATTTGGCATAAACGGCGCGTGCATGCCAGTAATGGGATGTTTATGCAATTGTTGCCGTGTGTGTTGAGAGAACCTATCATTTCCTTGAACGTCATCCATATAGCGTTGAATGATGCCCTTCGTGGCCAGTATTCCTGTTGTTCCTGTTGCTGTGTAAAAAAATAAACGGGCAACTTGATTTAGAGAAGGCATGTTATTTTTTCTCCTAATATAAATTCTACTTACCTGACATTGAATGCCAACATTGGTGCGCTGAAACGCATCAAAACTTCCTGTTCTTTAAAGATAAAATTTAATGTACTGAGCTTAGTCAGTATACTCCACTGCTTGATTGAATTGCAGTTGTTTTTTTAATTGGTACGCCAGTACACCGATTTTGTGTTTTACATTCCCATTATGATTATTTTACAATCCCACAAATAGAATCCATCGTTTATGCAAGATCACTTTTCTATACCCATTGTACTTGAAGTTGCGAATGCGCAACTTCAAGTACTTTCTTTAAGGTACGAGCGGTATAGCTGAACAAGAACAGGAACTTTTTCCCAGGATGTAAAGTTAATGCATATAATGATATGCTTTGTTTGCAAAGGAGTTTTTTAAAGGAAGGGAGGTTTTTCGCAATATATTCGCAATATAAAGCAGGGGGGTACGATGTTAGAAGAACAACAAGCGGAGCAGCGCGATCAGTCAGCTGGTAACAAGCACACAGAGAAAATTGAACGAAACGAGTCTGTCATTGGGTCGCTTCTGGTGCGACTATAACACTGACTTTTAATCAGGATTTAAGATACCGTGGTTTATACAATAAAGCAA
>JABDBU010000054.1 GCA_013288455.1 Gammaproteobacteria bacterium | reverse complement strand
CCCATGCAGGTGCGCTACCAAGCTGCGCCACGCCCCGAAAAAACAGGCCATTGTAATGTTCCAGCGAACAACTGGCAATAAATTAAAAATACAGAAAATTTATAAAGATGCTCTAAAAAATGCATTGGGGACTATATCCGGTGCCTGTTGCTCATACAAAACACGATACACCGCTTGGCAAATTGGTGCGTTAATTTTATGTTTTGCTAGTAAATAAGCAATGTGCTTGGCTGTGACGGTCCCCTCTATAGTACCTAGCGTTTTTTTAGCTTGTTCTAACGTTTGCCCCCCTCCCAATGCCAAGCCTAAACGCCGATTACGAGACTGGTTTTCCGTACAGGTTAAAATAAAATCTCCAAGACCTGACAAGCCCAAAAAAGTGCTTTGCTTCGCCCCTAAGGACAACCCTAATTCAATCATTTCTGATAATCCATGAGTCATTAAAGCGGCTTTTGCGTTTGCACCCAACCCCAGACCTTCGACAATTCCTACGGCGATGGCAAGAACATTTTTCATAGCACCTGCTAATTCAACACCTATTATGTCTGCTGTCAGTTCCACACGAAAATTTTTACTTTGAAATCGCTGTAGCAGATGGTTAGCAAAAACCCAGTCATTCGCTGCAATGGTGACCGCAGTAGGTAAACCAATAGCCACTTCTTTCGCAAAACTAGGACCTGAAAGCACCGCGCTATCCACATCCCCCACTATTTCATGAACGACTTCATGTAATAACTGATGCTTGCCTTCATCTAAGCCTTTGGTCACCCATAATAAGCGTTGATTTAATTTTAGTAGCGGCTTTATCAGTAGCAAAGTAGCACGAAAGGCGATACTGGGCACTGCAATCAGAATATCTCGTACTTCAGACAGCGTTTCCTGATAATTTGGTGAACATGTAATAGAAGGCGGCAATAGATAATTAGGTAAATAATGCGCGTTATGGCGCGTTAAATTTATCTGATCAGCCTTCTCCTGCTTATACGCCCAGAGCTTAATAAATTGACCATTACGTGCTAGATGCAACGCTAACGCTGTTCCCCACGCCCCTGCGCCTAATATAGCAATAGGATCATCAGTATCATCTATCATTTGCTTCCCTATGTCCTGAAGTGCACCTCTATAATTTACCATTTTACTTCAATACATCGTTGTCTATATCCATTGTACTTGAAGTTGCAAATTCGCCACTTCAAGTGCTTCCTTTGCGCGATGAGGATTTTCAAGGAGAGAACCGCGATTCTCTCCTTGAATGACTGCGCGGAAGCTTTGCTTTTGCCAGTTATGTGATCAGGCATACCGCTAGCCGTGAGTTAAAAAGATTCGCATCTTCACGTACGAGCGGTATAGAGGCGCCCTTAACCCAATAACAATACTAGCCAGCCAGCAATAGCCAAAAAAGGTCCAAACGGAACAGCTGTTTCAAAGCTGCTTTTCTTTGCCCAAACTAAAACGCAGGTGATCATCAAGCCCAAACAAGAAGCGATCAATAAAATGACAATCAATGCATCAACGCCTAACCAAGCACCTAACAATGCAAAGCATTTACAATCACCCTGCCCCATACCTTCTTTTTTTCTTAAGGTACGATAAAAATTTGCCAATATCCACAGGCTCAGATAAGCCAGACATGCTCCCAATACAGCAGCCTCCGAAGCAACAAAGAGATGAAAGGCATTTAAAAATAGACCCAGCCACAATAAAGGTAAAACCAACACATCCGGTAACCAATATTGTTCAATATCAATAACACTCAGCGCGATAAGCCCCCAGGTTAATATTAATACTGCCAGCGTCTGTACGCTGAAGTGGAATCGATAGACTACGATGCTAGAACATATAACCGTCAGCAGCTCAATCAACGGATAACGAAGATGAATTTTTTTTTGACAATAGGCGCATGTCCCTTTTAAAAAAAGATAGGATAATAATGGAAATCTTTGCCAAAAACAGAGTATTTGTTGGCAATTAGGACAATGCGAGGATGGGAACAGCAGATTGAATGGTTGCTTTACTGATTTTTTATTAATAACTACAACGTGGTTTTCTGCTTGCCATCGATTCTGTAAAATAATTGGTAAACGATAGGTTAATACAGAAATAAATCCACCGATTAATAAACTAAAAAAATTAATGCTAAATAATAGGATAGTATTACTCAAATAACGTCACCAAATTTAAAAATAGGCAAGTACATTGCTAGCATCAATCCGCCAACTATCGTCCCTACAATAATAATTAACAAAGGCTCTAACAATTTAGATAAATTACCTGCTACGTGATCGATATTTTCTTCATATAAATCTGCAGCGTTACTTAACATTTTTTCTAAATTACCAGAAATTTCTCCTAATTTTATCATTTGCAAAAAATCCAATGGAAATATGTTTTGTCTTGTTAAAGCATAATAAAAGCTTTCACCATTACGTATTAATTCACAGCTTGATAAAATAGCGGTCTTGTAAGCATAATTTTTGGTCACCTCAGAGATAGCTCGTAATGCATTGAGTAATGGCAGACCGGATGATAAAGCGGTTGATAAAGCCCGACTTAAACGCGCCGTGATCACCTCAGCTAAAAGTTTTTTTATCCATGGTATTCTAACAAGAAATTTATCCTGTTTAACAGCGATAACAGCATATCTTTTTTTTAAAAAAACAAAACCACTCATAGCAATTAAAAAAAATAACCCTAAAAACAAAATTATCGATCCTAATACATGCGATAAATTAATGACTATACGGGTCAACAGCGGTAGTTGTGCACCTACTTCTGAAAAAAGTTGCTCGAACTGTGGAACCACTCCTATCA
>JABDBU010000053.1 GCA_013288455.1 Gammaproteobacteria bacterium | reverse complement strand
GAAGTATTTCTTCAGGCATCGAAAAAGGCAAAAGACTCAGGAAAATTAGTCCATATCATAGGATTACTATCGCCCGGTGGTATTCATAGTCACGAAAAACACATAGGTGCACTATTGCGATTTTTGTCAAGAGAAGGCGTCAAAGATTGTGCTATCCACGCCTTTCTCGACGGTCGTGATACACCGCCAAAAAGTGCTCAAGCCTACCTAACAGCACTGGAAAATGAATGCCAACAGTATGGACTAGGAAAAATAGCTTCACTGATAGGCCGTTATTATGCCATGGATAGAGATCAGCGCTGGGAACGCACACAAGTAGCTTACGATTGTTTAATCAGCGGAAAAGCCGAGTATGTAGCAGCTTCTGCACAAGAGGGACTACAAGCAGCTTACGCCAGGGGTGAAACTGATGAATTTGTAAAGCCCACCAGCATCCACGCCATCCAGCAATCTCCCCTAAAAATAGAATCAGGAGATATTGTTTTTTTTATGAATTTTCGAGCCGATCGAGCGCGACAGCTCAGTCATGCATTTCTGGATCCTACATTTTTACACTTTGAACGAATCCTACACCCACAACTCGGTGCTTTTGTTTCTTTAACATTCTACGCGACAGATCTCGCCACTCAAGTTGCTTTTCCCCAACAATCGCTTACCAATGGTTTAGGTGAATACCTAGCCAAACAGGGTTTAACACAGCTGCGTACTGCAGAAACCGAAAAATATCCCCATGTTACCTATTTTTTTAACGGCGGGGTTGAAACCAAAAATCCCCAGGAAACGCGTTTATTAATTCCATCTCCAAAGGTAGCAACTTACGATTTAATGCCACAAATGAGTGCATTAGAACTCACTCAAAACCTCTTAGAAGCCATAAAAGATAGAAAATACGACGTTATTATCTGTAATTTTGCCAATCCTGATATGGTAGGCCATACAGGAAATTTTGTGGCAACAAAAAAAGCCATTACCTGTATTGATCAATGTTTAGATAAAATTATTACTACAGTGCAAAAACAAGGCGGGGAAGCGATTATCACAGCAGATCACGGCAATGCAGAATGTATGTACGATGAAAAGACTAAGCAAGCTCACACAGCACATACGACAGAACCCGTGCCATTTATTTATGTCGGTAGGCCTGCAAAAATTAGCAAGACGCATGCTGGAACTTTAGCCGATATAGCGCCTACTTTGCTTAGTTTATTAGATTTACCTCAACCAGAAGAAATGACAGGTAAAAATTTGTTGTCTTTTACAAATCCCAGCTCCCAGGTAGATGACTGTTCTACTCAGCGTACTGACCAATAAATGCGCAGTTTTCATCTCGCAAACTCGCAAATTCACTAAAGTAAATTACACTATGAATTAGGTACGTTAAAAAACCTAAAAATAAGTGTATCGCCTTTTAAAAGTCCGTCATAGCGTGGAAATTACGATGAGACTAAAAATGCTATCGCTGCTGCTCGTCGGGGTCTTATTAGGATTTAGCAATACGACCTTTTCAAGCGGTTCTGTTAAAACGACCATACCCTCTTCTACATCTCAGGATGCCACGCTATCCAAGGATATTTTACGCTTCAATCGAGAATTGCAAATCATCAAAAGCGAGTATGTCCAACCTACCTCAGAACACCAGTTATTACAGAATGCTATGCAAGGTATGGCAAATGGCTTAGACCCTCATTCCAGCTTTTTAGATGCAGATGATTTAAAAGAACTAAAGACCGCCACTACTGGTGAATTTAGTGGATTAGGTTTGGAAGTAGCCATGGACGAAGGTTTGCTGCGCGCTGTTACACCTCTAGATGATGGTCCCGCACGAAAAGCGGGCATAAAACCTGGCGATTGGATTTTGCGCATTAATAACACCCCTATTCAAGGTTTAACACTGCAAGAAGCCGTCAAAAAAATGCGTGGAAAAATAGGTACTACGATTCGTCTTATGTTGATACGTAAAGGATCGCATAAACCTTTTATGGTTAATCTCACACGAGAAGCCATTCGTATAAATAGTGTTAAAGGTCGCATGCTGGCACCTCATTTTGCTTACATTCGTATCAGTAGCTTTCAGGAAAATACCAGAAAGGATTTGGATCAATTAATGGACCAACTACAACAGAAACAAAAGACACCACTCTGGGGCTTAATACTGGATCTCAGAAACAACCCCGGCGGATTGTTAATAGGAGCAAGTGATGTTGCTAATGCCTTCCTTGATCCAGACAAAATGCAGTTTAAAAAATTGATCGTTTATACGCGTGGGCAAGCACCCGAAGCCAATATGAAAATTGTTGCAAAGCCAAACCATCACATTTATCAAGCGCCACTGGTTGTTTTAATTAACCAAGGTAGTGCATCAGGCGCTGAAATTGTCGCCGGCGCACTACAAGACAACAAACGCGCAGTCATTTTGGGAACAAAAAGCTTCGGCAAAGGTTCGGTACAGACAGTCATTCCACTTGACGACACGAGTGCTATTAAATTAACCACTGCATTTTATTACACACCAGCAGGCCGATCCATTCAAGCTTCTGGCATTCGTCCGGATATCTTGCTGGATGAATTACAGGTAAATACGGTGGATACGGACCCTATTGATGCCACTTACTTGCACGAAGCCGAATTGAAAGGACATCTAAAAAACGACAGTGTCCATAAAACCATCTTTGAAATGCCATCGACCATCGAAGCCAATGACCTCGTAAAAAATGATTACCAACTATTTGAAGCACTTAATTTATTGATGGCGATGGCTGCCCTACACGACATCCCCATAAAAACCCGCACGTAATACGCGATAACCCGCGTTCATAATCAATTCTGTTACTTTCAACACACAAAAAAATTAGATTGAACAAGCATAGAATACTCCTCCTCCGTGGAGGGTTG
>JABDBU010000052.1 GCA_013288455.1 Gammaproteobacteria bacterium | reverse complement strand
AAAAGGATTCACTTGCTCATACGCTAAGCAGACGCTGGCAACCTTCTGTAAACTTAAGGCATCTGCATTCCGCAAACCAACAGCCGTCCGTTGTGCACCACTAGCAACTGGTTTTAATCCTATTGTAGAATAACCTTTTGCCTGTAACCCCATTAACAAACTTGTCGCTACCAGCGTTTTTCCAACACTGGTATCGGTGCCTAGTATAAAAAAAACTCACGATAATAAGGAATGACGCCGCCGCGAATTCCTTAGCCCCCCAATACTATCCACTGCTACTTTTATTTCATTAGCACTGCTCCGATCTCTTGCTATCTTTTTCAGCGGCGCCCAAGCATGTCCATAGATAATTTCCCAGGTAGCTGGTAACTTCCCGGACGCATGACGCAATGCCTCATACGCTTGAACCAGCGCTCGTAAGGATTTCTTAGAAGTTAATCCACGGTGCCTATCGACGGAAAGATTTTGCACACCTAACCCTTTCAGATCTTTCATCAACGCAAAAGTATCTGAATACAATAAAGTAAAATACTCGACGTCCATTACAGGATCAGCAAATGCCGCTCGCAGCAAGATGTCACCTACATCATGCATATCCGGAAATGCGTGCACGTGCGGATTGTCATCGACTTGAGACCAACAGTAACGCAGTTCTTTTAACGTGTCTACACCCACTATCGAAAACAGTAACAATCCACCCGGTTTTAGGATTCGACTGAGTTCATTCAACACCACTTGGAAATCTGTGCTCCAATGTAGCATGAGATTTGAATAAATTAATTCAAAACGACTCTCTGAAAAAGGTAAGGACTCTGCCCGACCAGCCAGCCAATGAACTCTAGAAGCACGCTCTATTTTTTTCTTGAATTTAGCCTGCTTCAACATATTCTCTGCTTGATCAAAACCAACTATCTCAGCAGACGGATACGCTGCCATTAATAGGGGTTCAAAATGGCCGGTACTGCAGCCTAAATCTAAAATCGCCTGTGGTTGTAGTTTAATTCCCTGTAAACGTTCCAATAAAGCACTCCCCGCGGCACGTTGCACGAAAGCTACTTCATCATAAGTATGAGCAGCTTTATTGAAGCGGAAAGCGATCTTTTTTGCATCTAGCTGGTTTAACATGAAGTATTTAGCAACTTTACGCCTATCGCGGCTTGCTCTAATAAGCTATCGATATCACGGTTGGAATGCAATGCACTTAAACTTATCCGTAAACGCGACGTTCCTTCCGGCACTGTCGGTGGCCGAATCGCATTCACCCAATAACCCTGCTGAAATAAATAAGCCGATAATTGCATAGCGCTATCAGACTCCCCCACTAACAGGGGTTGAATAGCTGTTTCGGACGGTAAGATCGGCAGCGCCAACTGTGCAGCCACGCGCTTAAAATAGCTGATCACACTGTGCAATCTCGCCCGGCGCCAATCTTCCGCCTGCAACAACAGTAAACTAGCATAGGCGGCTCTCGCAATAGCTGGCGGCAATGCCGTCGTATACATATATGGTCGAGAAAATTGCAGCAAATTTTCAATGATGCTTTCACTGCCCACGACAAACCCACCAAAACACCCAAATGCTTTGCCGAAGCTACCCGACAAAATATCAGGCTTTACATTAAAGTATTCGCTAATCCCTCTTCCTTTTTTGCCTAACACACCCACTCCGTGTGCGTCATCTACGAACAGGGTGGCGGAATATTTTCTCGCTATTTCCACTAAATCTGGTAAAGCCGCTAAATCTCCATCCATGCTAAATACACCATCGGTCACTATATAAGTATGCCGTGCTGATGATGTTTGCGTTCGACACAACTGATTCACTAGGCTAGCAACATGATTATGCTGATATCGTTTAAAGGTTGCTGCACAAAACCTCGCAGCATCGATAAGAGAAGCATGATTCAGCCTATCACCAAACACACTATCATGTCTTGTGAGTAACGCAGTTAAAACACTTAAGTTTGCCATGTAGCCGGTAGAAAATACCAGGGCGCGCGGATAACCTGTAAAATCTTCCAACGCTTCTTCCAACGCACGATGCACGCTGCTGTAGGCACCTAAAAAATGAGATGAACCACTACCAATGCCATATTCATCTGCCGCTTGCTTAAACGCCGTGATCACATCTGGATGTTGGGCTAATCCTAAATAATCATTGGAAGAAAACGATATGCAATTTTTTCCCTGATAGGTACGCTGTATGCCGGACCAGCTCTGCAAAACCGATCGCACCCTATACCGCTTCATTTTTTTATGTCTTGCCAGCGCAGTTTCCAGGTTTATTGACATACGCCCAATTCAGTATCTACCAACACCGGGATCATATTTAATTTTTTTAATAAAGCACGATCCTTATCGGGTGCAACATTTTCCGTAGTGAGTAATTTTTCGCCGTAATGAATAGAATTAACTCCTGCAAAAAAACAAAGCGCTTGTGCTTCATCACTTAAGCTATCCCTCCCAGCGGATAATCGCAGTATGCTCAAGGGCATCACAATTCGCGCTACTGCTACCATGCGAATGAACTCAAATACATCAACCGGCGGTTGATTTGCCAACGGTGTACCCGGAATAGGAATTAATTTATTCAGGGTCACACTTCTGGGATGTTCTGGCAGCGCAATAAGTTGTCTTAATAAGCCTATTCGATCAGCACGCGTTTCCCCCATGCCAATAATACCGCCGCAACACACTTTGATTCCCGCCGCACGAACCTGCGCTAATGTTTCTAGACGATCCGCATAGGTTCGTGTAGAAATGATGGTTTTATAATACTCTGGTGAAGTATCCAAGTTATGATTGTAGTAATCCAACCCAGCTTCTGCTAACTGATGTGCCTGTGATTCATTTAACAGCCCTAGCGTCGCACAAGCTTCCAGTTTCAAAGCTTTAATGGCTGTGACCATTTCTAGTATGTCGGCAAATTCTTTTTTAGGAGGACTACGCCAAGCTGCAGCAAGACAAAACCGACCTGCGCCCTGTTCTTTCGCTTTCTTTGCAGCCATTTTTACTGTATCTAAAGACATTAATGGTTCTTTCTTTAACCCCGTATTATAATGTCCGCTTTGTGGACAGTAAGCGCAGTCTTCCGGGCATACCCCGGTCTTTACATTCAACAAGGTACTTATTTGGACAGCATTGGCACGAAATGCT
>JABDBU010000051.1 GCA_013288455.1 Gammaproteobacteria bacterium | reverse complement strand
ACCAAATTAAACCAATCCCTAATGTAATGCCACTCATCAACATAAGTAACAGACTAGCCAACATCAAGAGGACAATATTCACAACCCAATGTTGGTTGATGGATATACATGCTATTTTTAAACTATCTCTGAGTTGCATTTTTTTATCTATAATCAAAAGCATCGTCATCGTTACTAGCAGTGTAAGATACATGTACAGTACGACGAATAACGCGATCAAGATGAGCTCTCCTATAAGCAATACATGCTGTGAACCGCTGTCGATCAATTTTTGTAAAATAAAGCAAGCCCCTAAAAAGAATATTTCATTGAGTAGATAGATAGCGATACTGATCAAAGCTAATGGCTCCCAATTTTTACGTACCTCAAAAACCATGTTTGCACGAATAGCCTGATGACGTAGATGCCGTAAAGCTAAAAAAATCAGCGAAATACTCAAGGATATATGAAAAATACTAATGACACCTCCTGCAAAAAACTGGCAAAGCACTCGCAAATGATAAAAATGCAAGATATTACAAACCGTTAATAGTAAACCAAAAAAAATGTAAAGACTCACTATAATAATCAAAAATAGAAAAAAACCACCCCACAGGGCCTTTTTAATCCCTTTGATGCAGTGCCACGCTTGAGCAAAGATAGCAAAGATAGGTATGGAATAATCACCCTTGGTGGCGCTTAGTAATTCTGAAGATAATGGCTCTAACACAAGACCCTCTATTTTTTTTGAATTTGAATCGACAATTCTGTTAACTGCTCGGCACTCACTGCACTGGGGGCATGCGTCAAAGGACAAATAGCAGTCTGCGTTTTAGGAAACGCAATGACATCACGAATGGATCGCGACCCCGTCATCAACATCACTAAACGATCCAGTCCTAGTGCAATGCCTCCGTGTGGTGGACAACCATATCGCAATGCTTCAAGAAAAAATCCAAATTTTTCTTCCTGTTCTTTGGCAGAGATGTTTAATATCTCAAACACAGCGGATTGTAATTTACTGTCATGAATACGAATTGAGCCACCTCCCACTTCGAAACCATTGAGTACTACATCGTAGGCACGGGAAAAGCATGTCGCTGTACCTGCTATTAATTCATCAACTTCCTGCACCTGTGGCGCCGTAAAAGGATGATGTAATGCCTTCCATCGCCGCTCCTTTTCTACAAACTCAAACAAAGGAAAATCAACCACCCACAAGGGGGCAAAACCATCTTTTACTAACTTAAAATCCTGGCCACATTTAACACGTAACGCGCCAAGCGCTTCACTCACTATAGACGCTTTACCTGCTACAAAAAAAACGATGTCGTTTGCTTGCGCTTCCACCCGATCTAAAATAGCGTTGATCACAGAAGAGGAAAAAAATTTTAGTATAGGCGATTGTAAGCCTTCCGTACTAGATAAATCACGATGACCTACTTTTATATAGGCTAAACCCTGAGCCCCAAACTGCTTTACATACTCGGTATACTCATCAATTGACTTTCGTGTTAAATCAGCGCCTGCGGGAACACGCAAGGCACTTACACGCCCTTGTGGATCCTGCGCAGGTTCCGAAAAAACTTTAAATTCTACCTGTTGAACGAGGTCAGCAATATCGATCAATTTGAGAGAGATACGACAATCCGGTTTATCACTACCGTAATCTCGCATAGCTTGCGCGTAGCTTAAACGAGGAAAAGGCTTAGGCAGCTCGATCTTTAAAAATACTTTAAATAAATTAAAAATCAGCGTTTCTGTAATTTCCTGCACATCTTTTTCGTCACAAAATGATAACTCCATATCTAGCTGCGTAAATTCAGGTTGTCGATCCGCTCGTAAATCTTCATCCCGAAAGCAACGCACCAGCTGATAATAGCGATCAAAGCCTGCCATCATCAAAATTTGTTTAAATAGTTGTGGAGACTGAGGTAGCGCGTAAAATTGCCCTGCATGGACACGGCTGGGCACTAAGTAATCACGTGCACCTTCTGGCGTTGCTTTCGTTAGCACCGGTGTTTCTAGCTCCAAAAAGCCTTTTTCCTCCAAAAAACGGCGTATGCAACTCGCCACTTGAGCACGCAAAAGAAAGCGAGCTTGTGTATCTAAGCGACGCAAATCTAAGTAGCGGTAACGCAATACGACTTCTTCACTAACAGGCACATAATCATCAATGGGAAATGGTAGTGCTAACGAAGTATTCAAAATAGTTAATTCAGTCGCCCGAAGCTCTATTGTTCCAGTGCTTATATGTTTATTTTCGGTGCCCTCCGGTCGCAAGACAAGTTGGCCTTCTACAGCAATAACATATTCATTACGCAGGCTTTCTGCTCGCTTAAAAAGCGCTTCTTGTTCTGGATGAAAGACAACCTGCAACAAACCCGTGCGTTCACGTAAATCGATAAAAATAATGCCACCATGGTCACGCCGATGATGCACCCAACCACAGACCTTCACCATTTTTGACACGCAACTTTCAGTGAGTTGCTTACAATAATGTGTTCTTTTCATATATACCCATTGTACTTGAAGTTGCGAATGCGCCACTTCAAGTACTCTCTTTGCGCGATGAGGATTTTCAAGGAGAGAACCGCGATTCTCTCCTTGAATGACTGCGCGGAAGCTTTGCTTTTGCCAGTCATGTGATCGGCATACCGCTCGCTGTGAGTTAAAAAGATTCGCATCTTCACGTACGAGCGGTATATTTCTTAAGTTAAACTCATTTTTTGTCGGAGTTATCCTCCGGTTTCGTGGTAGAAGCAATGGATTTTGCATCTTGCTGTTTATCTTGGGATCCCTGCACCTTACTTTCCACGCTCGGCTTATACCAACCGGTACCTTTTAAATGGAAGGCCGAGACAGAAATTAATTTTTGCAGGGTTGCTTCACCACAGACTGGACAATTAATTAACGGCTCATCACTAAAGCCCCGAATGGTCTCAAAGTGATGGCTACAATTAGCACAATCATATTCATAAATTGGCATAAATGATCCTTAACCTTTTTTTTGTGGAGTAGTAGACAAAAAAACGGACTGCCCCTCATTTCGAGGGATAAACAAACAGGCGGGTATTCTAGTCTAGTGTATTGATTTTCGCTAGCAGCAGCATCACGGAAACCAGCACACTACACAGGATCGATAGTGAATAACAAGGAGCAGCTTTAGTCAAAGTCCGTTGTATACAGGTTCTGATCTCGCTACTCTAGCACGTTCTGCTATTTCCAACATGGATTCCCTCTTAGCGATTACTACA
>JABDBU010000050.1 GCA_013288455.1 Gammaproteobacteria bacterium | reverse complement strand
AGAGGCAGCAGCTATGTCAGCGTTTGGTGTGGAGTTTCCCAAACCAAAAGTCGATATTAATAAACTGCGTGCTTGGAAAGCGAGTGTCGTCAAAAAGCTACACAGTGGCTTATCACAGTTAGCAAAACAACGTGGAGTTGAAGTAATACGGGGTGCAGGTCAGTTTATTAATAAAAATGAATTAACGATACAAACAGAAACAGGCTGTCAGACTATACGATTTGAGCAGGCGGTTATTGCTGTTGGATCACAGCCGGTTCGTTTGCCTTTTTTGCCGGATGATCCCCGCATTATGGATTCAACTGCTGCTCTGGAACTAAAAGAAATGCAAGGAAAATTGCTACTCGTTATAGGTGGCGGCATCATCGGTATGGAAATGGCTACCGTCTATCATGCCTTAGGTGCTTCCATTACCGTGGTTGAGGATGGAGGTCGAATCATCGCAGGTGCGGACGAAGACATAGTGCAACCACTCTTTAAGCGCTTGAGTCAGCATTATGAATTTTTACTAAAGACTAAGGTAACCCAAGTTGAAGCTAAGCCAGACGGATTATGGGTCAAGTTTGAGGGAGAGTCTAAAGAAAGTAAACCACGACGATTTGATTATATTTTGTCAGCCGTAGGTAGAAAACCCAATGGAAAGCTCATTGGTGCTGAAGCATTAGGCATTGAAGTAGACGCAAAAGGCTTTATTTCAGTTGATAAACAACTGAGGACCAAGGTGGCACATATCTTTGCAATTGGCGATACGGTTGGTAATCCTATGTTGGCACATAAAGCGGTTGCTGAAGCGCGAGTTGCAGCGGAAGTTATTGCTGGCAAAAAACACTTTTTTGAACCACGCTGTATCGCTTCCGTAGCTTATACTGATCCTGAAATCGCCTGGGTAGGTATCAGCGAAAGAGAGGCAAGAGAACAAAATCTACCTGTTGAAAAAGCAGTCTTTCCCTGGAAGGCTAATGGGCGTTCTCTAGGACAAGGTCGTGACGAAGGATTAACAAAATTATTATTTGATCCTAAAACACACATTGTGTTAGGTGCTGGTATAGTTGGACCTAATGCGGGTGAACTCATTAGTGAGGTAGCTTTAGCAATTGAAATGGGTTGTGAAGCAGAAGATATTGCGCTGACAATCCATCCTCATCCCACTTTTTCAGAAACTGTGATGTTGGCCAGTGAAATATTTGAAGGCTCTATTACAGATCTGTATATGCCAAAAAGTAAGGAAAATATCCAAGAGGCGGAGTGAGTTTTCTTCAGCTTTTAACAAAAAATTTGCTTGGCGGTATCTATCTGACCTTACGCACGCCCTAGTAAGGAATGATTTTTCTACATTGTAGCTAAGCATAAATTCAAAAAATTCAGTACTGCATAGTGGATCCACAGTGCTACTGTCATCTATTTTTCCGTCATGCTTAAAAGATAGATACAGGCTGTTAGCGTGCTGATCCAAAAAGGGATAGGCCAATCTGTTACAAAGGACAGAATGATGCCTGTCCATACAATGAAAATTCCTAAAATAACTGTTAATAACAGCCCCGTCATTGGGCTTTTTGTCCAATTTAAAGCAGCTGCCGCAGGACCAATCAGCAGTGTAAAAACCAGTAGCACACCAACGATTTGGCTAGTGATGGTGACAGCTATGGCTGCAATTATCATGAATACTGTGGAAATAAATGGCAAGGATACGCCTTTTGCTTCTGCTAATTCGGGCTCTAAACTTGAAAACAGTAATGGTCTAGCCATAATGCCGATGGCTAGCAAGCTCGCAATACAACAAAATAACATGAGTTTTATTAAATGGCTTGAAACGCCCAACAGGTTCCCAAATAAGATGCTCATCGCTTGTGCAGCATAGTGCATGTAAAGATGCAAAAATAAAACGCCTAATCCTAATGAAAACGCTAAAATGATGCCGATGACAATATCGCTTTTATTCATGCGATGAGCTAATGCGCCCATCCCCATTGCCGCTACAACTGTTAAAAGTAATTGCCCTGTCAGAGGACTGAGACCAATTAATCCCCCACCTGTGGCACCAGCAAAACCGATGTGTCCTAAGGCATGCCCAGCAAACGCCAGCCGTCGGATTACCATAAAATAACCGACGATGCCAGCAAGAATCGCTGCGATCGTGCCCGCCTCTAGCGCGTTGCGTAAAAAATCATCTTCAAACAGAAAAAGGATCATAATTTGGCTGACAATGGCTGATATGTTGATGAAATCCTGTATCTTTTTTTATTACAAACAGTTGATTTTTGTAGTGTATAACCTGGATTTCTCTATCGTAAAGTTCGCTCAATTTTTCACTGGTAATAATTTCATTGACCGAACCAAGAGCAGCTTTACCCTTTGCTAAATAGAGTACTCTATCGACTATACGTAGCAAAGGGTTAATATCATGGGAGGTAAACAGCACGGTGGTACCAAACTGTAAACGAATGGCATTAATCAATGTAACTAAATTTTCCTGATAATAGGGATCCAGGTTCATTAATGGTTCATCTAAAAGCAAAAGTTTTGGCTTATTCAGCAAGGCCTGTGCTAGCAATAATCGTTGCCGTTCTCCTCCCGAAAGCAGAACATAAGGCCTATCTATGATGTTTTTTGCCTTAACCAGTTGTACAACTCGCGCTAACTCCTGCTTTTGTGACTTCGTCAAAAACGGTAATCCCCATCTAAATCCATCGACGTTTGCCGCCAACCATGCAAATGCGCTTAACGAGCTATTAACAATATGTTGTCGCGTTTGAGGCATGTAACCAATTTGTGCAGAACCCTTGCGAATTGGCCTGGTTAGTACAGAAATTTGGCCTCGCTTGACGGGTACTAATCCTAGTATTGAACGCAGCAGAGTACTTTTACCAGCGCCATTCACACCTAGCACAGCAATGAATTCACCACTGGCAATCTCCGCGGTGAAATCGCAGAAAATAGAGCGTTTTCCATAAGCAAGGCTCAGTTTCTTGAATGTAATAGCGCTGTTCATTGCAAAATCTTTTCCACTTTTTTCAACGGCTCCATCATCCACACCTCGAAGGTTTTGCCGGCAGGTTGCATTTCTGTTACACCGACGACCGGAATAGCATGGGTTTTTGCAATCATCAATAACCGTTGCACAAGTGGACTATCTATCTGTTTGTTATAGAAAACAATCCTGACGTGATTGGTTTGTAACTGGTTCTGAAACGCTAAAATTTGCCGTGGACTGGGATCAATGCCATTCATCATGCTAATTTGAAAATTAATTCCCTGCATGTCAAAACCTAAGGCTTGTGCCATATAAGAAAATACAGGCTCTGTGGCAATGACTTTGAGATGTTCTGTACGCGGCTTCAAGCGATAAATTAAGTGAATTAATCGCTTGTATTTTTCAAGAAATT
This sequence comes from Gammaproteobacteria bacterium, assembly GCA_013288455.1. Classification (GTDB taxonomy): domain Bacteria; phylum Pseudomonadota; class Gammaproteobacteria; order Diplorickettsiales; family Diplorickettsiaceae; genus JABDBU01. Next base: position 319 of record JABDBU010000050.1, on the reverse strand, counting down.
CCTGATAGTTACGACGATAGTCCATCTGATGATCGGGATCCTGCTGACTAAGATAATCCAACAGCGCCTTCGCATACACGGGCATCGTCGCAGGATCGTACCACACTTGCGGATTGGCCCCTTCTTTTTTGTTCAACAATTGGCCAACACAAATGACTGTGCGCGTAGGGACCGTATTTGCGCTTAATAGGTTCTGCATCCAAGGATCATACCCTAAACCATTAAAGACGATGAGATCCGCCTTCCCTATACGTTTGGTAGTACTGGGGCCAATGTTAAACAAGTGCGGGTCTTGATCAGGCTGATTCATTATACTCTG
>JABDBU010000049.1:1465-3902 GCA_013288455.1 Gammaproteobacteria bacterium | reverse complement strand
GTTAATTCCTTCGGGAATTTTGCATGCTGGAGTGGAATGCTTGATTGCTAATGGTGTGGTTATTTCACCAGAAGCCTTGATCCAAGAAATAGACGAACTGATACAGCAAGGCATTCCCGTCTATCAACGCCTCAAACTCAGCGCCACCTCCCCCATCATTTTAGCCTCTCATATCGCACTCGATGTAGCACGTGAAAAAACCACAGAAAATGCCATTGGCACAACCCGGCGAGGCATTGGTCCTGCTTACGAAGATAAGGTGGCGCGGCGTGGCCTACGGCTTTGTGATTTTTTTGACTCTAAACAATTGTTGAAAAAATTGCAGGCTCTGCTGGATTATCATAATTTTCTGTTACGACATTATTATCACATGGACGAGTGTGATTATTCACAAATAGCAGATTCTTTGCTGCAGATCAGGGAAAAGCTGTTACCATTAATCACCGATATACCTACGTTACTCGCAAAATATCATCAGGACAACTGGCCTATTTTGTTTGAAGGGGCACAAGGAACTTTCTTAGATTGTGATCAAGGCACATATCCATTTGTTACCTCGTCCAATACCATCGCCGGTGCTGCTTCTACTGGCAGTGGACTAGGTATACGCCATTTCAATTATGTGTTGGGTGTTAGTAAGGCCTATAGCACACGTGTCGGTAACGGCCCATTTCCAACCGAGCTATTTGATCAAGAGGGTGAAATATTACGCGTACGCGGCCAAGAATACGGTAGTGTCACTAAGCGTCCGCGTCGCTGTGGTTGGTTGGATAGTGTACTGTTGTGTCGTGCTGTACAGCTTAACAGTATTTCTAGTTTGTGCATAACCAAACTGGATGTACTCGACGAAATGGAAGTTATCAAAATTTGTACCGCTTATAGATTAGGTAAGCAAGTTCTGCAAGAACCACCTTTACATCCTGAAAATTTAGCAAATTGTGTCCCCCTCTATGAGGAGCATCCTGGCTGGAAATCCTCTACGACACCTATCAGAAAATTTTCTGCGCTCCCCATCAATGCACAACGCTATCTGCGCCGTATTGAAACGCTTACGAATACACCTATTAGTATCATCTCTATAGGAGCAGATAGGGAAGAAACTATTATGTTGGACAAGATCATCTAATGTACGATTAATATAGGATCAATCGCAGCCAATTTTACAACGGTCCCTAAGCTGATGGGTGGAATTTTTTCAAGAATGCTTGTCTCCAGTAATGTAAATTGAAAAATAAGCTCTCCTTTTGTGTTACGCATTATCTTTACATCTTCTATTTTTCCTGCTTCTGTATATTGCCGAACATGATCCCGAATAGTCCTTAATTGATTTAAATCAGTTGCATCTTCACAAAAAACGATAGAAGCCAATTTTGTAATTTCATTATATTGCCAGAAATTTACAGCATTATTTTCAGGAGGTAAAACATTGTTTAGCTTTTCAATAATTTTTGAAAAGGCTTCTTTTTTAAAAAAACTATTTTTAGATACATTGCTATTAGTAGTAACAATAGAATCTGACAGTAAAGCACATGATTGCAATGTTGCAGCGAATGACTCTTCAGGCAGATCATAAATTATATCCTGTATATCAGGAAATAATTTTAGTTTCACTAGAATATAACTTCCTGGTACCTGTAAATTATGTTTTTTTCCTTGAGCATCGATGCCAGGAACATCTAATAAAAATTTAAACGGCATATTATCCTTATTAACTCCCCAACGAATCACAGAGACGGATGCTGTTGTATTACCGCGGACAGCGTGGATATTGATAACCTTAAATTCATAGTTTTTTGTATCAAGAATATCTCCAGTTTTTTTGTTAAAAACAAAAAATGGTTTGTTAGGCTGTAGATTTTTTAGATCTGAAAAATATTCAGTAACATTAGCATAGGAGCATAGTAATTGTTGTCCTCCTGCAATATTTTTTATTACTTCATAACCATTGATAGCAATGCCATTCCAATATTTTTGGCAGAATTTTAGGTTTGGCAAGGCTGCTTTTTGAGCCACAGAAGAAGAAAAGAATTGAATATTTTTTAATTGATCTTTATTGAAAGCATGATTTATTAAAGATAAGATAGCCCCTGAGCTTTTTGGGTTTATACATCCTATAATGATTTCACTTGCTGGATTATAAAATATAGTGGCATGATAATTTTCTGTTATATCTTGCAACGAAAAATCTAATACCCCCGTGCTGGGGATAAAAGTGCCTGTCCTCAGAGATCGTCCAACAGGAACATAGACACCAACACCGCATGTTGAATTGATTTGGCAAATGACTGTGTTCTCACTAACCTCTTTTGCCCAATTGCAATGTTGTTCATAAGTAAAATCCGTCATTAGATTTCCTTCTAAATCTCTTTTCCTTTTTATTTTTGCAAGATCAGCACGTTTTATTCGTATACCATTCAACCATTCTTGACGCCCTAAA
>JABDBU010000049.1:0-1378 GCA_013288455.1 Gammaproteobacteria bacterium | reverse complement strand
AATATGAGGTTGCGGGAGGGGGGGGGGGGTATCCCCCCCCCATAAAAGCGTAGCTGGCACTGGGGTAGATGGTAGTAAATCAATATATTCACTAGGATCACTCGCCTGGCCAGAGGTCGGCTGCATGTTCGATGAAGACAAGGTAGATTCTGTAGGCATATAGTAGTACTCCTATCACATCCAGAAAAAGTAAAATCCAGAAAATTATCATTTTATAATTTAAGCTGATTGATTTGACCCATTACTTATTAATGGTCAGCGCAGTGCTCATTGATTAGAGCATTTATCAGCTAATAAGAATCAGTATACGCATTAAAGATTAAACATTGCTTAATTCAAAAAAATTGATCTTACCGCAAATTTTCGAACACACGGTTCTAAGGGGCATGCCGTCCTTGATGGTCAAAATCATAGGCGTTTAAAAACCAATACTAGAATGCCGTCGCTGACGATTGTAGTATACTTTACTTAGGTACCTGTCCGAAAAACGGGGTGCAGCTCAGTTTATATTTTTAAGAAAAAAATATTTCCCTGCGCTTCACCCAGCGATTATATAAATAAAATAAATATCGATTAATTCCGTTATAAATAGAAAATAATTTTTGTTTTCCTGTATATTGCGAATCAAATAAAAATATATAAAAATTCACTAAAACGAATTTACATTCTTCCATAATTATATAGATAAAATTTATCATGGTATTTTTTGATTTCATAGTGCTTAGGTGATCACGGATAACATTAATAGAAATAGGGATATAATTTTTTTCAAACTTATTCGCTACTTTGAACAACTCTCGCTCAATTAATGCGGAAAGCTTTTTATCGGCATAATCACCAGATAATATCAAATCCTGATATGCTCTATGAATCAACTGCTTTAAAAAACTATTATCTTTTAGCTTTTTTACTACCTCAGAAAAATTAGAAAAATCCTTCCGTAAAGCAATATAATGAATGTTTTCTTTTAAAATCCCATTATATTCTCCTGGAAAAAGTATCATAGCTGTATGAGTCGCTGCTGCTTCAAATAAGCGTGGAGAAATCATAGCATAATAGATATTACCTTCATACTGCGATAGTAATGCTTTATAAGCAAAGGAAAAATCCATCATAGGACATTGTGAAAACAGTTTTTTTAACTTTTTTGTTATCTCCCCTGTTTCATCCAAAATACTAGCTCCACTTTCAGTTCCTAACACAGCGCGAGATGATTGCAAATTATCTATCCAAGCCTGTCCATAGATACGCTTATTTTCTTTTAGGCTAATATCGCATTTTAAATTATACTGAGCTGCTCTATTTTGAACCCCTTCTGAAATTAAAATTCTCTCCTGTGCTAAGCAGCCTAATGAAAATGGATAAATTCTCGATCGAT
>JABDBU010000048.1 GCA_013288455.1 Gammaproteobacteria bacterium | reverse complement strand
CACGTCAAATCTGGTAGCACTGAATCTATGGACAAAAAACTGAAACCAGTTGATAGCAAAGAAAATAAAATCGAAATTTTATCCGAAACTCAAGAGCGCGCTCGTCGTCTACGATTTTTACGAAAGATGACTTGCCTATCCATGAAGGAATTTGCTCAGCTTTGCAATATTGGTTTAACCACGATCAATTACTGGGAACAAGCCTACAGCAGCTTGACGGAACGCGGAGCAAAAAAAGTATCTAAAGCTATGCGAGATGAAGGCATTGAGTGTTCCACAATATGGTTACTGTCTGGATTAGGCACGCAACCAAAAATTATTGATCCTAGTAAATTATCGAAACTAAATTACTGTTCACTCGATCGGTTACCAGACACCACCCTTCGTGAAGAAAATTTCTCTTATCTGGAAGGCAATTTAAAAGAAGAGGTGGAATTTTTTCAAACCATTTATCCCGATAATCTCATTCATGTGATTACCAATGAAGCGATGTACCCCCTCTATTGTAAAGGGGATATTGTTGCTGGTAAGAAATTAACGGGGGACAATATGGAACTGGCCAATGGCACGGACTCTATTGTTGAAATTGAAGACAATAAGCTGGGCATCCGACGCATCAAAACTGGTCAATCCCTTCACAGCTTTGATCTTTATGTCATCAATGCCGAAGCTTCTTTAGAATTCCCTCCTTTACGTCATGTGAATGTCACTGCCCTAGCACCGATCATTCGAATCTGGAAACCTACAAAATTTTAAAGATCATCATCTCAAAGATCATCATCTCTGTTATCCTTGCCCAAAATAAGATAAAATAGCTCATCCGGCTTTGTCATGTTTAAGTCGTTACGCGCATGCGCTTCCACTGCTGACCGACTGATTTTGAGGTCTTTAATTTCCCTAGCGAGCCCCTCATTGCGCTGACTTAATTGAAAATTTCCCTTTGTGTAGCCAGCAATTTGTCGTTTTAGTCGTTGTATTCGCCAGAATCCATCGGGTGCACACCACAACTTGTACTGCAGTGCTAAAAAAAGCAGTGTTAAAATAACCGCAATCAACTTTATATTCACGGCGTTATCAAAAAATTAGAAAAAACTCGACGTCCTGCATAGATTGCTTTCTCCTGCAAATCAGCTTCAATACGCAACAAGCGATTGTACTTAGCCACTCGATCGGTACGGCACACAGAACCCGTTTTAATTTGACCAACACCGGTACCGACCGCCAAATCAGCAATAGTAGTATCTTCTGTTTCTCCCGAACGATGAGAAACGACCGCACCGTAACCCGCTTTTTTTGCTATCACAATAGCCTCTATCGTTTCAGTTAGCGTGCCGATCTGATTGAACTTAATCAGGATGGCATTGGCTAAGTGCCTATCGATACCTCGTGCCAACAACGCAGGATTGGTAACGAATAAATCATCACCCACGAGTTGAATTTTTTTACCCAACCGTTGTGTGAGCTGTTGCCAACCGCCTTGATCGGTATCCGCCATTCCGTCCTCTATAGTGAGTAAGGGATACTGCCTGACTAAATTTTCTAAATACGCGATCCATGCTTCTCGATCCAGTGTATTGTTATGTAAGCAATATCTATTTGCTTTATAAAATTCCGAGCTTGCCGCATCTAAACCTAAGTACACGTCCTTTCCAGCGTGATATCCCGCTTTGGCAATAGATTCTATAATACAGTCGATCGCCTCTTCATGAGATCGCAAATCAGGCGCAAATCCTCCTTCATCTCCTACATTAGTACTGAGACCTTTCTGTTTAAGCAAGGTCCCTAAAGCGTGAAAGATCTCCACCCCCGCACGCAACGCTTCTTTAAAAGAAGTCATGGCGATCGGTAAAATCATAAACTCTTGTATGTCCAAATGATTACTAGCGTGTACGCCCCCATTAATAATATTTATCATGGGCACCGGCATGATGAGTTTTGCATCCTGAGCCTTGGGCATCAAGCTTTGAAAGTATTGATAAAGAGGTTGTCGACGATGTAGAGCGGAGACTTTTGCAATGGCTAAAGAAACAGATAATATAGCATTTGCACCTAAGTTTGCCTTGTTGGGCGAACCATCCAATTGGATCATCAGTGCATCTAAATTTGCTTGATCGTCTACTTCTCGCCCTACTAAATGCTCTCGCAGTATGGTATTGACGCACTGCACCGCCTTTAAAACGCCTTTCCCTTGAAAACGATTTGGATCGGCATCTCGCAATTCTAGCGCTTCCAACTTACCTTTCGAAGCACCCGAGGGAACACAGGCACTTGCCTTTTCCTTCGAAACCAAACCTATTTCCGTCTCAATCGTTGGATTTCCTCGTGAATCCAAAATTTCATACGCTATAATACTTGCAATTTTTGACATATATATCCAATACACATGAAGACGCGCACGCTGCTGCATGTGCTTACATTTAAATGAAACAGTCTATGGTAATGTGTTTTCTATTAAGCCTGCCTTTTTAGTTAATTCATCTAGCGCTTTCACGGTTTCCAACAATTCAGCTAGCTTGTCCAACGGCCAAGAATTCGGTCCATCACTCATGGCATTGTCAGGATCAGGATGAGTTTCTAGAAAGAGACCTGCAATCCCCACGGCAACTGCTGCACGCGCTAACACGGGCACAAATTCCCGTTGACCACCTGTTCGCCCCCCTTGTTGTCCGGGTAATTGCACCGAATGTGTTGCGTCAAAAACAACAGGACAGCCCGTTCCACGTAGTATGGCTAGTGAACGCATATCTGAAATAAGGTTATTATATCCAAATGAAACGCCACGCTCGCATACCATAATCAAATTTTTTCCAACAGCACGCGCTTTTTCTACCACATAGTTCATTTCCCAGGGTGAAAGAAACTGACCTTTTTTGATATTCACGGGTAATCCCTGCTGCGCCACCCTTTGGATAAAGTTTGTTTGCCTACACAAAAACGCAGGTGTCTGTAGCACATCCACTACACTTGCCACTTCTTGTAAAGGCGTATCTTCATGGACATCCGTCAATACAGGAATCTCAAATTCCTTTTTTACCTGGGCTAAAATGCGCAAACCTTTCTCAATCCCTAACCCACGAAAGCTTTGTCCGGAAGAACGATTGGCCTTATCAAAGGAGGATTTGTAAATAAACGGCACGCCCAGCCTCTGTGTTATTTCTTTGAGCTTTCCCGCTGTATCCATCGCTAATTGCTCACTTTCGATCACACAAGGACCTGCTATCAAAAATAGTGGCTTATCCAGACCTATGGTAAAATTCAGCAACTTCATCAATGGATCATATCACCTCAATTTAACATCACTACCATTGTTTTATCACTTCACTCGTTATTTCTCTTAACGAAATGCATTACTAAGCCTCTAGCGTATGCAGCAAAATTTCGCCACGCACATGTAATAAAACGACCAGGAGATAATAGGCCATAAATGCAGCTATCATCGCTAACAGTGGATACAACATGGATGGTGCAATCAAAGAGGGCTCTAATAAACGAATGCTTGCACCTTGATGCAGCGTGTTCCACCAATAAACAGAGTAGTGAATGATGGGAAGATTCAGCAGACCCAGCATCAACAACACAGCACTTGCTTGAGCCGCAGCCTTGGGTTCAAGGATAGCAGACCGTAGAGCCAGCACTCCTAGATATAAAAACAGCAAGATTAACTCCGAAGTCAGACGCGCATCCCAGACCCACCACGCTCCCCACATTGGTTTTGCCCATAGACAACCTGTAACTAGCGCTAACAAAGTAAAGCATGTACCCGGCCATACACTACCAGCAATAAACATATCGAATAATTTAATACGAAAAATTAATCCCATGATGGCAGACAATCCCATCACTAAATAAACCAACAAGGACAAAAATGCACTGGGAACATGCACGTAAATAATACGAAAAGCATCCCCTTGCTGATAATCGGA
>JABDBU010000047.1 GCA_013288455.1 Gammaproteobacteria bacterium | reverse complement strand
AAGTCCTAGAAATGGAATTAACACGTTTATTAGTACCACATGATCCGAATGATCAACGCAATGTGTTTTTAGAAATTCGTGCGGCGGCAGGTGGAGATGAAGCGGCTATTTTTGCTGGAGATCTATTTCGTATGTATTTACGGTTTGCAGAAACGCAAGGATGGTCTGTGGAAATTCTCCACAGTAGTCCTAGTGAGCACGGTGGTTACAAAGAAATTATTGCTCGCATTGTGGGAACAGATGTTTATTCATACGTAAAATTTGAGTCCGGTGCACATCGTGTGCAACGTGTCCCGGACACGGAAGCACAAGGCCGTGTACACACGTCCACTTGTACTGTTGCTATTCTTCCAGAAGTAGAAACCATTGAGGAAGTGGTTATTAATCCAGCTGAATTAAAAATTGATACTTTTCGTGCTTCGGGTGCTGGCGGGCAGCATGTGCAAAAGACCGATTCAGCCGTTCGTATTACGCATTTGAAATCTGGGTTAGTCGTGGAGTGTCAGGATGAACGTTCTCAGCATAAGAATCGTGCAAGAGCCATGTCTTTACTACAGGCTAAACTGCTGGCTTCTCAGCAAGCAAAGCAACAGGAGGAGGAGGCGAAAACACGACGTATTTTAGTAGGGAGTGGCGACCGTTCGGAGCGTATACGTACCTACAATTTTCCTCAAGGCCGACTGACCGACCATCGAATAAACCTCACTTTGTACCAATTATCTGATATCATGGCAGGAAATTTATTGCCTGTTATTCAACCTTTAATGCGCGAGTATCAAGCCGATAAACTAGCTGCGATAGAGTGAATAAACACAGGGGAGGTTTTTTGTGTTTCGATCATTAGCAATTGTGTTGATCATTTTTCTATTGTTAATTCTCGGTGGGCATATTACATTGACTTTACTCCATGGAGCGGTGGCGATTAGCTTAACGATATGGACCCTCTTAATAGCTTCAGTTTTCTTTTTTTGTTTAAGCATTTTTCTGTTTTTTGTACTGACTTGGGTAGGGGTGCTTGTTTTGGGTTGCGTTGCTGTTGTTTGGACAGTGTTAGCGGTCATTTTATTTCCAATTTTATTGCCAATCTTACTTCCATTATTACTTGTTCTGTTTTTTATCTCTTACATAAGACATAAGCAAAACCCTAATTAAATCCCTGATTCAATCATTTAGGGCACTTCTAAAAATATCTAAGACTAAACATGTTACTACAATCTTTATGGCATTGGGCAGTTGCAGAGTTAATGCAAAGCAGTTCCACTCCTCACCTAGATGTTGAGCTATTGCTGGCTATGCATCTAGGACTGACTCGTGCCCAACTCTATAGTCAGGCAGCTTGCTCTGTTGTATCACTTCCTACGAAACGCGCTATTAAAGCGACAGTCAAACACCGTAAAATGGGTGAACCAATGGCCTATTTATTGGGACAGCAAGAATTTTGGTCTCTGAGATTTTTGGTAAATTCCTCTGTACTTGTTCCGCGCCCGGAGACTGAATTATTGGTGGAACTGGTGTTAAAGAATTACACGACTGCCGCGAAAAAAATTGCTGATTTAGGTACTGGTTCAGGGGCGATTGCTCTGGCCTTAGCAAGTGAAAGACCTGCATGGCATTTGATTGCTACAGATTGTTGTCGGGATGCCTTGCGGCTTGCGGAACGAAATAGTCATCGTCATGGATTACAAAATGTGGAATTGCGTTGGGGTGATTGGTGCGGCGCTTTTCAAACAGGTGAATGCTTCGACGCAATCATCAGTAACCCTCCTTATCTTGCCTATCAAGATTTACATTTTCAATCTGAATTAGGATTACGCTTTGAGCCTGAAATAGCGTTAATTTCCGGAGAAAATGGATTAAATCATATAAAAGTAATCATTGATCAGGCGCGTCATTATCTACGAGCAGGAGGGTGGTTATTCTTAGAACATGGCTATAAACAAGGTGAGTTTGTTCGCCAATTTTTCTTGAAATGTGGTTACCAACGCTTACAACAACACAAAGACTTGGCAGGAAATCCGCGGGTCATGAGTGGAAAATGGCATTAATCGAAAAAATGATCTATAAACCGATTAAATAATAAAAATAACATGACATCACGACATGGTTAGTTAAGAATTAGAAATGATTGCTATGTCGCAGTATTTTTGATATAGATGTGTTTGGTTTTTTTGGGTATGCCAATTCCGGTAAATTGTAAATTCTCAAGGAGAACTTTATGCCAGTCAAGAAAAAACCTGCAACTGCAAAGCGACGTAAAAGACGTGCTACAGCTGCAAAGCCAATGACGCGTAAAAAAGCTACTAAGCGAAGGAAGAAGGGAGCAATGGCGACACGTGCTACTTCCACTCGTCGTCGAAGAGCCAAAGCGGGCACCAGTACAGCCGCTAAACATCCTCGAAGAAGGACAGTGAAGCGACACAAGGTGAAAACAGGGGTAAAGCATAAAAGGAAGACTGTTGTTCGCAGAAAACCTAGAAAAAGGGTCGCGTTAAAAAAAAAGCCTAGCAAAAGCAAAGCCCCGAAAAGAAAAGCAAAGTCCTCACGTAGTAGAGTCAGTAGCAAATCTGGAGTTTCCAAAAATATAAAAAGTAAAAGCCATGCAATCATGGGAGCTACTCAAACAAGTGCTAAAAAAAAACGAGAGCAGACAAGGTCTGATTCCCAGCCACATCCTGTAATAAAACAACAACTTTTACAAAAAGCTGAAATGGAAGAACCTAAAAAACGTAGAAAACGGCAAATAGAAAAAAAAATTCCGTCGTCAGGAACAAGGCGGGAATCGGTTTCTTCTTCTAGTATAGAAATCGATTTCAGCGTAGTACCTTATAAGGAACGACCTGGAGAATGCTATATGAGCGGTGATCAGCAGGCGCATTTTAAACGCTTGCTATTGCAGCGAAAGCGCATGTTATTAGAAGACATGGGGAGAACAGTGCATCATTTGCAGGATGAGGGTGCATCGTTGCCTGATATTAGCGATCGAGCTACGCAAGAAGAGGAGTTTAATTTAGAGCTTCGAGCTAGAGATCGTGAACGTAAGCTAATTAAAAAAATTGAGGATGCATTACAGCAACTTGATGAAGGACGTTATGGGTTCTGTAATTCTTGTGGAGTAGAGATTGGGATTCGTCGTTTAGAAGCACGTCCTACGGCCACTTTATGCATCGATTGTAAAACCTTGGATGAAATTCGAGAGAAGCAGATGGGCGGTTAAGCCTTCCTGTCCATGTGGCGGGTGCTTGTCACCCTTGCTAGTTTGTTTTTCTTATGTCGAATTTGTTAAAGCAGCTTTATAAATCTTCTCTCCTTCTATTGATCGATTTTTATCAGCTTACCATGGCATATGGCTATTGGCGGGTTGGTATCCATGAACGCGAAGCAGTGTTTTATCATAGTTTTCGTAAGCTGCCTTTTGGTGGTGGTTATGTTATCTGTGTTGGTTTAGGAACGTTAATTGATTATTTGGATGCTTTTCATTTTACTAAAGAAGATACGGATTATTTAGCGAGTCTTAAAGATTCCCAAGGAAAGGCATTATTTAGTCGGAAATTTTTAACCTATCTCGATCAGCTTACATTCAGCTGCGATATTGATGCAATAGAGGAAGGTTCTGTTGTTTTTCCCCAAGAGCCATTAGTACGTGTGAAAGGGCCCTTATTGCAGTGCCAATTGTTAGAAAGTATTTTATTAAATATCATCAATTTTCAATCGTTAGTTGCGACTAGTGCAGCGAGGTTGCTTCAAGCGACGCGTGGAGAACCTGTATTGGAATTTGGTTTACGTCGTGCGCAGGGGTTTGATGGTGCGTTATCGGCGAGTCGCGCAGCATATATCGGTGGCTGTGTCGCCACTTCAAACGTGTTGGCTGGAAAATTATTTGGTATTCCTATTCGTGGTACTCATGCGCATAGTTGGGTTTTGTGTTTTGATTCGGAGTTAGAGGCTTTTCGCGAATATGCTAAAACATTGCCAGATCGTTGTGTCCTGCTAGTGGATACTTACAATACGCTGGAAGGTGTGAAAAATGCCATAAAAGTTGCTAATGAACTGGGTTCAGCAGGGTTTCAGTTAGCA
>JABDBU010000046.1 GCA_013288455.1 Gammaproteobacteria bacterium | reverse complement strand
TAGAACAGAAGTTCAACCCTCCATGAGGAGTGAGCCATCTCCTCTCTCACTAGACACTCCTATAGAAGAAGCTATAAAACAAACATTCCTGAACTATCAAACAAAGTTGCAGAACCTCGAACAGAAAACGAAGAAACATAGTGCTATCTACTGCGTTACTTGGTGGCGAATTAAGTGGCGAATTAACATCTTCTTCGTCCCTTATGTTGGGTTTGGGTTCATTACCTTTTTCCATGATGAAATACTCCAATTAATTAACATTATTGAGGCTTTACTTGTTCATTCCAGTCAGATGGCCAGTACAATGGCTTGCACGCAGACAAAATTACATTTAACTGATTCTAGAATGTAAAATGGCATCCACCGTGTTCATCTACATATATATCAGATGATTGAAAAACAGTTGTTACTGGTGGTGTCCGGGGTGCTTGTTGATAAAATGACACTGCTCTCGTTGTCGCTGCTGCAGTGCTATTTAATTGTGCAGCACAAGCATGAAGTGCATCGAATCCACTCGCCACTGCACCAGGTAAAAGATCGTCGTTGACAGGTGCACGATTCATTTGAGACATCTTTTGCTCGAGTTGCTCTATTAGCGAGTTGTTATAGCAGGTTGCAAGATGTTCCCAACAATGTTGCGGTATTTTTCCTATGTCTGCCCACTGCGGCAATTTGGAACCACTATAGTTTAACTGCGCTCCTACAGCAGCATTATCAGCGCAGTAGAGCGTGGTGTACAAATCCTCGCCCTCTAAGCCGGAATTGTCAAGGATATTGTCCATGTTGGCTGCCATACATTGACTCATAGTTAGCCATCTATCCGCAGTTTTTGACTTTAAGTTTTGTGCTTTTTGTTTTTCATGGATAGTTGCTAAATTTGGATCCAGATCAAGAACTGCAAAATAAATATCGACTCCTGCTGGAACTAGCTGCTTATTTGGTACTTCTATGATCTTACCGTCCTTTACGTAGCAACAATTTGGATTATTTTGGATCGCTGTACATTTTGCATCAAGCTGTTCATCTGTCAATTGTGGATTCGAAGCTTTCATCATGTCCTTGATCATTCTTATGTTCTGCTTTGCTGCTTCAGGACGATATGCTTTACCGTGTGCAGCGTCATAATAGTCTTTATATATATTTTCAGCTTTCTGTTTTTCTTCTGCACTAGCAGTTTCCCAGTTGCAGGGTGGTATCTGTTGTAAATTGTTTAACATTTGTTGCTCCTATTTTAAAAATTAAACGCACTTAGCTAAATGCACAAGAAAAACAACTAAAATCTAAGGAATGCTTATACGTGCAGGCTTAGATTAACTAATATGATCATGCAGCCTCATTATTATAATATCTTTACTATGCTTAAGGAAATGTTAATGCTATAAAATAAATTTTTTACCTTTACATAAATATTATCTTATTTATTACTTTATTATGTTTTTAGATTGCTATCTGTATAGATAATCAACATGATCACATGTTTTTTTTACAAAAAAATAAAACTGAAGTGACCCCAATGTCTATACTGCTCGTACGTGAAGATGCGAATCTTTAGATAAAAATAGCAAAGTCATTTGCTGAGCCGGTGGCAACTAAATGTTGCTGAATCTGAATCTGAATCTGAATCTGAATCTGAATCTGAAGTTGCATTCGTAGAAGAGCGTTTGCTTCGATCTGAATCTGAGGAATCTGAATCAGACCAGAATCTTGATGAGTTACCAACAAGTTTACGACCAGGTGTCTCAGATAATGATGATCCCTGAGATGACACAACCCTTAATGTCGGCTCTGCATTAGTTGCGAGCAGCCTAAGCGCATCCCATGTTTTTAGGTCCAACTTGCTGTGATTGCACTGATCATACCAAGCTTGAGTATAAGGTTTTTCTTGGTTGCCGTGTCGAAGCGTCTGTTCTTGGAGTAAGCATAATTGAGGCAAGCTTCTACTTTCTTCTCGTTCAGTTGATGCAGTTAATTGGCGAGGGTTGCTGCCTGTTTGGTTTACCAAGGGTAAAGAAGAAGGAGGAGGGAAAGAAGTGTTCGTATGCTCGTGTTGAGACGGGGTAACTGAGCAATGAGCCTGTATTTGTTGTGCTCCTTTAATTACAGATTGTAGTAACGTCGGAATAAGAGTTGCACTTGATTGATCCGGCTGAGACATAGGATCGACAGCGCCGGATTGTTCATTATGTAACGCTTCGAAACACGCCTTCGCTGTTTTTGTTATATCTGTGGCAAGTTGGCGCCTGTGTATTAATTTTTCTTGTTCCGCTTGTTTTTTTTTAAATTCCATCCATGTTGCTTGTAATCTTTGTCGTGATTCCTTTACTAATAGTTCTGCTGCTGGCTTCGAAAAAGATAGATGTGATGCTTCTTGGAGCGTTACAGCTTTTTCTGCGCAGACATTGGTAGCATTAGCTTCAACGCTATGCATTGAAGTCCTAGAATGAGTAGTAGAGTCAACCATTTTTGCAGTGGCTGCTTGCAACTGTGGCGGTGATAATACTGTGCTACGCTGTGATACAGCACCGCCAACATTAACATCGTCTGTTTCGAGAGTGGAAGAGCTAGCACCATTTTTTGGTGAGCTAGAAACAGACGATGCCTGCCTTGTTACGATTTTTGTGTTTGTAGTAGAGTTGGCTGCAACGCTGCGCTGTGTAGCTCTAGGCTGTGTAGTAAAGCCAACTGTTTTTACAGTGGCTGCGTGCGACTGTGATGGTGATGCTGCTGTGTTACGCTGTGAAACAGCACTGCCAAAATTATCATCGTCTTCTTTAAAATGGAAAGTAGAAAGGTCATCAATATCAAGATCTAGTACACTCTTCGAACCAGACAATATCGTAGTCTTGGCTTCAACACTGTGCATTGAAGTCCTAGAGTGAGTAGTGTAGTCAACCCTTGTTGCAGTAGCTGCGTGCGACCGTGGCGGTGATAATACTGTGCTACGCTGTGATACAGCACCGCCAACATTAACATCGTCTGTTTCGAGAGTGGAAGGGCTAGCACCATTTTTTGGTGAGCTAGAAACAGACGATGCCTGCCCTGTCATGACTTTCGTGGTAGTGTCAACATGGCTAACTTGTTTTCTTGTAGTGAAATTGCTAGACGGCGGCGACCAGTGGCATTCCAGGCTATGAACCCATGAATTAACATTCGAATAAATATTATCTAAATCATTTAAATTCGCTTGAGCCATTGTTTGGAATGCTTGGAACGTTATATCATCAGTACAGATGTACTGGAATGTTAATTGATGTATATCAGCTAATGTTGCCCAAAAATTCCTACATTCTGGTTCCTGATTGCCTAACGTTATTTGGTTCTGTAACAGTAATGCACAGGCAGGTTCATCCTGGCGTGTCAAATTACGCGTTACTATGATGTGGCACTGGTAAAGAAGCGTTGCTATCTTTTGAAGCCGCTCAGTTGATTCATTGAATTTTTTATATGTATATGTTGGTGTTGGCATAACACATTCCTTTTTAATCCAAAGTTTAAAAAACAGAACCTCAGGTATTAAAAAAATGAAAAAAAGCAGAGGTCTTTCATTTTTTTCATTTTGTTTTAGGTAAAAAAACCACCTTTACCTTGAACTAATATTTAGTAGACGGGATGATGGCAACCTATTTTATCTGTCTCTATCTCTGTCATCTGCTCCAAAGTATGCTCAGCAATCGCTGGCCGTTGAAAAAGTGTTGCTGCCGAAGTGGTGAGCTGTAATGGTTGCGTAGTCATACTTTGTCGGAGTATCTGCAATTCACTCACCGTCGCAATACCCAAGTCCTCGCAAGCTGCTTCAACTGCAATTTTATCATGAGTCGTTAAAAGCGATTCTGTTGTAAGCATTTGCCTAAGTATATCATTTAGATATTTGTTACCATGGGCTGCAACCTGCTCCCAACAAGCTTGCTCTGCTCCTCCTAAGTGTTCCCACTTCAGCAATTTGGAGGTATTGCTATAGTTTACCCCTGAATCATCGTCACAATAGAGCATGTATACATCCTGGCCAGTTAAGCCGCCCTGTTCAGAGATCTCAAATAAGTTGCCTCCTATCATTGCGCAGGTGTGCAGCCATTTATTAGCGGTGTTTGACGGTAAGCCTACAGAACCCAATGCCACACCATACGAAGCTTGAGAATAGACTTGATAAAATCCTTCAGCATCTTGTTTTTCTTGTGGAGTAGCAGTTTCCCATTTGCTGGGCGGCATTGCTTGTAAATTTTCTAACATGCGTTGCTCCTTTTTTTAAAATTAAATACACTTAACTAATCGCACAAACCAAACAACCAAAATAT
>JABDBU010000045.1:4811-4884 GCA_013288455.1 Gammaproteobacteria bacterium | reverse complement strand
AGACTGGGTATACTGCGTACTCTTGTGTATCTCGCCGATCTGTCTCTTACAATTGATATTTTGTATAGGATTA
>JABDBU010000045.1:0-4801 GCA_013288455.1 Gammaproteobacteria bacterium | reverse complement strand
GTACGAAGCTCCATTACATGCGTTTGCACCTCCCATTCACTTCGTGGAAAGCAAAAAAACGTCGCCCAATTAAGGATAACTAAATTCGACGCATAAGAGGAAGCTTTTAGGTACTCATCCCGCGTAGCACTGGGTAAATGGGTTAAATAAACACTATCGTCACTGGCTCCCCACACTGTTTTTTTTACGGTTTTTGTCTCACAGCGTAATATATGAGCAACCCACATGTACTCTGTTATCTCTTCATTTTCTCCCGTGTAAATTTGTTGTTCCGTTACTATCGTACTACCAAGTGACAAGACCAAGGTATTGATATAGGGTATTTTTACACGGTCTCGTGGATGTTGAAAAAATCGAGAAATATTATCTTCCAACCGATTCCATATCTGTAGAGCTCTCTCTTCCGCATCGGCTATCTTAGTACTCACTGACAATTCGAAGAAGGCACGTAATCCCTCCCGCAGAATCTCAGTTCTCGATAAATGAATCACCTCTTTGAGCTTCTCAACCATTTCCACCGCTTTGCCTATATCAAGACTGATCAGAAGCAATGTCGTGAGCAGAGTACCTACTGGACTTGATTCAGCACCGATAATCTCCAATCCTGTTTCTGTTAGCGAAATAGTGAGTACCTCGGCATCGACCATTAGGTTCTCAGCCGCTCCATCGGCTTCTCCTACTTGAAAACGATGGAGATCTTGTAAGAAGCTCACGATGATCGGTAAAGCTGTGATCACTTGGCCAATTGGAACTGCCAATTCTGGTCGCCCTAGTGTCCTTAACCCACGGAAGTTGCTTTCTGTCCCTACACGACGCAATTGCTTTGTAACGGCATTACCTGCAACAGAACACCCAATCCCTACAACTGTCCAGGCAAGAGCAGCTGGGTCACCGCTGGCGATTCCTTTAGCAATTTGATAGGCCATATAGGCTTGGTTGACGGTATGTGCTGCTCTATTCCATCCACCTGTTGATCGTAAATGCTTTTGTTTTAGTTGTTCGATCTGATGTGCTTCTTCTGCACCTACCAAACTGACACCCTCCTCTACATTAATTTTTTCAGACCACTTTTTTACTATCTCGTAATGACGTAGCATTCGCTCCTCTGCCAATTTATTCGGCTCTTCGGATATTAATCGGCATCCATTGGCAATCACAGAACGTGTTATTCCAGGTGTACCGCACGCTAATACAGTTGGAGCATCACCTTTAGGTAAGGGTAAAGCACGTAAAAGACTGGCAGCCCTTACATAACCTTCTGCTTCGGCAATTTGTAGCGCTGAACGACCTTGTATATCCAGTACTTCTTTATTAATTTTAGGGTGCATTAATAAGGGTTGTATCAGTGTGGTGAGACTACTTTTTGCAGCGAGATGCAGTGCAGTATTACCCGCTTTATTTGGGATATTGGGATCGATTGTAGATAGCTGTAGAAGAGATTTCAGACTTTCAACATTTTCGTTTTTTACAGCAATATGAAGTGCTGTATTTTCTGCCACATGATCACGAAGGTTCGCATCGATATTTTTTTGGCTTAATAGCATGCGCATAATCTCAATATCGCCCCTATCTGTTGCTATGTACAGCGGGCTACAACCGTCTTTGTCAACGACGTTTATATGCACGGCGGGAGACGATAACAAAAGCTTGGTAACATCAAGACATCCTCGTAACACGGCCAGCTGCAGAGCAGTATACCCAGCACCACTTAAGGAATTAACAATGGCTAGATGTTCGAGCAATACTTGTACTGCTGTGACTTGACCTGCCTCTGCAGCGACATGAATAGCGGCTTGCCCATCTCTACTCAGCGCATTGATATTGAATGGATGATATTGGTGATCTAGCAGCAGCTGCATGGCAGTGGCTTGACCTGCCTTTGCCGCCAGGTGCAAAGCAGTATACCCATCTCTAGTTAGCAAATTACTAGCCACTCTAGAGTGGAGACGCAATAAAACTCTCATCACTCTGATATGACCTAATTTTGCTGCCAGGTGAAATCCAGTGTCTCCATCCTCATTGAAGGCATTAACATGGACTCTTTCCATATGCAACAAAATATCAGTGACCTCTACTTGACCAGTTTTAGTAGCGATGTGAAATGCGCTATCCCCTTCTGCATTAGCGGCATTCACATCAACCCTCAGATCATTTAATAAAATATTGATAATTTCAATGTGTCCCTGCTGCGTCGCTAAATGGAGTGGGGTAGAACCTTGCTTCGTGAGTGCATTAGGATTTATTTTCTCCAATAATATTTGCACCGCTTGTTTGCGACCCTCTTTTGCTGCTATATGAAGTGGAGTCAAGCCTTCGCAATCAGCAATGCTAGGAATCGATTCCGGTGCATCTAATAAGATCTTCAGTATTGTTTCACGATCATATCGTGCTGCTAAATAGATAGCAGAGTAATGGTCCGCGTACGTGAGCAAATTACGATCCGTTTGCTGGCTGGCTAACAAAGCAGCTATAACTCTCGGATGGTTATACAGTACTGCAATATGTAGGGCGGTTATACCAACGTTTTGGTATATTATATTGGGATTTATCCCTGCTTTCAGTAAATCATTAACCGTTTTATCATCACCTGCGATGGCAGCTAAATGCAACCAAGAGCCATTTTGCTGGGTCCATTCAATTTTTTCTTGCGTGAGCGTTTGATGTATAGCC
The DNA here is from genome assembly GCA_013288455.1 of Gammaproteobacteria bacterium. Classification (GTDB taxonomy): domain Bacteria; phylum Pseudomonadota; class Gammaproteobacteria; order Diplorickettsiales; family Diplorickettsiaceae; genus JABDBU01. The sequence goes on along the minus strand of JABDBU010000045.1, from coordinate 2,131 downwards.
AACATGACGGGTATTCTTCTCCAAGGATTGATGACCATACTCCTGAGCCTAGCACTGTCCCTGGCCAATCCATACACTTTGCTAACAAGCCCTACAAAAGGGTTATGCTCTTCTGTAAAAGCCAAATGAATTTTTTTAGCGCAGGATGCTGCATCATAAGCTGTGAGAGCAGTAAACTCACTCACTGGATCGTCGGCATTAAACAATAGATACTTACCGAGTGCTGCATCGTAGGCGACAGCCACGATGTGTTCCATATTGTAAAAATTGAGATTGATCGCATGGAGTAGAGAGTGGGGTTGAAGATGGTCATACGCTCTCAGCTGCGTAAAACTTTGCTCCAGTTCGCCAGGTGCATAAATTCCTGCGATAGCCGCTAGCTCCGTTGTTCCTTCAGCGTGCTGCATGTCAGTATCACTGCTCAATCGACGACGGCTTTCTTGCTTAACAAGCCTATTTTCCTCATCTTGGAGAAAATGTATTTTTTCTATAAAAGCTGGCATTTCCAGCAGCAATCGTTCATCTAGTGAAAGCTGTTCTCCTAACTCCCGCTTCCCTCTTGTGCTCTCTATTGCTCTCATGAGAGCCGTATTATCAGCGTTATATTGCGCAAGCAGCTGAAAACGTCTGACAAATTCATGAATCCCTGGTCTTCCACGCAGTATGGCATCATTTGCCAGCATCGTGACCCCGTAACAAACACCAAGCCCCAATAATTTTCTATATCCAAACAATGGAAAGGTGTGTTGTACTAATACTTGAATTGACATTGAAGCAGGCATCCTGTCGCTCCTTTTTGTAAGCTTATCTGTTGTTCATTCCTAAATAATAGCTAACCGAAAACGGTGGCAATTAATTTTGGACATCATATCCACAAAACTAATATTACCTTAATATTGCCTTCAGTTAGTAGAAGTATCCTTATGCTCCGTTCTGTTAGCTGAAGAGGTTGCCGTGCCACGTAATTTTGATGGGCAAGAAAATAATACACATACTAGACCTTTTCGTCCTCACTCAAGAGAAGAAAGAGCTCGTTTTGAAAGTAAGGGATATTCATCTACTAACGACAGAAAACGAAAACGAAGTACTGATTCGTCTCACGAACGATTATCTACGGAGAGTAATGACCGTAAAAAAATTAAACGCCAGCCCTGTCTTGATTTTCGAAATAAAAAAAATCGATGTCCCTTGTTAAATGATATTTATTCTTTATCTTTTAAGCAAAGCGATCTGGCAATAATTTTATCCAAATTATCCGACTTACAAAAAAAAGAACAACATACTGCATCCTATTTCTCAGAATTCCTACAACATCTATTTTATTATCTACCACATGCACTAGCTGAGCAAAAGGCCTATGTGAGAACCCTGTTAACCGCAATACTTGAAAGATTTGGTGATTCTTTGTTCAGAATGCCCAATTTCTGGGTAGATCCCAAGGAAGGATATACGGTGTTAATGGGCAGCGTGGGTGCTTGTGAACAAGCTGACCAAAAACTAAGCATTGCCCTGTTGGAGCGCCTCAAAATGGATTGTAGGCGCGATCCAAACGCTTTATGCGAACTTATACAAATAAAAAGCACGAATACGGGTTTTTCTGTCTTGATTTTAGCGTGTAGACATGGTTTCACGGATCTGGTTTCTGCATTACTACAGACTGCCCAAGACAGGCTTCCTTGCAATGAATTTCGGTCTTTTCTCACCCATCAGGATAAGTTTGGATTTACTCCCTTTAGCACAAGCTGTAAAGCGGGACATCTAGAGGTCGTAAAGACATTGTTGGACGTTGCCGAGAGAAACCTTTCTCGCAATGAATTTCGGTCTTTTCTCACCCAGCAGAATAATGATGGGTTTTCTGCACTTAACACAAGCTGTAAAGCGGGACATCTAAAAGTCGTACAGACATTGTTGGAAGTTGCCGAGAGAAAACTTTCTTCCGAGAAATTTCGATATTTTCTCACCAATAAAGATAAGTTTGGGTTTTCTGCACTTAGCACAAGCTGTAAAGAGGGACATCTAGAGGTCGTAAAGACATTGTTGGACGTTGCCGAGAGAAACCTTTCTCGCAATGAATTTCGGTCTTTTCTCGCCCAGCAGGATAATGATGGGTTTTCTGCACTTAACACAAGCT
>JABDBU010000044.1 GCA_013288455.1 Gammaproteobacteria bacterium | reverse complement strand
TCTCCGCAAGCAGGACAGAACCGGCTCATTGGGCTATTGAAGCGGTTGCGCATAATATTACCAAAAAGGCGGAAGCATGCTTGCATACCAATTATGATATTGGTGCGTCCCTGGAACAATTAGTGCAACGCCATCATCTTGAAATAAAAATAGTGCGTTCATTTGAGCAACGATCTGGCTCGGTTGGGACTGAGCTTTCTATTAGCTCTCTAGAAGAGGCAAGGGATTTCCTTGTGGAACGTGCGATTATTACCGCAAAAGAAATAGATGCGATAATAGAAGGATTACAAGAAGTGCGTCATAATGCTGAGCAATACACCATGGTTGTGCAGCGCAATCAAGTGTGTGCTATTAAGCGTTGACGCTGATCTGTTATGTTGCTGTTACAAGAAAGTTAATAATCCCAAAGAGGAGATCCATGAAAGCATTTTTTAAACCGTTTCTTCCGTTTTCCATTCTTTCATCTATATCTATCATTGCTGCTGATCCACAACAAGACAGTGATCAAAAACTAAACATCGGCCAATATACCCTCGACATTGACACTGCTCGAAAAAAAATACGGGGAACGCAGCGCTGGCAGGACACTCATCAAGTGCTGAATGGTTTAAACTTTTCTTATTGGTACGGATTTAAGCCTATAGCAGTACTCGAGTACGCATCAGTTATGGTTGACATACGCAATAATGAATCAAAAGATAATAAGCCTTTCGACTTTACGGATAAGCATCATCCAGAATCTCGTGGTGCATCTTGGTGTAAATTCTGTGATAAGAAGATGAAATCGGTTAAAGCTGGTTCAACAAAAACAGAAGATATCGAAGATTTCTTTGTGCTCTGTGGCTATCCATTAGCAAATCAGATAATTCATCAAAATCAAGGTGCGCAATATCAAGAATTTCTCAAAACAGTGGCCAAGGCAAAAAAACAATACATGCAATGAGCAATGTCAGTGAGCTGTTGCACGATTAAGGCTTTTACTCTATGGGCTGTGATTATTGTTTGTATTGTATAGTCTTTGAACCTAATGCAATTTTAAACTTGAGTTGGATGTGGCCATTTCAACACTGAATACACCGTCTTAATATGCGTTAAACTAAAGCCAAACTCTGCTTGACCCAAACGAAAAGTGTCCCGAATGTGCCGCCCAGTCTTCGCTGCTACGCAGCTTCGTCTGGCCTTACGCCATTACTAAAGGAGAATAACAAGAGAGATATAAAAACGCTTCATCATAATGCTCGGTAATGACACAGCTCTTCGTTGACTATATTAAGTAGAGAGTTATAATTTTGTAGTAAAATGAAATGCTGTCAATATCTAATAGTTAGGTTAAAGGAAGTTATGCGATACTACAATTCATTGTTTTTAGTATGTGCATCTGTTTTTCTTGTTGCAATGGATAACGACAAAAAAAATAATATTGAGCTTCGATTAGTTATGAGTGTTGATAATGAGTTAATCAAGGTTCCACTTAATGATGAATTAGAAACTATTTCAACCTTTATTGCACGATATAATCAAAATGAATGTCACCCATTCGGCAAGGTTATGACCTACGCTTTAAATGGAGAAAAGGTGTGTGAAGTTGGCAAGATTGCGCGATTAAATTCTGATGTGCTGGTAAGCTTGCCGCGTAAGAAAATGTTGTTTGTATCTTATAAATCAAATCAAGGAACAGATACCATCCACATGATTTTTGCGGGTACTAGTGCAATAAGGGACGTAAATATATTGAGAAAATTTATAGAAGGAGATCAGATCCCTACAAAAGAGACGCCAATTAAGTCAGATGAAGCTTTAGACGCAGAACTAAAGAAGTATTTTGGGCAGTTTAATTCGTATGAAGAATTCTCAAGGTCCGCCGCGACTTATGGTCGCAAGACTCCCTGGTCTTAGCATGCTATCTGTGCAATGCCAAATGTGTTGTCTGATCGATTTAAATAGAGTTTTTGGCAGGAAACGCGCTTGATTCTATTTGACGTTTGCGCTAAAGATGTCAAGCTGGATATTAATCTTAGTGATCCATAACAATACAGGGGTTTTATGAGCATACGTTTAATTGTAGCTTTCAGCATGGGAGCATTGGTGGCTGGCACATGTGTGGCAGGTGAAGATAAAGAATCAACTATATTGTCTATTGAGCCTAAAGCCGTGATAGAAACGGCATATCTTTTTGGTAGCTTGCACGAACGATTTTATAAAAATTGTAGAGGCTTGAATCTTTCTTCATGGTTTACTTCTAAAGCTACTATTGATGAATGTAGTGATTTGATCCGAGGCATTCACACTACCTATCGTTACTTATCTCCAGAAACTGTGCTAAAAAAAGACGAATTGTTAGAAGTTGGCACACCGTTTAGCGCTTTTGGTATTAATGACTACGATGCAGCAAACACAGCGAGAAAAATAGTTGCAGCAAAGCACAACTTAAAAGAGATACCATATAAGTTGTTCCTTGATAACCGTGGAGAGCCTAAACTATATATGACGAAAGACGGTATTGATATACTAGTTCAGGAGCAGCAATAATAATCTAATTTCAAGAGTATACTGAGAAGGTCGGATTAATCTCCGACCTTTTTTGTTGCTCATCTATTATATTTTTTAGGAGTATTCAGTGGCCGCCGCATCTTTGAATTGGTCAAAGAGCTTGAGGGTGATATTACCTTATGTGGCCATTTCAACACCGAATACACCGTCTTGATATGCGTTAAACTAAAGCCAAACTCTGCCTGACCCAAACGAAAAGTGTCCCGAATGTGCTCCCAAACACCAATTTTTTTATGAGTAGGTCTTGGTTGACCCTGTGGGCCAGCCATCCTACCGAAAGATCGATCAAATCGATATATCTACGGTCGAATTAATACCCTCTACCTAAAAATTGTTGCAAACTGAAATGTTTACATGGTAGTGTTATAATTGAGAGAGGTCTAAATGGCGATATCTTGGGGGTTTTAATGAAGATTATGCGAGTTTTGGGTGGCCTTACGGTCGCAGGATGCAGCGTTTTATACGCATCAGAATATTTCACGGGGTATGATGTTAATCAGCCGCGAGTATGGAAACAACCGTCACAACGAGCTCTTGAGTATGAGCGTGCATATGGTAAAAATACGGAAGGACGAGCTACTGGTTTCTACAATAGGATTAAGAGTGCGTTAGGCTTCCAGTCACCAGCACAGCCAAGGGCGCGCGTCTCTGAATATGAAAAGGCTTATAGTGCCGCTCCTATAGTAGTACCAAGTACTACTCAGCCACGGGGGGGTGACCTAATAAAGGCGTATGAAGCTGAGGCACGCAAAGATTATGAGTACGGACAGCAGGCTCGTAAAGCGACTGAAGCTAAGGTGCTTGAAGATTATAAGAACGTTCAGCGGGCATATAACGCGGCCGAGAAAGCGAAAGAAAAGGCATATGCAGCGCATAACAAGGCCATTAACGCCATGTACAATGCGTTAGAAGCGAAGCATAAGGCTTGGTCAGAAGTTTGGCCAAGACATAATTCGGCGGATGCTGATGGAAATCTAAAATGGTATTCAGACCAGTATCGAAAACGTGAGCGTGAATATCAAGCGGCTCTTGAAACGTTGGAAAAGCGTCGAGTAGATGCTATGAACGCACAGAGTGATGCATCGAAAGCGTGGGTTGATTATTCTATGAATAAATTTAACTATCGGGCGATAAAAAATGAAGGCCGGGAGTTCAATAATCCCCTTCAAGAAGCACGTACTGATGAAAGACGTGTCTACCCTTGGTATAAAAAATATCATTCTATGACAAATAACTACTAAAAATAGTTGCAGCAAAGCACAACTTAAAAGAGATACCATATAAGTTGTTCCTTGATAAGCGTGGAGAGCCTAAACTATATATGACGAAAGACGGTATTGATATACTAGTTCAAGAGCAGCAATAATAATCTAATTTCAAGAGTATACTGAGAAGGTCGGATTAATTTCCGGCCTTTTTTTGTCCTATCCAATCAACCGAACGCTACTTCCTTAATTTTTTAAACAGCTCATCGATAGTTGCTACTTTTCCCAACCTTTTTCCGGCTTCAATATTTGCAAGAGCTTTTTGAGTGACTGCATTAGGCGTGTGGTCGAGAGGGCATGGATAAGTTTCTAAACCGCGTTCGAATAGTTCAACAAACATCTCTTGCATATTTTTGTCGTACTGGTCAGCCAGCATTGTGAGCTGCTTATGATAGTTTGTCGGTATATCGAAGGTAATCCGTACATTGGTTTTTTGGGCCATGGTAATCCTTTGACTATGTCGTCAAAATGAAGAAGAAAAACATGGAAGACCATATCATTATGCAGGAGATAAAAAAGAAAGAAAAAAGAGAAGCAAAGATACTGAAAGAAAAGTTCTTCCGAAAGGAAGACGATCTTTAAACTTTAAAAAATATGTTACAATGGCAATAATACGAATAGCAGGAAGGTATGGGGATAGATAAAAAAACGATTGAAGCTCGTCTTGCTCCTGAAAACGAAGCGAGAAGAGATCATTTCTTAAATCCGGGTGTAACGAGCTCTGATTATCTAAAAAAAGTAATGACTGGGGCCGAAGCGTTTCGTGCCCTTCAATTAGTACTCTTACGGTGGCATTATCTCAATAAAGATCTCCCTTTAAAATGGTTCTATGATGAAATAGATTGGGATGGCGCTCTTGTTGAAGACTGGGCTCGAGCCCTGGAAGAGATGTTCGATGAACGGATCGTCTATGGAGCTGGAGCTTTACCAGTAACACATGGCATGAAAGAAGCGGTTTTGGAGCCATGCAAGTGCTGTGATAAGTGCAAATTCAAAGAGATTTAAGACCCTCCATTGTGTGTTTGCGGTCAGGGACACGCACTGAAAGAAGATAAAAGCATTAGTTGGGACAATAATATACTCAAAATTTGCATTCTTGAGATACAAGTCATTTTATAATCGATCACTATAGACATTTGAAAACCTATAGTGATCGACGAGTTATTGAGCATACTATAAACGTATGTTCTTCTTCTTGGGTATTGGTTTTACCGCT
>JABDBU010000043.1 GCA_013288455.1 Gammaproteobacteria bacterium | reverse complement strand
AGACTTAGGTTCAGACTATCAAAAGGTGGACTACTAAAGCCACCGCACCGTGTCGTACTAACCGACTTAACCCACGGTGGAGCAGGCCAGTCAGGAACGAGCAGATCTAACATTATGTTGTTCCTTTTCACGCAAACAGCAGATTAGCGTTTGCATATCTGTAGGCAGGGGGATACTCCATGCAACGGCCTGTTGCGTAGTAGGATGTGTAAGTTGTAAACGTGTTGCATGCAAAGCTTGTCGCTGAAAGTGATCTGGATGGTTTATCAAGGATTTGCTAGTTTGATGGCATGATTGCAAGCGACCTTTGTAAATTTTGTCGCCGACTATGGGATGGTATATATGTGCCATATGGACGCGTATCTGATGCGTGCGACCTGTCTCTAGTTGAATCCACAACAAAGTATGGTACTGGAAACGTTCTATAACTCGGTAATGCGAGACCGCTGGTTTGCTACGGACTCCATTGATCGCCATTTTTCTTCGTAGTTTGGGATGTCGACCGATAGGCGCATTGATCGTTCCTCCAGAAAGCAGTGTACCGCGAACAATAGCATAATAGTTGCGTTGAATATCCCGAGCTTGTAATTGTTTGACAAGCTGGGTGTGGGCATCCAAGGTTTTAGGAATGACCAATAAGCCCGTAGTATATTTATCAAGTCGATGGATAATACCGGCACGAGGGAGTTGTTTTAATTGCGGTAAATGATGTAACAAAGCATTCACTAAGGTTTTATCCGGGTTACCCACCGCTGGATGGACGACTACGCCAGAGGGCTTATTAACGACGAGTAGAGCTTCATCTTCATATATAATATCCAGTGGAAGGGATTGCGCCTCCCATTTACTTGCTTCAGGTATGATCGCTTTGATGGTGATTACAGCACCCGCCTTAATCTTATCACGCGGTCGTTTGAATTGTTGGTCGACGGAAATCTGTTGACTGCGTATCCAATTTTGCAGACGAGACCTAGAATAGGTAACAAGCAATGTACTCAGAATTTGGTCAAGACGTCTCCCGGCTAAGTAGTTCGGGACAATAACCTGACAATTCACGGTTTGAGCTGTGTTTTTCATAGAAGTATCGCTATAATGCTGTCGAGAGCGATGTCGTTTTACTAATAGAGGATACTATTTATGTTGAATGTAGCAAGCAATATTCAAGCCAACGAACGCCTTTCACGTTTGGTCATTGGTATTGTCCTATTGATCGGCGTCTTATTAGGACTTGGGAAATTATTTGCATTTCTGGTCGGTGTTATCCTGATTATTGAGGCTGTTATAGGGTGGTGTGGGATTCCCATTCTAGCCGAAAAGTTTAAGCTAAATGAAATTTTTCAAAAAAAAGAATAATAAGCGGGCCATTCCGCAAAGAGTTTAATTTTTTAGTTTCTTAGTGGTGCGCGAGGGTTCAGTTGCCATGGCGAGTTGTACGGCTTTTAGTTACTAAGTTTTGCATCGCTTACTATCTTGCTATTATGCTACTTTTGGCGGTTTTCCTAAAAATAACCATGCTAACGATATATTTGTGAAATTACTTAGTTTTGCTGTTTTTATAAGTTTAGTAGCCGTCTTTTTAGGTGCCTGCGCCACTAAATCAGATGATCCACTGGTTGCCTTTCAAGGACAGTCTTCCAGTCAAATTTATTTAAATGCCAAGGAATCGCTGATTCACAAAAAATATGCACGTGCTGTTAGGACGTATGAAGCGCTAGAGGTAGTGCATCCTTTTAATCGCTATTCGGAACGGGCACAATTGGAATTAATCTATAGTTATTACCAAACCGGAGATTTCACTTCTAGCAAAGCAGCTACGGAACGCTTTATCCGTTTCTACCCAGATAGTCCATTCATCGATTATGCTTATTATATGCAAGCCTTAGCAGACATGGAGCAGGATAGGGGTTGGTATCTGCGTTATATTCCCATCGATTTATCGAAGCGAGATCCAGAGACTATGCGCCTTGCATTTCAAGAATTTGCTCAGTTAATTCACCGTTATCCTGCCAGTCGTTATGTCTCTGATGCGAGACAGCGTATGATCTACTTACGTAATTTATTCGCCAATTATGAGCTACACATCGCTGACTACTACTTCAGAAAAAAGGCCTTCGTGGCCGCTGCGAATAGAGCGAATGAAATTGTGCAACGTTATCAGGGTGCGCCTGAAGTAAGGCAGGCCTTAGTTATTATGATAACGTCTTATCGTATTTTAGGTTTAGAGGCACCCGCTAATCGGGGGTTGTCGATTCTCCAACTCAATTTTCCCAATACAGACTTGCATTGATTACATATAGAAACTAAGTAGTTAGCTCTATAATGCGTCATGACGGGATAGGTTTGCTGCGCAAACTCATCAACGAAATAATCACCCCATAATCAGTTAAAAAATGACAGAGGGCAAGATTTTTTAGCTAGTGTCATATTTTGAATGATGGGTGATCTCGCAAGTTTTCGTAAGCAAAAACTGAAGCAGTAGAGTACCCATTGCAATCAGGTATGGGTTTGTTACGCTGTAACTTGCGCATCGCAAATGACCTGGTTCAGGGTCAAGTTCAGGGTTAAGGATTTAGTCTTCCGTAAAAGTGTGCTTGCTTTTATGGTCACTCTGGTTGTTGATGCGTGATTTGTGGAATGGATTGGGAGATCCATGCCGTCTGATTACGGTATATTAGCAAGGATGCTACAGGGATGTCGCCAACGCGGGCGAATGGAGAGGCCTTTCAACGGCCCTCTCCACCTCAACCGCTTACAGTAAACCCTGTGTCATGGATTTTTTTGATTAAAAATCAAAGAGGTTGCAACGCTAGTGTGTCAACTCATCTCTCCAAAATCTGTGATACCTTTGGCGATAGGTTTCTATCGCTACGGTCTTGGAATGCAGATGTAATTTTATGGTAACTGCTCCATCAATCGCTGTATCATAGATGTCTGCATGGAGTCGCTGATAGCGATTTAATACAACGGTATTAGGAAATTTAAATTGATTACGGTAGCCCGTTGGAAATAACACAACCTTCGGCTGAACTTTATTTAAAAATTCGATGCTAGAAGACGTTTTACTACCATGGTGTGGCGCAATTAAAATACTACTCGCTAGCTGATTATGTATCGTACTCACTAAATAGTCCTCTCCTACTTTGCTGATATCGCCAGTTAATAGAATACTATGGTTACGATTACTAATCTTTAGTACACAAGAACTGTTATTGCCGGAATAAACATCATTTATTTCAGGGTACAGTACGAAAAAATCAACGTTGTCCCATCTCCAATGCATTTTTTTACTACAAAAATCAGCGTGGCGTGGTAGGAATTTTGTTGGAATGCTACTGACGATTTTTATCGTCGGTATCTGCTTCAAAAGACTATAGGCACCCCCGATATGATCGTTGTCTCCGTGACTCACCATGAGCATATCAAGTTTTGTGATCGATTGTTTTTCCAGGAAAGGGATCAGTACGGCACGACCCGCATCAACAGATCGGCTTGGGCCCGTATCATATACCAAGGTATGATGCTGGGTTCGTACCACTGCAGCCAGTCCTTGACCTACATCAAGTAGACTAAACCAAATTTCACCATTTTTTGGTCCTTGCGCTTTCCAAAAAAACAAAGGTAGTAGATATATGACCCCTATGTAACGTGCAGGAACACCATAAGGAACAAACAGTATCAGGAATCCTAATAGGCTTGTCAGTAATATCCACGGTGCCGCTATCAGCGCTGTGTACTGCGCCCATTTTATCATGGACAGGTAAGTTAAAAATTGCCACAATAATTCTAAAAGTCGTTCTGTTAAAATTAGAAGTGTACTACCCAACGCTGGAATCAGTAGTGTTGTGAAACCTCCTAGTAGGACCATTGGCAAAATGACAAAACCTACCACTGGAATCGCTATCAAATTAGCTAGCAAACTTATCCAAGAAATTTGATGAAAAAATAATAGTGATAACGGAATTAGACCAAAACCAACACCACACTGAATTTTCAACCAGGCCCGCCAGCCACTTTCTACTTTAAGGCGACCTAAAACACCGTAAAGAATAAACGCTACTGCCACAAAAGAAAGCCAAAAACTGGCTGATAAAACCGAAAATGGTGAATACACTAAAATAACGAGTAAGGAGCAGATAAATGTATGCCACAGAGCCATGTTGCGTCTCGCTAAGTTTGCCCATAAAAATACCAACAACATCAATAAAGCACGTTGTACAGGCAAAGCAAAACCAGCTAATGCAGCATAAAAAATGGCAAATACTCCCATCAATCCAGCAGCGATCTGAGACACGGGTATCATTGGCGAGATACAGGGAATATAGCGGTAAAAAAAACGTGTAAGAACATGGATCATACTTGTAATAAAAGCCAGATGCAGCCCTGAAATAGCAAACAAATGGTTAGTACCGGTACCACGCATGACACTCCACTGCGCATCAGTAATGCTGTGTCGAACCCCAGTAGTTAATGCAGTCATTAACCCAACTAACGGATAATTTTGTAAAAATGTTTCTATATTGTGCGTTACTCGTTCTCTCAAGCCATCTATGCCATAGTAATAAAAGCTTGTTGCCTGAACTAAACGAGGAGAAAATCCAGCAACGAGGTAGCCTGTAGCTTGAATACCTTGCTGGAATAACTGTGCTTGATAATCAAAACTACCAGGATTCCAAAATGATCGAGGTCGTTTTAGACGAATGGCAAACTGCCACTTGTCTCCTATTTTTAACTGGGGTAACCGATGTAAATCCCTGTAAAAATATCTGTTTAAACGAACTCGCAATGGATAATGTATAGAAATCTCCGTCTCAATTTTCTCAATCAGAAAATCAAAATGCACTTGATTTGCATGATGTTCAGGAATAGATGTAATCACTCCCGTTGCAAGCAATGTCTGTCCTTCCAGAACGTTAGGCAAACAGTGCTGCATCCTGTGATGCGCTACTATCAGTGCCCAAGAAAACCCTAAAAGACCAGCAATAAAAAAGGAAAATAAAGAAAAAGGAATACGGTAAAAAGCAATAAGCCCGATACTTATTCCAATACACCACCAGGCCATGTGTAACGAAGGTAAGTGAGAACAGCATGCAACCAACATTACACCAGCTAAAAACCCAAGCGTCCAGCGGGTCATAAAGCCTTCTTTGTAGTTTTACTAATTATTCTTTGAAACTTTATGCTAGTTATGCATTGGAGTAAACTAGTTTCAACCAGTTCCCAATTTAAAAAATGTCTCTATCGCCATCGTGGCAGCGGCAAGAAACGCAGCAGCAGGAATAGTAAATATCCATGCCAAAAAGATTTTTTGTACAGTCA
>JABDBU010000042.1:314-5447 GCA_013288455.1 Gammaproteobacteria bacterium | reverse complement strand
AAGGAGCAAAATCCAGTTTTTCTATGTACCACCGTTTAGCTTATGTTGTTGGCATGTCGCAATTGAGTGCTTCCTAATTTACCAACAGGATAAACTAATTCCTAACTCCTTGATTATTAATTATTTTTGTCACGTTAGAACATTGAAATAGATTTAGATAGATAATACCATACCGCAATAATACCATACCGCATAAGGTACGTGAGCTTTGTAGCATTAAGGTCAAAAAACCTCAGGTTAAAAAAATTATAAAATCCTTTGCGTTCATTCATAAAAATCTTTTGATAATAAACAATAAGGATATTTAAATAATAGCACTCAACATTTTTATTAAATGTTTTTATGGAGGTAATGTATGCAGCCTGTATCAGAAATACGCTATCAAATAATCGCCCAATATCGAGGAAATAGGCTTGTAGTGAACATTTTAGGAAAACACTTGTGCTTCGTGGGGGGGGCACGCCAAATCTTTAGCAATCCTGATCTTTTGAGCGGATTTTCACAAAAGGAGGCAGCACTTATTGGATACATTGTTGGGTCTGAAAACAAATTAAAGGCACCTTTATAAATATAAATTGCCATTTTACATCGTTGTAATAAATATTGAATGGAGGCGGTGGGAATTGAACCCACGTCCGTCAATCCGCTGCCCTTGGTAACTACATGCTTAGTACAATCTTTAAAGTTAATGAGCAAACCCCCGATTGACAGGAGATTTACTAACGAGTCTGATCAGTTTTAACGGCTTTCGTTTCAGACAGACTAGGCCACGAGCTTGTCAAATATGACCATTCCCCTCACATACAAGCCTATGAAGTTCATGGCGCTATGCCGCTTTTAGGCGGCGCGGACGTCGTATAGGACTACTACGGGTTAGGCAGCAATCGCGACGTCGTTATTAGCGGAGTTATAGTCGTCATTTGCAACTATAGTGTGCAACGGGATTAACGAGGCAAAGTTGCGTCCTCGACATGCACCTTGGGGTTTGTAACTGGCGTCGAAACCGATCGCCCCCAGCAGCTCATTATACCCTATTTTCAGGTAACGCCCGAATTATTTTTTAGCTTCGATCCAAAAAGTACAGAAAATATCAGTAGAATTCCTAATTCGAGAGCTGTCTTAAACGTGCTTTTGCTCGTTGCCAGTCTTTTTCTTTTAAAGCTGCACGTTTATCCCATTCTTTTTTGCCTTGAGCCAGGCCTATCTCCAGCTTGACGCGATTTTTTTTTCCAATACAATTTCAGTGCAATAATAGTGCAACCTTTACGAGCGACATCTACCGCTAATTTTTCTAATTCACGTTCCCTGAGAAGCAGTTTACGTGTACGTGTTGAATCTGGTCGAGTATGCTGAATAGAAACAGTAGATATTGGGGTAATATGACAACCTAATAGCCAGGCTTCGCTATTTTTGAGTAACACGTAACTTTCACTTAATTGGGCACGACCACTGCGCAAGCTTTTGACTTCCCACCCTTGAAGCACAAGCCCTGCCTCTAACGTTTGTTTAATGAAGTAGTCGTAATACGCCCGTCTATTTAGAGCAATCGCACTATTTTGCGATGCTTTCTTGGAATTCATACGATATACTCACTGATTCTGGATCTTAAGGTACCTCTTTAATAAATTGCCATTTTACATCGTTGTGATGTGGGCCGCGCGGCTCATTTACTCTGTGTAATGTAAACTCTGCTGCTCGTTGCCACATCACGCCTGGTCTTGAAGCAAAATTTCTAATTTATAGAGGCGCTATTAAATTATACAAGCGATACTACGAGGGTTGTCCCGTATGACACGCCTGCGACTTGACCGCATTTGAGCCGAGGTCTTTGCGTAGATTAGCAAATGTATAAGGTAGGGTCTATTAAGTGATATATGCCGATCATTCAAAAAAGTTTAGAAGTGCCTTACAATGCAGCCGAAATGTATACACTGGTTAATCACGTCGAAGCTTACTCAGAATTTTTGCCGTGGTGTACTAAAAGTAAGGTAATAAGCCGAAGCAAGGACACCATGAAGGCCAGTCTAACACTGCGTAGTGGCGTCTTTTCCAGATCCTTTACAACAACTAACCACTTACAGAAAAATAAAATGATCAAGGTTAGCTTAGTGGATGGTCCGTTCAAACATCTAGAAGGTTTTTGGACATTTGAGCCCACTGAGAAAGGCTGCAGGGTTTACTTGAATTTGGAGTTTGAGTTCGCAAGTCGTTGGGTGGCTATTGCTTTTTCTCCCGTTTTTGAAAGCCTTGCTCATACACTTATTGAAGCTTTTTTAAATAGAGCCAGGCAGATTTATGGAAAATGAAACTGAACATTCGAGATTCCAATGGCAAGTAGAGGTTGCTTTCGCCGACAAAAACACTCAGGTCGTAATACCGGTGTCTGTATCCGAATCCATTTCGGTAGAGGCTGCTATTCGACGTTCAGGTATTTTAGTAAAGTTCCCTTATATTGATTTAACAAAAAATAAGGTGGGGGTTTTTGGTGAAATTTGCCTACTGAGCACGCTAGTGCAGCCAGGCGACAGGATAGAAATTTACCGGGCTCTTATAACAGACCCTAAAAAAAATAGAAGGTGCCGCGCTGAAAAACAAAAGGTTACTGCGTTATCTCAGTCTTGACTACGTTCCTTCTGATACAGTGTTGAACGCATGGTTGCACACGTGCGGCAGTGAAATAGGCTGGATGGTGCTGTTTCGATGCATCGTAGTCGGCCATGTGAAAATGTAAGCGTCACACGATACTGGGTTGGCTTGGCGTGAGCGGGTTGATACAGATACACATAATCACTGCGATGTGACTGCAAAGGAGTTTGCAAAACGCAGCTGCCTAAAAGATAGCGAACCTGCTCCTCTGTCATACCAAGTTTCAGCTGTGCTATGGCAGGCTGTTCGAGTATGTTTCCTTGCTGCAAGTCGGGACGATAGACGATATTACACGCAGAGAGCACAAGCATGAATAAGAAGCAAATCGTCCATTTTGTCATAAAAGATGGTATCATTACTGATTTAATAACATTACATCAAGCGGCTTTTTTACATAGCTTATACTTTGAGGAAAACTAAGATTAAACTGCGCAGGTTGGTTACATCGCGCTACAAGCTCAGCACCACGGCTTAATTAGTGATTGGTTGCCATTAAAAAGCAACGAACACCTGCCGCGATTTCGAACCATCCTTAATCCTCTACAAAGAAGTTTAATAAAAAACTAATACAGTCTGGAGAGTTTAAAGAGAGTCTCATGGATAATCAACAACTTCGCGAAGCGGGTTTGAAAGTAACAGGTCCTAGATTAAAAATCTTACAATTACTTGAGCAAGCTAAGTCTCGTCATTTAAGTGCCGAAGCTATCTATAAAGCTTTATTAGAATCAGGAGAAGATATAGGATTAGCCACAGTCTACCGAGTATTAACCCAATTCGAGGCGGCTGATTTAGTGAAACGGCAAAATTTTGAAGAAGGTTATTCAGTCTTTGAAATTAACCAAGGTAGCCACCACGATCATCTCGTGTGTATAAAATGCGGTAGAGTAGACGAATTTGTGGATAAAATAATTGAACAGCGGCAAAAAATCGTCGCAGAGCGTGCTGCGTATGAGATGACGGATCATAGTTTGATTATTTATGGCGTTTGCTGCATGTGTTCCAAAAAGTGCCCGGATAAATAATCCGCACTGCCGATATCACAACGATGTATTGAAGTAAAAAGACAATTTATAGAGGGCTCTTACGGAACTTCTAAGATCTTGAGTGTATTGGTTCCTCCTGTCGTCTGTAGCAAATCACCGTAAGTAATCAAGACACGGTCTGCTTTTTTTAAAGCACCGCGCTCTTTCAATGTGGTAATAGCCAATTCATTGAGATGGCGTTTATCTAATTTACTGATATCAAAATAAATTGGATAAACCCCTCGATAGAGCGCTAGCCGTCGCGTCGTGCGTATGCTGTGTGCTAAGGCATAAATGGGAATTCCAGAGCGAATGCGAGACATCCACAAAGGCGTAGCACCAGATTCAGTCAGTGTAATAATTGCCCGAATGTTATAGTGGTTCGCTGTATACATCGTGGCCATAGCGATCGCTTCATCAGATCGCTGAAACTGGCATTCTACACGATGTCTAGATACCAAAGTTCTTGATTGTTTCTCCGCACCTAAGCAGATACGTGCCATTGCGGCGACGACTATGGCAGGATGATCGCCAGTTGCCGTTTCCGCAGACAGCATGACCGCATCAGTTCCATCCAATACAGCATTGGCTACGTCGAATACTTCCGCCCGTGTCGGAATAGTGCTGTGTATCATAGATTCCATCATCTGTGTAGCAATGATAACAACCTTGTCCAGTGAACGTGCACGTTGGATAATATGTTTCTGTACAGACGGTAACTCCGCATCGCCGATTTCTACACCGAGGTCGCCCCTAGCTACCATGACAGCGTCGGATGCCCGGATAATTTCATCGATCAAGGGAATTGCATCACTGCGTTCTATTTTTGCGACCAAACCCGCGTTTCCTTTTGCTCTCTTCAGCAAAGCGCGCGCTTTTTTCATATCTGCCGCGTTACGGGGAAACGAAATGGCAATATAATCTGCACTTAGTTTGATTGCTGTGCGTAAATCCTTTTTATCTTTTGGTGTCAATGCCTCTACAGAAAGTCCGCCGCCTTTACGATTGATTCCTTTGTTATTCGATAATTCGCCACCTACAATCACTTTACAGATGATTTTATTTTTTTGTACCTGAATAACCTGTAATACGAGGCGTCCGTCATCGAGTAGTAATATATCGTCTTTGTGTACATCGTTGGGAAGCGCTTTGTAATCGACTCCAACGGCATTTTCATCACCTGCTTCTTTAGGCAAATCAGCATCTAAGACAAATTCTGCTCCCTGTTTCAAAAAAACCTTAGCGTTTCGAAATTGCGCAATACGGATCTTGGGCCCTTGCAAATCTGCCATAATGGCAATTTCACGGCCCGCCTTTTTGGCATATTCACGGATTAAACTTGCGCGTTTTATGTGATCTTCCGCTGTACCATGTGAAAAATTCAGTCGTACCACATCGAGTCCAGCGGCTATCATCGCTGGTAGAATGCCCTGTTTATCAGTAGCTGGACCCAGTGTTGCCACAA
>JABDBU010000042.1:0-304 GCA_013288455.1 Gammaproteobacteria bacterium | reverse complement strand
GTTCGTTTTAGTCGTTCCATTAGAGTTTCCTCGTGCGAGCTTGCAAAAATTGCAATATTGGAAACGGTTTGCCTTCGACAAATTCGAGGAAAGCGCCGCCGCCTGTGGAGATATAAGAAATTTTGTTGCCAATTGCGTATTTTTCTATGGCGGCTACAGTATCCCCCCCTCCTGCGATGGAGAATGCATGACTGTTCGCAATAGCGAAACTTAAGGCCATCGTACCTTTTTCAAAGGGTGCCATTTCAAAAACACCCACAGGTCCATTCCAAAGAATGGTGGCTGCCGATGCGATAGCTTGCTG
>JABDBU010000041.1 GCA_013288455.1 Gammaproteobacteria bacterium | reverse complement strand
TAAGTACCTTAAGTGCCATCCTAAAAGAAACGTTAACAGCAAATCAAATAAATGCGGCACAGGTAGATTGGTTGATTCCTCATCAAGCTAATTTACGTATTATCAAGAGTGTCGCTAAAAAATTAGCGATTCCTATGGAAAAAGTAATTGTTACAGTCGATAAACAAGGCAACACCTCAGCAGCTTCGATTCCCTTAGCGCTGGATACGGCCGTACTTGATGGGCGAATCCAGCGGGGACAACTGGTACTGATGGAAAGTTTTGGAGCAGGTTTAGTTTGTGGATCTGCTTTAGTACGCTACTAGAACATCTCTATAAAATAATCTTTTTTCAATAATATGTCTAAAAATATTGCGTTTATTTTCCCTGGTCAAGGATCACAGGTCGTTGGTATGTTATCTGGACTTGCTGCGGATTATCCAGTAATTCAAGAGACATTTGCGGAAGCGTCCGAGGCTTTGCATTTTGATTTATGGCAATTGAGCCAAGAGGGGCCGGCAGAATGCCTCAATCAAACCCAACTTACACAACCTACTTTACTAACGGCTAGTGTTGCCATGTGGCGACTTTGGAAGCAAGCAGGGGGTAGGTTGCCGTCATTTATGGCAGGACACAGTGTAGGTGAATATTCGGCGCTGGTTTGTGCGGGATCCATTGATTTTTTGACGGCTGTACAAGTAGTGTCAGAGCGGGGACGATTTATGCAGGAAGCCGTGCCTGAAGGCGCCGGAGCTATGGCAGCTATCGTGGGTTTAGAGAGTGCACAATTGCAAGCACTTTGTGATTCACTTAACGATGGGCAAGTGTTGTCACCGGCTAACTATAATTCAATAGAGCAAATCGTCGTAGCAGGTAACAGTGAAGCAGTTGATAAATTGGTTGAGCGAGCGAAACAAATAGGCGCTAAATTAGCGAAACGCATTCCCGTCAGTGTTCCTTCACATTGTGCTTTGATGAAACCCGCTGCAAAACGGTTGGCACAGTATTTAGACGGAATTTCTTTTTTACCATTAAAATGTCCTGTTATTAACAACGTTGATGTATGTATAGAAAAAGAATCCAACGCGATCAAAGATGCCTTAGTACGTCAGTTATTTAATCCGGTACGTTGGGTGGAAATCGTTCAGTGGCTACAGCAACGTCACATTGAATTTTTTGTAGAATGTGGACCGGGAAAGGTATTAGCTAGTCTAAATAAGCGTATTACCACTATTCCTACGCTGTCCATTCACGATTCAGATACCTTGCGACGCAGCTTAATTGCGTGAGGAAAGTTATGTTATTGCTTAAAGATAGAGTAGCCTTGGTGACTGGTGCCAGTCGTGGTATTGGTAGAGCCATCACGCTGCGTCTTGCACAGCAGGGAGTACAGGTAGCAGGAACGGCAACGACGGTAGAAGGCGCTGAAAGTATTTCTAGAAAGTTTAAAGAAGACGGTTTACGTGGGCGTGGCTTTGTGCTAGACATCACCTCCACGGCGTCAGTAGAGAATTTATTTACAGAACTCAAAGACTTTGGGGAACCGGGAATATTGATTAATAACGCGGGCATCACGCGTGATAATCTTTTGTTACGTATGAAGCGCGATGCATGGGATGTCGTTATTGAAACTAATTTGAATGCAATTTTTCGCTTGACACAACATTGCTTAAAATCCATGCTCAGTGCCAACTTTGGGCGTATTATTTCCATTTCCTCTGTTGTAGGGACGACAGGAAACCCAGGTCAATCTAATTATGCCGCCGCGAAGGCGGGGCTTATTGGTTTTACAAAAGCACTGGCACAAGAGGTTGCAAGCCGAAACATTACAGCGAACGTTGTGTCTCCCGGGTTTATAGAAACTGACATGACAGCAAAACTTAGCGACGCTCAAAAAGAGGCTTTACTGCAGAAAATTCCCAGCAAGCGTTTGGGAAAACCGGATGATATTGCGCATGCTTGCGTATTTTTAGCCTCGTCTTGGGCAAATTATATAACTGGGCAGACGTTACATGTTAACGGTGGAATGGTGATGATCTGATGTTGAATCGTTTGGAATGCGTTTGTCCTCATCGCTGGAATGTTTTCAGGCGATTGGCTTGCGTTCATGGAAGAATTGAATAAACTAGTGGCAGGTTTTTTATTAAACAGAGGAGATACGGAGTGAGTACAATTGCAGAGCGCGTTGTAAGGGTCATCGTTGAGCAACTTGATATAAAACCAGAAGAAGTAACGAAGGAGGCCTCTTTCATCGATGATCTAGGAGCCGATTCTTTAGATACTGTCGAATTGGTGATGGCCTTAGAGGAAGAGTTTGGTATAGAAATTCCTGATGACGAAGCGGAAAGGATTCGTACGGTTCAAGACGCTATCGATTATATCGAAAGGCATCAAGTAGAATCAGAAGCTACGTAGAAGAAGTTTTTGCAGTGTCAGCTTTATAGAGGTAGTGAAGTGACAGTGAAAAAAAAGCGACGTGTTGTGGTAACCGGTGTAGGGATGGTGACACCCTTAGGCTTGAATACCAAAGACACCTGGGATGCTGTACTTTTAGGTAAGAGTGCCGCTGCACCGATCACATGGTTTGATGTTTCTGCCTTTCCTTGTCAATTTTCCGCCAGTGTCAAGAATTTTAATATTAATGTTTGCGGTGTATCTATCAAAGATACAAGAAAGATGGACCTATTTATTCAATATGGTTTAGTTGCTGCCGTGGAAGCGATTGCCGATGCAAGGCTTGAGGTCACAGAAAAAAATGCAGACCGCATCGGTGTTGCGGTTGGTTCAGGCATTGGTGGTCTCCCCTGGATTGAAGCAAATCATACTAAATTAGAAAAAGGGGGAGTCCGAAAAATATCTCCCTTTTTCATACCAGGTACTATCACGAATATGCTAGCTGGGCAAATTTCAATTCATTATGGAATAAAAGGGCCCAATATAGCTGTGGTGACGGCTTGTGCAACCGGAACGCACAATATTGGTTTTGGTGCACGTACTATCCTGTATGGCGATGCCGATGCTATGGTGGTTGGTGGATCAGAAATGGCGACTACGCCGCTGGGTTTAGGTGGCTTTTCTGCGTGTCGTGCCTTGTCAACACGCAATCAAGATCCCCGGGCAGCAAGTCGACCATGGGACAAGGGTAGAGATGGGTTTGTTTTAGGTGATGGTGCAGGTATTTTAATTTTAGAGGAGTATGAATGCGCCAAACATCGTGGTGCGCGAATTTATGCTGAACTAGTAGGATTTGGCATGAGTGCAGATGCTTTTCATATGACAAATCCAGCTCCGGACGGAGAGGGCGCGAAGACTGCTATATTAAATACTTTACGTGATGCAAATGTGAGGCCAGAACAGGTGTCTTATGTTAATGCGCATGCAACATCTACCAACTTAGGAGATGTGTTAGAAGTGATAGCTATTCGCCAAGCCTTTGGAGAGTACGCTGAAAAATTGGCAATTAGTTCCACAAAATCGATGACAGGCCATTTACTAGGCGCAGCAGGTGCCGTAGAAGCTATTTTTACCATTCTCGCGTTACGCGATCAAGTAGTGCCTCCTACTATTAATTTAGATGATCCAGAAGAGGCGTGTCACGGTCTTAATCTTGTTCCACATACTTATCAGACACGGAAGATAGATTATGCTTTATCGAACTCGTTTGGGTTTGGTGGCACGAATGCTTCCTTGCTTTTTTCACCCGTGTAAAGGGTGGTGTGATTCCAGGACTGTTCCGACGTTATGTTTAAAAAATCGATGATGCTTACCGTGTCCGCTTTTATCTTAGCTATTTTTTTGATTTTTATTATTCAATATTTTCAATTTTTATTGACGCCTTTATCAAAAACAAAGCCCATACATTATTTCTTTGAGCCGGGTTCCTCGGTACATCGATTGGTGGATGATCTACAAGCTAGAGGCTTTATCAAGCATTCGAATTTCTTTTTTTTGCTGGCCTATTGGAAAGGTGCCACGAACAAATTAAAAACAGGCGAATATCTGTTGGTTCCTGGTACGACGCCGAACCAGCTGCTGAATCAGATGTTGGCAGGCAACGTCGTGTTGCACCGATTTACGATTGTGGAGGGTTGGACATTTCAGCAGTTAATGACGGCATTAAATGCATCGCCTTATATTAAGCATCAGCTTAATCAGGTTGCTTCTAAGCAGATACTGACCGTGCTGGGATTTCCTACACATGATCCAGAAGGCTTATTTTTTCCAGCAACCTACTATTTTAGTTTAGGTGAAGAAGATACGGATGTATTGAAACGATCCTATCAACTCTTAGAAAAAAAATTAAACCAACAATGGCAGATGCGTGATTCTAATTTACCTTATAAAACGCCATACGATGCATTGATTGCTGCTTCTTTAGTCGAAAAAGAAACGGCCTTAATGAAGGAACGGCCGATGATTGCTGGTGTTGTTGCTCGACGCTTAGCAAAAGGTATGCCATTGCAGATCGATGCCAGTGTTATTTATGGTTTAGGGAATAACTATGCAGGAAAATTAACGATCGATGATTTACGACAGGATACTCGTTACAATACGTACGTACATCGCGGTTTACCACCAACACCTATCGCCATTGCTAGTTTGATGTCTATCGATGCTGTGCTACACCCAGATCGTAGCGAAAACCTTTATTTTGTCGCGAAGAGAGATGGTTCACATCAATTCTCTAGCAATCTCGTGCAACACAATGTTGCCGTGCTAACCTATCAATGTAAACGTTACCCTCGTGTGAAAACAAGAATTAATCATTGTCGTCAGCCATTATGGTATTTAAGCAACGCATTGGGAGATTTAGTATGTCGATCAGGTGGAAGGTAGGAATGTAAGCAAATGAAGCTAGTTGTCGCGTCTTCATGTGTGCTAAATATATCTCTATGAACGATGTCAGATCTGTTGGTCGCTTTATCACGCTAGAAGGTATTGAAGGTGTTGGAAAATCAACACAATTGGCTTTTGTCCGTGATTATTTAAAGCAAAAAAATAAAGTGGTGACCGTGACCCGTGAGCCAGGTGGCAGCTTAATCGCTGAGGCCATCAGAAAGCTAGTGTTAGCTCCGTCTCTGATGGAGGAAAAGATGCGTGCAGAAACGGAATTGTTATTATTTTTTGCAGCCCGTGCACAACACATTCATTGCGTTATCAAGCCGGCTTTACAACGTGGTCATTGGGTTGTGTGCGATCGTTTTACAGAAACGAGCTATGCCTATCAGGGAGGAGGGAGAGGCGTTGAGGTAGATTTCATTCGTGATCTACAAAAATGGATACAGAAAGATTTGCAAAGCGATTGTATACTACTGCTCGATGCACCGGTAGAAATAGCCTTAGGTAGAACACGTTGTAGAGATCAGCAGGATCGTATTGAATCAGAAACACAAGATTTTTTTAATCGAGCACGTACGGTATATCTAGCACGGGCAAAACAGATGGTAGGTACCTACCATTTTATCGATGCTACCCGCAGTATAGGTGAGGTACAATCACAGATCAGGCACGTGTTAGACGGGCTGATACAGTCATGATAAGCTGGCAGAGTCATATTATATGAATAAGGAAGGTGGCGTAGCAGCAGCACCATTGCCTTGGCAGCAACAGCAATGGAATCACCTTTATCAGTGCCATCAAGCCGATCGCCTGGCGCATGCTTTACTTTTGACTGGACAAATCGGTTTAGGCAAGGATCTGTTTGCTGCGCATTTTGCAAAAACTTTATTGTGTAAACAATCTTCGATCTCGGGTGCGTGCCAGTATTGTCGTGATTGCTCATGGGTTGCTGCCAACACACATCCTGATCTTTCTCGTATTGCACCTGAAAAAATAAGTGTTGGCATTAAAATTGAGCAAATAAGAAAGGCGATGCAATCGTTAAATCAAACGACATCATCACTTTATAAAATTTTCATCATTAATCCTGCCGATGGCTTATTCGTAGCCTCTAGCAACGCCTTGTTAAAAAGCTTAGAAGAACCGACTTCGCGTACGTTATTTATACTCATCACAGATAAACCAGGGTTATTACTACCGACAGTTCGTAGCCGCTGTCAAATCATT
>JABDBU010000040.1 GCA_013288455.1 Gammaproteobacteria bacterium | reverse complement strand
GTTCTTCTGTGCGCGAGCAGGTGGTTTCGCTCTTGCGGTTTGACCCTGAATCTGCCGGTGGCGTGATGCATACTGATGTGCTTACGCTCGTGCAAGATTTTACCGTTGAGCGGAGCATCAAGCTGCTCCAGCGGCTACAACCAAGCCGTGATGTCCATCAGCGTATCTTTGTGACCAATGCGGCCCACATTTTAGTGGGCTATATTAATTTGGAAGATCTGGTGCTTCAAAAACCGGAGATGAGGCTTTCAAGCTTTATGCGTCAAAATGAACTGGTGGCACGGGCAGAAGAGGATCGTGAAAAGGTAGCAAAAGAGATGGTCCACTACGGGCTTATGATCGTGCCAGTCGTTGATGAACGCAACCATTTCCTGGGTGTGATTCCGAGTGAAACATTGGTTGATGTCTTGGTAGAAGAGGCAACTGAAGATGTGCAAAAGATGGCCGCCTTGAGCCCCACCAAGCTTTCCTATTTTAAATTACCGTTTTTTAAAGTTATGAAAGAGCGGAGCTATGTACTCGCCGTACTCTTGCTTGCTGAATCATTTTCTCGCACTATTTTGCATGCCTATGAATCAACCTTTCAGTGTTCTGTGATCTTATATAGTTTCATTCCCATGCTTATGAGTTTGGGCGGCAATACGAGCCATCAAACATCAGCAATTATGATCCAGGGCATTGCATCGGGAGAAGTGGTTCCCTCAAATGTCTTTCGCTTTTTACGCCGCGAATTTATTATGGCCTTTTGCCTTGCAGTTGTGCTCGGGCTAATCTCGTTTGCCCGCGTGCTCATGACGGGCGGTTCTGCCTGGCATGCGCTTGCGATCAGTGCCACGGCAAGTGCGATTGTGCTCTGCGCAGTCTCGCTTGGGAGCGTGATTCCGCTTGTGCTCAAACGGCTTAACATGGATCCCGCATTTTCCGCTGGCCCATTCCTTGCCACGATGATGGACGTGCTTGGTGTGCTTATTTACTGTGCCATGTGCACTATGCTCTTGGGATAGGCCCAAAAAGAGCGCTGAAAAACGAAGTTAGATTAAAAAAACTTGACAAACAGCCGCACGGTAGCTACATTTTAACCATGTCCGTCGTAGTGTGCATGTTGCATATCTTTCGTATTGCAAAGTCAACATGGTGTGCCCGAAGACGGAAGTGTCCGTTGCGGAGCAAAATTGCGAAGCCGGACCATGTCGACTAATGTCGATTGAATTGAAATATATGCATAGATACCATCGCGCGAGCCGCTAGCTCAGTCGGTAGAGCAACAGCCTTTTAAGCTGTGGGTCGTTGGTTCGAATCCAACGCGGCTCACCATACTTCGCTCGAAGACGAGCTTCGTATGGCAGGCCACCCTACGCCAATAAGGTGAATATGAAAGCAAAATTGAGCTAGTGAGCGAAGTATGGGTTTGCACCCTACGAAGCAAGCGAGGCTTTGCGAGGCGCGTAGTAGGGCGGCCAGCTTTCTTCAAACGCAGTGTTAGTATAAGCGTCTGATAAAATTAGTTCCTTGTGAAAATAGGGCCTGCCCTACGAAGCAAGCGAACGAAGTGAGACGCGTAGTAGGGTCCCCATCGTCTAGTGGTCTAGGACGTCGCCCTTTCACGGCGAAAACAAGGGTTCGACTCCCTTTGGGGACGCCAGTTTCCAGTTTTACTGGAAATGAGCGCCAGGTCATATGGTTTTTTCAGCTCCCAATCAATCTTTCCAGCTTTCAACGCCGAGTTCGATACGAGCAAACTGACCAAAGCTCGTTTTTGCTCCACATTTCCGGATTTGTACAATCCAGACGCTCTTTTTGCGAGTTCTATAGTTAAGTGAGCCTTGTTCCAGGCAACTGCCATCCGGCCATCATTTATTTAAATGGATTTTGTATTTTCAGTGTATCCAGTGTGTGCGTGTGGTGCATATCTTCTGTGTACATAACAGAGCAATTATGTTCTAACGCTGCTGATAGCATAAGGCTATCAAAGTATGAATAGTTATGTTGTGCAGCTATATTCAATGCCTGCTCAACAGTGTGGACAGTGATCTGTACGACAGTAAAGCTTTCTGATAATTCGCGTATCGCTGCAACCAATGTCTTAAAAGGTATACCTCTTTTTTTGTGCATCACATTGATAAACTCGTTGAGTACTTGTGTGCTGATTACAAGGTTATCATTGTTCGCGATTATATTTTCTACAATCTTTCTTTTGATTGGCTCGGTATCTGAATGAGCGTATACCAGTATATTCGTATCAAGAAAGATCCTATCGCTCATTTGCTTCGTCTCTATTAAATAACCCTCTCGTGTCAACTTCAAGAGACGTGAGCTTTTTCTTTTTTGTAGTCACTGCTTTATGTTCATCAGTGCCGATGAGAATAATAATTCTACATTCATCCTGAAGGACCTTAAGGTATTCTTTTGGTACTTCAATGATGCCATTTTTTACATGAGTAACAAATTCAATGGCTTGCATAGTAAATCCTCAGTACGAATTAAACATGTTTACAGTGTATGGGTTATATGGGAGCGTAGTCAATGTTCATACGTAAGGGATTTGGTATACTGTTTCATAGAAATCAACCTTCAAGTCAAGGATAATCCATGGAAAAATTATTTATAGTGTGCTTTATTATTTGTGCCAATGTTGCCGCTTGTGCGAGTGCCCCGACAACGACTTTAGAAAACGAAATGCATAAGGCTTTTAGAGAAGGCGGGATTGGTGCGCTTGCAACTGTACAAAAATTATTCAAAGAAGCTGGCATAGATGTTAGTTGTTGGACTCCCGAGATGATAGCTGTAAGAAAACATCTTATTTTGATGCTGGAAGAGTTGTTAAGTCTTAAAAAACCCGATGGTTCGTTGGCTATAAATATTAACCAATCAGATGCGGATGGAATTACACCATTATTAGCGGCTTGCGAACTTAGATTTTATGAAATGATAAAAAAATTACTTGCTGTTCCAAGCATAGATATCAACCAAGCAAATAATAACGGTGAAACGCCACTGTTGGTTGCTTGTAAAAGAAGTCCGTACGCTGTAGTCGAACTGCTTGCGGTGCCAGACATAGATGTTAACAAAGCAGATAATAATGGCGAGACACCGTTGTTAGTGGCTTGTAAAAATAATGTCGGAGGTTATTTTGGTATTAAGACCATAGCTGTTTTATTAAAAAAGGGTGCAGTTAACAAAGCAAATAAACAAGGTGAAACTCCATTAGAGGTAACCAAGGGTACTTTCGCACATGATGTTTTAGAGGCTTATTTAGTTACGGGATCAACGGCCAATAAAATCCGCCAGATCGTTCTTGAAGAAGATTCTGAGTGGGTTGACTAAAAGTGTCCTACTACGCTCGTTGAGCTTCCGACTTCGCCAGAGGCTACGATCGGACATGTCGAAGGGCAGGCTGGTGAATAGCCCATATTTTTTCTATAATAGTCGAGGATAGGCGCCTTTTTTAATGGAATTTTTAAAAATGTTAAAAAAAATCTTAATTTTCGCATTAGTCCTAAATACTCTGTATATACTGCCTTCTCAATACTCTTCCTCTCCCAGATACGATGTTGCCGTGATTTGTACAGTAGCGGCAGCTATTTGTGCTTGGTTAGCATACAAAGATTTAAAAAAAGGGTTGCAAGCAGGCAAAGAAGCCGATCGCCATCTCAAAATTCTTAATGCGATGGGTATTAAGGTGTATAAAGTATCAAAAACTACATTTGAATTTAATTATTTAGTGACAGGAGAGCATTACAGGATGGATATTCCCTCAGATCTTTCTCCAGAGCAAGAGAAAAAGGCAAAAGAGCATTGGAGTTTATTCTTAACCAGCAAAAAAGACTTTAATAAAATTGTTGGTTGGCCTGCAATAGGGAGCCTAATATTGATCCCGACTGCAATAATGGGCGTTATTAACGTAGTAGGAAGGTAAACGGTTATATGCAATAGTCTCAACTTGATCTGACAAATCGTTTAAAAAAATTCAACCCATGTTTGACTGAAAATGTCAGACATGGGTTTTTTGTTGTGTAGAAAAACTAGTTTAAAACCCGCCTTCGCGCGAGGCGAGTGGTTTTTTTGCGCCCAGACAGTTCTTATGTATTTGAGACGAGTTAACGGTAGGAGGGGTCATGCATGAAGCACTATCGCAATACATGCACGGTAAAACTGTAAAACCAATACCCAAAAAGAAGAACATACTTTTATAGTATGCTCAAAAGATCGTCGATCACTATAGATTTTTGAGAATCTATAGTGATCGATTATATGCAATGTCTCAGTTAATCACTAGCCACAGAGGCACTTAGGAGGATTGTTTTTTTCTTTCTTGGTCGAGCTCTTCTTTCGTCAATCTCTTGTAAGAAATTGGAAATTCAGTATCAAATGCTTGCTCTTGATTATGTTCTCCTCGTTCTTCGATAGCTTCTTTCAGCGATAATGCCCAGTCCTCCATAAGTGCAGGATCAGTCATAAGGCTCGTATAAAGCCATTCTGCATACTCGTTCCCAGATATAGCATGCCATCGCATTAGTACCCTTTGGAGCGCCAGGTATGCGGTCCAACCGGTGACATCGCCCTTCATATATTTATCAAAATCTTCCATAGATTCCTCGCTTAATTACGTTTACTACTAACGGCACCATAATACCCGAAGCCCGTAGAGCTTCAGATTAGGAGGAGATCTTATTCTTTTCGATACTTCTTTAAAAACTCCTCAGGTAAGGGGAATTTAGTGTTAAAGGCTTGTGACGCGTTTCCTTCTCCTCGTTCTTCGATAGCTTCTTTGAGCGAATCAGCCCAATCGTCCATGAGGGCAGGATCAGTCATCAATGACTGGTAAAGCCACTCGGCATACTCGTTACCCGATATCTCACACCAACGCATAAGAACTCGCTGTAGGGCCAAATAAGCAGTCCACCCAGTCACATTACCTTTCATAACTTTATCGAAATCATTCACATTTACTCCTTAGAACTTCTTTGTATAGGTGGTTGCAGTTTTACCACTTGAGTTCGTTGATGTCGTTAGGATAAGTTGGCTAATGCAACTAGGAGATGATGATTTACAAACCTCGCTTTTTCCACCATTCATCGGTTAAGAACTCAGCGGGTATTTTAGCTAACTGATCCTTGTCCATGTAATTTTCAACGCCGAAGTCACGTTCCAGTATATCGTCCCGTTCATCACTCAGGATTGGCGGCAACTTAAATCCACACCATGGGCAATTATAAATTCCCTGTCGGCCCATATTGCGAGCAATAAGAATAGAAATCATACGATTTGCCCTGTCGTACTTAAGGCCAACTTTGCAATCGTTGAGAAATTCGTAAAGAGTCTCACAACAAGCAACATAATCGATATTTTGGTTACAATAGCAGGGGTCATCTTTTATGTTATGTTTTCTCATAGTTCAATCCTGTTCTTTACAGGCCCTTTATACATCTCAAATGTTTCTGGATCCAATGATCCCATATGTTTAAATTTACCATTGAGCGCCTCAATATCACCATGAGCACTATCCCATTTTACGTTTTCAACTGTTTTACCTGTGCGAGTGCACTTTATAGCTTTACCATTATCCTTTAGTTTATATAATTTTGTCTGATTGTCGTATCTATAATTTTCTTTAATCTTTTTCATTGCTTCAGTGCGCTGGAGTTCGTTAGTTTTTCGCTTTTTTTGGTTCATCTGGTTTTTTTTGGGTTTGGACTATTGCTACTGCTCCCCAAATTAGGGATATTAGGAGCTTTTGGAGTAGGTTGACTTGGTGTTGATGAAAATAAATAGCTAATCCCTTCTCCAATCGCATAGGCAGTTACTCCAATGAAAAATACGTGTGCTCCTATCACAAGAGCAGCGCTCCCTATTGCAGCCGCTGTAGCAGTATAAGAAGTGGTTGTTGATGCTGCGCCAGCTGTTACGACCGTTGTAGTAGAGCTTGTTGCAGCTGCCGTTGCAGCTGCTCCTTGTGCTATCATCGCACCGCCTACTGCCGCTGCCTTGAGTCCATCATCTCCGCTTGAGCCACTTCCGCCTCTAAGATTAGGTAGATCGCGATAAGCGGGACGCAGAGGAGAATGGCTAGACATTGCGCGTGCAAACTTTTCAGATATTTCAGACATTTTTTCTGCATCAAAATCTGCGGTAGTAGATGTCGTGGTGGTAGGTAATGAAT
>JABDBU010000039.1 GCA_013288455.1 Gammaproteobacteria bacterium | reverse complement strand
GTATTTGCATCTTTTTTGAGAAACAATAATACTAAATTAGGACCTGCGTCTTGCGTAAAATATAAATCCAAACCCGTTTGACGTAACGCCCAAACACGCTGTATCGCTGCTATGGTATCAGGTAAAAAATAACAAATAGGCGGCCAACTGCTTAGCATTATTGCATGCATTGTCAGCGCGTTTTGCTCAGCTACGCTACCCAGCAAGGAAAAATCCTTTTGATCAATGGCGTGCTTAAGCAGCCTAATATCGTGTGTCGCTTTTTCAGGCCAGCAAGAATATAAAGAGGTAGTATTCATTGTATCCTGCATGGCTTTGCGCGATGAAATAGGTTTTTCTGTCGTGCGAATGTCTAATAGACCAACACAAAATTCAGGCCAGTGCTCTAGTAGTGGAGCAGCATAACTGTCCATACCATCGTCTCGTTGACCACAGTGCCATTCTACAAAGCCTGTCCACAACGATCTCGTTGCACTTCCACTCCCTAGTCTAGCCAACATGGATAATGTAGATAATTCTAAACGCCAAGCAAACAGGTCATTCATCGCTAGCGCAAGGGCAGCAAAACCACTGGCGGAAGATGCAAAACCTGCAGCTAAAGCAATATTTGTTTCAATGATCGTATGTAAATGCCATCGATGCGTTGGACGAAATAGATCGAAGAATTGCGTAATACCTTGTGCCAGGACACTATGCCGATCTATTTCTTCTCCATTGAAAACAATGCTATCCTGCGTTTGCTGGGAAGTCCACACTAAGGTCGTTTTACTTCCCTTTGTAGGTATTGTAATGGATAAACTGGATGTCACAGGTAGATTGAGTTCGCTATTTCGTTTTCCCCAATACTTAGAGAGTGCAATATTGATCGGAGCAAACGCAGTTGCTCTGGTTTGTTGAGGTTCTGTAGGCATGTGATGATGGAGAATGATCTGTGTAAATTCAGATCGCTTCACAGCACACTCCCTGTGTTGTCATGTTCACGGGGATACGTTGAACACGAATTTTTGAATCCTCTGCTGGAAGCGATACTGCAGTAGAATCATCGACATCCTTATCATGGCTGCTTGTTGAATGTGTTGCCCGTGCATCATAGCAATAGCTATCGGGTAAATAACCTAAACCAATGACACAATCACCCAGTCCAGCACCGGAAATTTTTGCGCCAAAAATACCCGGCTGTGCACATAAACTATCTACCATATGTTGAAGCAAAGGTAGACTGACCTCTAGTTCAACGAGTAAAGCCTGTTGTTTCAATAGAATATTGCCTAGTTGCTGTAAACAGGTTGGTTGAACAATCAGCGGGATACTTTCGGAAACACAGGCATCAATGTCGTTACAAAGTCGCTGTAATACATCGGGACGATCCGCAAAACGGTTACGTACCTGCTTTACTGCTACCGAAGTCGGCGTTTTAAAGCCGGAATATAGAACGGTTAATGGATATAACGATGTATATTTTTCTACGCTTAAAGGTGAGCTCTGATAGCGAATGAGTCCACCATAGACGGAAGCAGCAATATCTGCACCCGAGCCCATGCCTTGTATTCTTTGCACGATCGAACGTGCTATCGCTACTTGTTGTAATGCAGGTACGTTGAGATCCAACCAAGCAAGCAAAGTGGCTAAGCTTGCCACAGTGACCGCAGCAGACGAACCCAGTCCTATTTGATCTGAAAATTCAGATTCGATTTTTATTGTGCAACCTTGCTTTAGTTTATCCTGATACTGTGTTAGCACGCCGAGAACAAATTGAAAGGGAGGTTGAATGCTAAGCTGCTGAATGTCTGCTGAATAAATAGTATGATGATATGAATCGGAAAAAATCTCAATTTTATTATCAGTGCGTGGCAACAGCGTGACGTAGATGCGCTTGTCTAGTGCACAAACCAAGGCTTGCTTACCGTAAAGTACAGCATATTCACCCAGTAGCATCAGTGAAGCTGGCGCAGAAGCCCTAAATGGCACGTAATCCTCGCGGTTCGCAATCAATGGGTGTGCAGGCGTAGGAAAATTGTGCGCATAAACATTGTAGTGCTGGTTTATTTTTTGTGACTACAAGAACAGCGCCAGCTTGTTCGCCTGTAATAGTTCCGGCGCCACATATTTTGGCAGCCCCTGCTTGTGCTTCTATTTGCGCGACGAAGGTTTGTACGCGTTCCGGTACGACACCCAATCTAACCAGTAAACGATGGTTGGCTCGTATGGTTTCTTGAAATTGTAAATAAGAGTGAGTTTGTAATGCCGCATCCATTCGATTGGTAACGCTAGAAAATTCATCACCTAAATACTGCGATCGAAAATGAGGTGCTACTCGCTCTACACATTGTCCTGTGGTTGATAAAGGAACACCAGTGTTAACTAAATACAGTGGCATGGTGGTAGCGCGTCGTGTTTCTACTACGTGGTTACACATATAAGCAACGCCTCCTTGCAATACGGTTCGTAAATCAAGTCCACTGGAACGTCCATGCTGAATATTTTCTGCTTGTAACGCTAAACGGAGCAATTTTTCTGTTGAAAGTTTGATGCGAAGATGCATCGAAATCGCGACGATAATGCTTAATATGATCGCTGCAGAGGAACCCATTCCGCAGCCGATGGGAATATCCGATCGCACTTCTACTTTGATGCCATCCGATAAGGAAAGCTGTAAGACTTCCATCAGCAAGCTGAGCGTGAATTGAACTAATTCAAATGGTTTTTTTAATACATCGCGAATACCTAGATCGCCTTGTATAAAGCGGTGATACTTCGATTTAATGCGTTTTTTTAAACGGCGTAATCCATCAAAGCTGAGATAACGATAATAGGCTAAATTAGAAAGATCAAACAGAATATGGGGGAGGGATTCATGCGTCACTGTCACAGTGACATACTGACTAATTGCCATGGCCAAAGCCGGTCTTCCATAAACAACGGCATGTTCACCTGAAAGAATGAGCTTAGCAGGCGCCAATACTTTCATAACAAGCTCGTATAAATACGTTGATGATCATGATGCTTAGCGAGCCGAAAATTACCTGTGTTATACACAGGGATCTCCAAATAACTACCATCCTTGGGATAACTAAATGTATATAATGTTTCGTATTCAGTATAACTGAGTGGATTTCGTGCGTGAAGCAGGTGTGTATGATAGGGGGTATGTAGTGAGTCACGGTAGCCAGGTTG
This sequence comes from Gammaproteobacteria bacterium, assembly GCA_013288455.1. Lineage (GTDB taxonomy): Bacteria > Pseudomonadota > Gammaproteobacteria > Diplorickettsiales > Diplorickettsiaceae > JABDBU01. Next base: position 3,042 of record JABDBU010000039.1, on the reverse strand, counting down.
CACGATTCCACTAAAATATTCTGCTATACAACCGGAACCATAACTGTAAAATCCAATTCGTTGCTGGCTTAAATCGATTTTTGTATCATCGAGTAATGAAGCGAGACTGACGAATAAGGAGGCAGTATAACTGTTTCCAATCTGTCTCGCATAGCTCAGTGTTGGTTGTAGCTGCTCGAGCAGAAATTGCTTTTCAGCCTCTGTTTTAAATAGTCGCAGATGCGCTTTTTCCACCAAACGTGGTACGGGAACATGGTAGCAATAATAAGCATGATCCTGAAATTGACGCCCAGAGAGAGCACTGTATCGCATCCAGCAGGTCTCGAGCATTTCCAGATATTGTTTACTGGAATGCTGACCTTCGACCAACGCTTCATCTCTATAATTAGGTCTCCAAAAATCCATGACATTTTCCACATGGATAGCGTATTCTGGATCGAAAGCCAGTAAACGAGGACTTGCTGTTAAGATGGCTGCTGCGGCCCCTGCGCCTTGTGATGATTCACCTGTGGTGTTTAAACCATAGCGCGCGATATCTGCGGCGATGAATAAAACTTTTTTTTCAGGATTTTCTCGTAAAAAGGGTAAAGCCAATTGTACAGCGGCTGTGCCTGCGTAACAGGCTTGTTTTAATTCTACAATACGACAGTGCGTGGGTAGCTTGAGTAGATCATGGACATAAATACCTGCTGCTTTGGATTGATCAATCCCTGTTTCTGTCGCAAATAACAACATTTCAATAGAGCTAATATTGATTCCTTGTAGTACTTGTTTTGCGGCATTGGCTGCCATCGTGACGATGTCTTCACCGGGAGGCGGTACGGCCATCCTTTCTTGACCTAAGCTTATTAAAAATTTATCTTGCGCAACGCCACGTGCCTGGGCAAGCAATGATAAATTTAGGGAATAGTGTGGCGTATAAATAGCCAGCTTATCGATTCCAACCTTAGCGCCTATGTATTGCAAGGAACATCCTCCCTTTCGTAAAATCTTTGGTTTTTATGACTGAGCGATAGACTGGTCACAGGTGAAAATGATGAACTCAGATGAGATGTGTGGGTAAGACGATCAAAGCAAGTAACCCATTTTTTTTCTAAACTCCAAGACTATTTTTTTTTCTACGTTCCAATTGTAGATGACTACGTACGAGCTCTCCGGGATTTGTCTGCGCCGCCAAAAGTGACAGTTCAGCACACAGTACCGCTGCTGCTGCTATCAGGGCCAAACGCCTAGCATTATAACCTATTTTGTTAACTTCAACACAGCCAAGCTGCTGTAAATTTTTTTGAACAAATGTAAGGTGCTTACCATTGCCAACGGATCCCATGATAAGGTTAGGCAGTGTCACGGAAAAGTAAAGACTTTGGTCGCGTTGTTCGGTATGGACCATGCCTTGAGATGCTTCGATGATATTGGCGGCGTCTTGTCCCGTTGCTAAATAAAAAGCTAACAGCACATTAGCAAAATGCGCGTTTGCCGTACGCAGCCCTCCCGCTAAAATATTACCGAGTAAATTTTTCTTAATATTTAATTGCACTATCTTTTCCGGTGTAGTTCTCAAAAGCTGTGTGCATAAGTGATGAGGAATAGATGCCTCCGCTACAACGTATTTTCCACGCCCTAATATGCCATTAACTGCAGAAACTTTTTTATCGGAACAATAATTACCTGAAATGGAAACATACCGCAGTGCAGGATGACGTTGTAATATCCAATTTAGCATGTGCTCTGCTGCTAGTGTCACCATATTGTGTCCCGCTGCATCGCCTGTTTGTAATGCAAAACGCAAGTACAGCAAAGGACCGACTATCTGCGCATGGAATTCCAGTAACTTGGTAAAACGGCTATGTTGGCTTACCAACAGTTGGAGTTGTGTCGTTTGCTGGCGAATATCGAGGTAGGCTTGATGGACTTGTGCGCTGGAGTCTGCTTCCACTAATATAGATCGCGTCATGCGATCGTCTATCAGCGTAGTTTTAATGCCGCCCGACTGTGTGCAAACGCGTGCTCCACGATGGGTTGATGCCCACAGAGGACTTTCAAACGTGGCAAGTGGCAACATCACTGTTGCGTCAAATTCAGCGCTAGAAACCTGAATCGGACCTACTTCCTTCATGGGGATAGCAGCCGCTTGTTGTCTACTATTACAGCGCATGAGGACCCACTTGAAACGACCAAGCTTTAGGTCTATAAAAAGGATTACAAAACATTTGTACGCTGCATTTTAGAAGAAAATGGCCCATGAAAGCAAGCGAGCATGTCATTCTCGTCGATCGTTTTGATCAGGAAATAGGTTATGCTGAAAAGCTTTTTGCCCATCAGAACCGTTTACTTCATCGTGCTTTTTCCGTGTTTATTTTTCGAAAAATGCAGCAGTTTGAATTATTGTTGCAACGACGTGCTTTAAATAAATATCATTCAGCTGATTTATGGAGCAATACATGCTGCTCGCATCCTCGTGCTCAAGAAAACATGCTTGCTGCTGGTCAGCGTCGCCTCTTTGAGGAACTCAATATTTCGGTAGCAGAGCTGCAAGACATAGGTTGGTTTCACTACAGTGTTGATTTTTCTAATGGACTTACAGAAAATGAAATCGACCATGTGCTGTTGGGCGTTGTTGGCGCTGAAGTCGATGTGGTGCCAAATCCAGCAGAGGTCAGTGCTTATCGCTGGATTACGCTTCCGCAGCTAGAGCATGAGATGGATGTTTATCCTCATCAGTTTACCCCTTGGCTTAGGCAAGCGCTTGCACTAGTTAAGGACTGTTCCTTAATGCACGCACTGGAGGAAAAAAAAGATGAATTACATGACAAACAAGGCGTGAGAATTATCATTTTAGATCGTGATGGTGTTATTAATTACGAATCGCAAAACTATATCAAATCACCTGCTGAATGGCAGCCTATTCCAGGCAGCTTGGAAGCTATTGCGTTGCTAACCCAAGCTGGGTACACAGTCGTGGTGGCAACAAACCAATCGGGTGTCGGTAGAGGCTATTATACAGAGGCTGTTTTAGCGCAGATAAATCAGAAAATGATGGAT
>JABDBU010000038.1 GCA_013288455.1 Gammaproteobacteria bacterium | reverse complement strand
CTAGGGACTCGCTTAATCGAAGTCGATTTTCTGGTTTTATCCTAATTCTATCCACGACAACCTCAATGCTGTGCTTTTGCTTCCTATTTAACGAAGGCACTGTATCTAATTCCTGCAATTTCCCATCCACTCTGGCACGTAGATAGCCTTGACTTCTTAAACGCTCAAACGATTGCTTATGTTCCCCTTTTCGCTCTTGTACGACCGGAGCCAATATCAAAAACTGTGTTTCCACCGGGAAAGCCATTAATGTATCCACCATTTGACTGATACTTTGTGCCGCCAAATGGGTTCCGTGTATAGGACAGCGCGGCTCCCCTACCCTAGCAAACAACACGCGCAGATAATCATAAATTTCCGTTACCGTCCCTACAGTAGAGCGCGGATTGTGCGAACCTGATTTTTGATCAATAGCAATGGCTGGAGATAGTCCTTCAATGTGGTCTACATCTGGCTTTTCCGTCATAGAAAGGAACTGTCGCGCATAGGAAGACAAGGATTCAACGTAGCGGCGCCGCGCTTCAGCATAGAGCGTATAAAACGCCAAAGAAGATTTACCAGAACCCGATAAGCCAGTTACTACGACGAGTTGATCTCGAGGAATATCCAGATTGATATTCTGTAAATTATGCGTACGAGCACCGCGAATTTGAATACTACTCATAAATACGTATTTGGCATGTATCCATATCAATTATGGCTGGAATGTATCCGCCAGACACCCAACCGAACCCAGCACTATAACCGCGAATATTCTGAAAAGAAACCTCTGATAAAACACCCGGTTTACTTTTACTTTCCTTTTTTCTCAACAAGCACTAAAATCCAATATTTAACTATTTAGATGGGAATAAGAACATGGCGAGAGGCATTAACAAGGTCATATTGATAGGTAATTTGGGTGCAGACCCCGAAGTTCGCTACATGCCCAATGGTTCGGCCGTTACGACAATCAATATGGCGACCAGTGAAACCTGGAAAGATAAACAAACCGGCGAGCAACATGATCGTACAGAATGGCACCGCGTCGTCCTCTTTCAGCGTTTAGCTGAAATTGCTGGCGAATATTTAAAAAAAGGTTCAAAAATCTACATTGAAGGACGCCTACAAACGAGAAAATGGCAAGATAAAACGACTGGCCAAGATCGCTATACCACAGAAATTGTTGCCAATGACCTACAAATGCTGGATGGTCGTAGTGGCGCTGCTCTTGCTTCAGACATCTCCTCCTTATCGCCGCCAAGCCACTCCTTTCAACCATCAGCACAGCAACCTGCACGTGAAACCAGCAATGTACCAGAAATGGCAGAGGCCTTTGACGATGATATTCCCTTTTAATGACTATTTTTTACACTATCCTATAGCGTGATCGTCCCCATTAAGGGCGTCTTTAGAAATTACCTTTTGCTTCACCAAAAATTTTCTATCAGGTTTCGTCTTTTTTGTACACGATCACTTGATTTATTAGGCAACTTGACTACTCTTTCGATCAAGGAGATCCGTTTTTGCTGGCGAAATAAAACCGTCTCATCAACGTCCTGAATGGTTGAAGATCAGTGTAACAAACAGAAGCAATTGAACATAACAACCCTATTTTATAACTGGAGTGTTTACTATTATGAAAGCAAAGTTATTTTTTATTTTGGGCTTAGTTGCCCTTCCCGTTGTCAACGCCATGGCAATGAGCAATCATCAAGCCATGCCGCAAGAATCCATGGGTCAGTATGTCGACAATAGCGTCATAACACTTAAAATTAAATCCAAATTGATGGCCGATCCTGACTTAAAAAGTATGGCAATTTCCGTCATGAGCCAGAACGGACAAGTTAAATTGACCGGCTATGTCAATACAGATGCACAGAAGGAAAAAGCTGGAAAACTTGCCAAACAAGTTGAAGGCGTTACCTCTGTCATGAATGTGTTAGTTGTAAAAAAAATGATGAAGTAGTTGCTGTCACCGACGATAATCCAACGATACTGTGCTGTTCCAACGGTTTCCTAAAACCGTTGGTTTAATTTTTGTCTGTCCATCGACTTTTATCCGTCTATTTTTTTATCTGGCTACCCTCAGATAACCCCTCATTTATATGAACCTACTCCATTGTAGTAAACAGGCCATTTATAGAGGTGCCCTTAAGTAGAACGCAAGTAAATACTTCGTGCAAGGCTCACACTCTTGATATAATCTCTGGTTTCTTGCCAGGGCAAAATTTCTACCCAAACGTCCCGAGGTAAGCGCTGAAAAAGTGATCGATATTGCCTGATCCGTGTAGGGCCTACGTTATAGGCTGCTGTCGCCACCGTAACATTTCCATCGAATGTTTTCAGTAAATGGCTTAAATAAGCACTCCCCAAGCGAATATTTATTTCCTCTTCTAATAGATCGATGCTACCCAGATGGAGCTGCTCAGCCAACATCCTTCCTGTCTGTGGCATTATCTGCATCAATCCTAATGCACCGGCACTAGATTTGGCATCCCACACAAAAGCACTTTCTTGTCGCATAATTGCCAGAATCCAGGCCGAATTCACATGCGACGTCCTCGCTGCACTGAGAACCAAGGAGCGATACACTGTGGGAAAACGTAATTTAATATCATGATGAACCTGTGCTTTTGTAGCGGCAATGATCGCTAAGTCATACCACTGCCACTTTTTTGCTAGCTGAGCAGCGGCTTGTAGCTGTGACTTTGACAAACTATCGAGTGCCCACTGCCATTCTCCACGCGCCTCTACCAAAAGATCTAATGCATAAAGCTCTTTAGCACGTTGTATCGCTGGATTTTTTTGTAATCCTATCTGATCACCGTTGAGGCTATATGTTAGCGGTTGATATTGCTGCTTTAAACGTTGACTGGCTAATACAGCGTAATAATCAACCTCTTTAGCTAAAGCCTTGTAAATAGTATTCGCGGCTGATATTTGCTGCGTTTCCGCTAATGCTCGTGCACGCCAATAACGCCAACAAAGCATCTGTTGTTCCCGTATAGATAAGTGGTCTATCCAATAAAGTACCTGCTGCCAGTTCCCGTTTAATAACGCATTCCGCACTCGCCATTCACGTAACACGGTATTCGTATAAGCAGACTTCACCTGCCGTAACCAATTTTTTGCTGAAAAATCAGCATGTCTGGCTAAAGCAATAGCCAGTGCACTGAGTACACCTTGTGTTTCCGATTCTGAAAAATGATAAATTTTAGTAAGCAATGGCCAAGTTTTACTTAGTTTATCGGGATCTTGACTAGCGAAGCGATGTATTCCGTGCAGCAGAATTTTTCGATCAATTTTATCGTCCAGGTTAAATTGTTCACTTTGATCAACGAGTGAAGGATCATGACACACTCGACACCAGTGCTTAACTTGTTGTCTTTCTTTCGCGGATAAAAATTCCGCTAAATGCTGAATGAGCGTAAAGTCATTGCTTTGAATAGCCTGCTCCAGTTTTTTCCAAATTAACTCTCTGCTGAGCCTGCCCGTCTTTTCCCAGTTGGAAAAGACTTCTTGGCACACTTCAGGTGGTGAATTCAGGGTCACCCACAATGCAGGTATTGCTTGATAGGCGATAACCTTTTGATTTGTGGTTATCAACGCGTTAAGGTGATAACACTGTAGTGTAGTACCATAGATAGGTTGATAATAGCGTATAAATTGAGACCAATTTTTTTGTTTCGCTAAGTACATCAAATATTCTTTACGTAATTTATTTGCCACAGGAGTTTGGCTATATGTGTCTAAAAAATGGTTAATGTCAGCTTCACTTTGATAAGCTAATCGTTGTCTTAGCTTGATATAAATTAAATAAGGATACAGCAGATAATTCTTTACGCTGGGTTCCAGTTTTGCAAATTGCTGGTAATTTTTGTTAAGTAGCAACTGTCTTGCTTGCAAAAATAATTGGCGCTGCGGACGGTTATCTTCTGCATAAGCACATAGTACGCTGTAATTGAGAAAGAAAAATAGGAGATAGAGGTATTTTTTATGCATTTTGTCACAGCGCTAGGAAATAGGAAAAAATGCTAATTGTTAACTTTATATATATTATTTTAGGTTTACTTACCAGCTTCGTGGGATTTGCCCTGTTTCATTTGCATAAATTAAATCAGCAACACGATAAGCTAGTACAAATGGAAGGTCGTTGGCTAGATATCAATCGTTTACTCAATCAACTGCACGATTCACGCGTCACCGATCAGCGGCATGCCGCTGAATCAAAGGAACAGCTGCATCGCGAATTAAGCTTGAACCGGCAGCAATTTGATCAACATCAATTAGGTAATTTAAAACTCTTGCAAGACAGTATACAGCAAGGCCTGCAAGCTATAAGCCAACGCATGGATAAATTAACTGAACATACACAAGATAAATTGCACGTCATCAGTGCTCAGGTAGAAAAACGCTTGTTTGATGGATTTGCTCAAACAACTGCTACATTTACCGACGTTATGCAACGGCTTGCTATTATCGATGAAGCTCAAAAACGTATTACCGAGCTTTCAGGTAGTGTGGTCGATTTACAACATATCTTAGTGGATAAGCGTTCTCGAGGCGTCTTTGGCGAGATCCAATTAAATTCCTTAATTCGCAATGTCTTACCCGACGCACACTTCAGTCTACAACACACTTTAAGCAATGGTAAACGGGTCGACTGTCTTCTGTTACTGCCTCCACCCACAGGTAACGTCGCGATCGATGCTAAGTTTCCATTAGAAGCTTTTAGAAAATTAACTGACCCAGCACTATCAAACAGTGAACAGCACGCCGCCATTACACAGTTTCGCCATGATATACACCATCACATCCAATCTGTTGCCACCAAGTATATCATTCCAGGTGAAACCTCCGACGGTGCTTTGCTGTTTATCCCAGCTGAGGCCATTTTTGCGGAAATTCATGCCCATCACTATGACCTTGTCGAAGCAGCGCATCGACAAAATGTATGGTTGGTTTCACCCACCACCACAATGGCCATTTTAACGACCGCACGTGCTGTACTTAAGGATGCTGCGACGCGCGAGCAAATTCATGTTATTCAGGAACATCTCGTCGTGTTGGCTAAGGATTTTTCCCGATTCAGACTGCGTATGCAGAACTTATCACGTCATATCCAACAAGCGCACACTGACATCCAGGAAGCAAAATCATCAGCGGATAAAATCAGTTCACGCTTCGCAAAAATAGAACAGGTAGAACTAACTACAACCACTTCCACGCGCAACGATCTGTCTTGATACAAGCACTACCAGATTACCGATTAGCCAACCTCCAGCTATGTGCCTCCTATTGACTTACGAAATAGGATAACTGAATATTTTGTAGCTTTTTACGGAAAGCTTACGGCATAGAAACACTACCCTTACAACAATTCAGCGCACGAACTAAGACATAAATGGCACATAAACCGATAATGACGTAGATAGCTCTGGCCACCGGACTATAATCACCAAAAATGCCAGTGATCAAATCGAAGTGAAACAGACCAACTAAACCCCAATTTAGTCCACCAATAAATAGGATAACTAGCGCAACCCAATCCAGTACACTCGGACTTTTGAACATAAATACTCCCTTAAATTAAGATCTTTCAGAAATTGCATCACGGACTTCATTCTATTAAATCTGCTCCTGACGTCAACCTCTGGATCTAAAAGATCCAACAAAGTAACATAAGTAACTGTATTAATGATTTATTTTTGACCAAACAAATAACAGCACTTCTCTACTGTAGCCTAAAAATTACAGATAAACAAATTGATACCATGACGATGCAGACAACACATAACTGTTACGACTGAGTCTGCTGATTGGGAATTTTCACAACCAAGGCATCACAAGGAAGGTGATGGATAACGGCGCTCGCCGTAGAACCAAACAACACACCTATTCCGTGACGTCCATGACTACCAATCACGATCAAATCTATCTCTAGTTGTTTTAGTTTGTCTAAGATAACTACCTTCGGTGAGCCTACGTCGACGTACTGTTGACTCTCAGGAACAGCAAACTTATTCGCCACTTCGTGCAACTGTTTTTTTGCTTCTAAACACATCTCCCCTTCCAAATCAAGGACGGCAGGATAGGCTTGTGCAACACCATATGCATTGATATGCTCCACTGCGTGCACGACAGATAAATTTGCGTTCCATCCCTGCGCTAATTCTCGAGCACGTCGCAGTATGATCTCATCACAAGCAGGATGTAAATCGATCGCAACTAAGATATTTTGATAAACTGCCACTATACCAATCTCCCAA
>JABDBU010000037.1 GCA_013288455.1 Gammaproteobacteria bacterium | reverse complement strand
GCCTATGATTTGCGGAATCCCGTTTTGATCTCTAGCGATCGCGTTGATTTTTTCCAACTGAATATTGACTATTCTCGCGTTGTTGATTTGAATATTTTTTTGTACATAAGCCTTCACTGCAGCAATATAGGTTAATTCTAAGCCTGGTTGCCACTGCAGTGGTGTATGCACTTCCAAATAAAGTTTATCTCCTGCCCAACCGATCTTATAAGGGGAATCCATGATAAAAACCCGTTCCTTACGCTTCATTTGAGGAAATAACTCTTCAATATCTTCAGGGAACATACGAATACACCCTGCACTACTACGCCGTCCAATCCCTTCAGAGCTATTTGTACCGTGAATTAAGTAAGTCTCTTGTTTAAGGCGCATTGCATAACCTCCTAATGGATTATCGGGTCCTGGTGGTACCTTACTTGGCAAGTGTACACCATCTTTAGCGCGATCCTTGCGTATAGAGGTCGGCACTTGCCATACAGGATCAATAATTTTTTGTGCAATCCACGAGTCTCCTAAGGGCGTATCCCAACCCTCTCGACCAATACCCACTGGGTACGTGTGGACGATATGACGATGAGGTGGATAGTAATAAGCTCGCAATTCAGCCAAATTAATGACCAGGCCTTTGCGCGGTCCTGGCGGTAAAATAAAACGGCTAGGAAGGACGATGATCGTGCCAGGAATGGGATGTACGGGATCGATAGTAGGGTTTGATTCCATTAATTCCAGATAACCTAGATCGTAACGTCGTCCTATTTTATCGAATGTATCACCGGGCAGTGCTTGCGTCCATTGCACGTGACCTATAATGTTGTTTTGAGCATCAGGTAACACGAAAGTCAGCGCATAAACCCTAGTGGCTAGGGCTAAGCAGCAAAAAAAACTGCATGCCAAAAACAAAGCATGACGCATAAAATACGACCGATACTATGGAAAGTATCCGTATTGTACATTGAATCAGCGATCACGCAACGAAACTAAAATTACCTAATAAAAACGATTTTTGTCGCGCCGCTAGTCAGGTCTACGTGATACGATAGTCTGGCGACAAGTTCACAAAAACTAGGTATTTATTGCCAGCCTGTCCTATAGTTAAATACTCAGTTTCCGTTATCGTTATATATACCATTCATGTTTACAGTCAATTATCCGCATTTCATCAAGCGAAAACTAAAAGAATTTTTTCGTATTGATAAACCTTTATTCATCGGATTACTAAGTCTTATCACCATCGGCTTGTTCATCCTCTACAGTGCAAGTAATCAAAATATGGATTTGCTCAGCAAGCAAATCTTTCGAATATTCGTTGCTTTTTCAATAATGATGTTATTTTCAAAAATCCCGCCAGCTATTTATCGTACTTGGGCGCCTTGGATATTTTATAGTACTTTTTTATTACTTGTTGCTGTATTACTGATAGGAGTCATGGGCAAGGGGGCACAACGTTGGCTGAACCTGTGGTTGTTTCAATTTCAACCTTCTGAGCTCATGAAATTATCGGTGCCATTAATGTTAGCGTGGTATCTACATGATAAATTATTACCTCCTTCTTTTTGGCATTTACTTATCCCATTCGGCATTCTCATCATCCCTACATTACTCGTGATAAAGCAGCCGGATTTAGGTACAGCATTGTTGATTGCCATGGCTGGTTTTAGCGTCATTTTACTCGCTGGTATTAGCTGGCGGCTACTGGCAGCAGGCGGTTTGTTGACTTTACTCATTGCACCCATTGGTTGGCATTTTATGCATGATTTTCAAAAGCTGCGCATTTTTACCTTTCTGAATCCAGAAAAAGATCCTTTGGCCGCTGGCTACCATATCATTCAATCCAAGATCGCCATCGGATCAGGTGGTTTTTTCGGTAAAGGATGGCTACAGGGAACTCAATCTCACTTACAATTTTTACCGGAACATACCACTGATTTTATTTTTTCCGTTTGCAGTGAAGAATTTGGCTTAATCGGAAGCGTGGTTTTGCTGACTCTTTATTTTTGGATTACTATTCGAGGTCTTTACATCAGTGTCCATGCGCAAGATACCTTTTCTCGTCTGCTAGGTGGTGGATTAAGCTTAAGTTTTTTTGCAGCTGCTTTTGTAAACATCGGTATGGTGAGCGGTTTACTACCTGTAGTTGGTGTACCATTACCATTGATCAGCTATGGAGGAACTTCTTTAATCACAATGCTTGCTGGTTTTGGTATTCTCATGTCTATACAAATGCATCGTAAGCTTGTCGGTAATTGAGGGAAGAATTCGATGAAAGAGAATAAGATTCCGCTAATTTTGAAAGCGCTTGCTTTGTCAATTTTTCTTTGTTCCACTGCCTGTTCTGCCTATTCAAGCAAACCAGAAGTGCACTGCTTTATTGAAAAAATGGTTAAAAAATATAACTTTAATCATCAACAACTGGAAAAGTTGTTCGATAGCGTTAGACCCAATCACTCCATTCTTGCAGCATTTGCCAAGCCAGCAGAAAATTTAACTTGGTCCGATTACAGACCACTGTTTGTCACAGACAAACGTGCCCTAAAAGGAGTAGAATTTTGGAATGCCCATAGCAAAACACTCAACATTGCCAATCAATGCTACGGTGTGCCTCCATCGATTATTATCGCTATCCTTGGTGTAGAAACGCGTTATGGTGAAGTAACCGGTAAATATCGTGTCTTAGATGCATTGAGCGCTCTGAGTTTTAACGGTACTCGACGTGCTGAATTCTTTCAAAAAGAGCTAGAAGAGCTTTTGTTGTTAGGTCGCGAAAATCCTGCCATCGACCTCAGAAAAATCAAGGGTTCCTACGCAGGTGCTATAGGACAGCCGCAATTTCTTCCCAGTAATTACCGACATCTTGCCGTTGATGCATCACATAAGGGATACAGTGACCTTATAGGTAATACTGATGATGCTATTCTCAGTGTTGCGCATTACCTAAAATTTCATGGATGGGTAAAAACGGAGCCTATTATTGTGGGTGTGCACACCATCGATCATGGCTTTGAACGGTTGCCTGCCTCGCTAAAAGATTTTACAGTGAAAAAATTTAAAAAATATGCTATCCATCCCAGAAAGCCTGTACCTTCTACACTGAAAGCCACAGTAATTGCATTGCCACTGAACAACGGAACGAAATATTGGCTAGGGTTTACTAATTTTCAAGTTATCAAGCGCTACAATTCTAGCTCTCTGTATGCAATGGCTGTCTGTCAATTAAGCGAATTAATCGAACATTATCATCATAAAAAGAGCTGTCTACATGAAAAAACAAAATAACACTTGGCTAAAGAACTCATTTTTAAAGATATCAGTTATATTTTTTCTTTTTTTTCTGACGCTGATGTTGTCTGCCTGTAGCACCACCACTGCTAAACGCCACCGCTACTCGCTACGCCATGATGCTCCTCCCTGTTTTAAAGTAAACTGCGATAAAATTCCTGATGCCGTTCCTAAAGCAGAGCCTTTCAGTAAACGAGGCAATCCTAAATCCTACGTGGTATTAGGGCGTCGCTATTACGTATTGAAAAGCTCGCAAGGCTATTGTGCGAGGGGAACTGCGTCTTGGTATGGCATGAAATTTCATCGATTCCACACTTCGAATGGAGAAACCTACGACGTATCAGGCATGACTGCTGCCCATAAAACACTTCCGTTACCTACTTACTTGCAGGTGCACAATTTGCGTAATGGCAAAAAAGTGATCGTAAAAGTCAACGATAGAGGTCCTTTTTCCCACAACCGTCTCATTGATCTTTCTTATGCCGCCGCTAAAAAATTGGGTATGGCAGGTACAGGAACAGCACCCGTTGAGATTCGTGCCATTACTCCAGGCACAACGTGTTTGATAGCGAGAAATACAACCTCGCAGTCTACTAGCAGCACACAAAATTGGCCTTACATTCACTTAGGTATCTTCAAGCAGCGCAGCCAAGCACAAAAATTGGCGTTACAGATTAAAAATTGGACACATTCCTCCGTAAGGATAGCCAAAACACCCATCAATCAACGTCTATACTACCAAGTTGTAGTAGGGCCACTATCCAACGTAAAAAGTTCCAAGCAGCTACGCCATCAGCTGCAACTAGCAGGACTTAGTCAAGGGTTTAAATGATTAATTTGGCATCTGCCGATTTTTATTATGATGTTTCAAAAAATCTTTCGTGTTTTTTGGTCGCTATTGGGCATCTGTATTCTTGGAGGATTGGTCTACATAAGCTGTATTTATCCAAGGACATTGGGAAAAAACAGCATTCTTTACAGTGACTATGGCAAATTTTATCATTCACAACGTCTTTGCATTGAAGGAAAAAACATCTACTCTCCGATATACTTTGTGAAAAACAGACAAAACTCTGCGCTGGATCATGGTTTTGTTTCGGACCAAACTACGGTACGGCAAGCCATCATCCCTTTAGCGGGCAATCTTAACCCACCTTTCTTCACCTTAGTCAGTTTTCCACTGGCTTATTTGAAGTACGCTAAGGCCATCTTGCTATGGACTTTTTTTTCGATAGGAGCGGGATGGATCGGTATTCTGTTAATACAACAAAAATTAGATCCGAGCTCTATCGGTTCACTACAAACCTGTCTTTTGCTGTTAATCGGCTTGATGGGTTACTTTCCGAGCTTTGCTAGCATAGAGTTTGGTCAAGTCAGTTTGTTATTGCTACCTTTGTTGGTCTTAGGATGGTGCGCAGCCCGCTCTCACAACAGCAAGAAAGCAGCCTTTATTTTAGGAATAACCGCTAGCTTCAAGCCTTTTTTTGGTTTATTTTTACTTTATTTTTTCATCCGTCAAGAGTGGCGTTCGCTTTTACTCTGTGTGGTAACTATTCTAGCCTGTGGGTTACTATCGGCTGCATTTTTCGGTATAGACACTTATCATGCCTACTATCAAGCTTGTCATCAGATAGTTTGGGCCGCCTCAAGCTGGAATGTTTCTCTTTATGGCGTTTTATTACGTTTTATTGGAGGAGCTGAAAAAAATATCCCCCTTTTTTTCGTGCCCCACCTATTTATTTTTGCTTACCTATTTTTGTCTGCTTTACTCATAGGGTTACTCATTTATTTTCTACGACCTGTTCCTGCTATCGATTCGCAAGAAAAGGTTGATTTAGATTTTTCCATTATTTTATTAGGCATGCTTTTACTCTCTCCTTTAGGGTGGATATATTATTTTCCCTTACTTTGTTTGCCGGTTCTTATTTTATGGAACTTTTCTAAAAAAGGACTCTTGCCAATCAGCTTACCGCTGTTACTAGCGACCTTTCTGTTATTCACAAACTTGCCTACCACCTTGATCCCCAGCAACGATATCAAAGCCAATAACCTACTACACGTATTTTTGGGTTCCAGCCTTTATTTTTTTGCACTCATTGGCCTCGCTGTCCTACTTTTTTTCGTACGTCATTTATGTGCTAACAAAACTAAGCGCCACTTTGAAAGCATACCCTCTAGCCTGTTATTATTAGTTTATGTGGTTGTCTTTTTACCCTCCATCATTGGTATGATGATGGTTAGCGAGAGCTGGATACGCCACGCTGCGAGTTACAGTACAGAATACACATTGATTTCTTAGGACTAACCACTATGCTACCCTACCCTTCCATCGATCCCATTGCTTTTCATATAGGTCCACTCAAAGTGCACTGGTATGGATTGATGTATGTCGTTGGATTTGTTGTTGCTTGGTTACTAGCCAGTTATCGTGCTCAAAAAGCAGGTAGTCAATGGACACAAGAACAGGTCAGCGACCTGCTGTTTTACACGGCGCTTGGGGTTATCCTGGGTGGCCGTATTGGTTATATGCTTTTCTACGATTTCAGTAACTTTTTGGCAAAACCTTGGATTATTTTTATGGTCTGGCAAGGCGGTATGTCATTTCATGGCGGATTTCTCGGTGTTCTTTTAGCATTTTATTTGTTTGCCAAAAAAACAGGTAAAAATTTTTTTGATATTTCTGACTTTGCCGCTCCGCTGATTCCTATTGGTCTCGGTGCAGGACGAATTGGTAATTTTATCAACGGAGAACTATGGGGAAGAATAAGTCATGTCCCTTGGGCCATGATATTTCCCCGTGCTGATCAATTCTCTCGCCACCCTTCACAACTCTACGAGTTTTTTTTTGAGGGAGTTGTATTATTTTTGTTTTTGTGGATTTATTCTCGTCGAAAGAAGCCTCGTATGGTTATATCCGGTTGGTTTGCTATTTTATATGGCGTCTTCCGCTTTATACTGGAATTCTTCCGTCAGCCAGATGCAGGCATTGGCTTCGTCTTTTTGGGCTACTTGACGATGGGTCAACTGCTTTCGCTGCCGATGATCA
>JABDBU010000036.1 GCA_013288455.1 Gammaproteobacteria bacterium | reverse complement strand
ATATGTTTAGTTTTAGTGAATTTTTTTTAATCATTATTGTGGCTTGCCTTGTTTTAGGGCCGAATTCGCTGAAAAAATTGCCGCGCCAATTAGCGATGGTGCTGAAAAAACGCAGTGAGCTGCTCAGTCAACTACAGGAATGTTGGCATATATTACAAAAGGAAGAATATTTGGAGGAAAACAATAAGCGGGCGCGAAAAATAGATGCGTGCTATAAGAAAAAATAATCTACCTGTTGATCGTAATCGCTCATTGCTTTCCTTTTTCTTGGAATTACGATTGCGCCTTATTTACTGTGTGCTATCGTTTATCCTTGTTCTGTGTCTGTTGCTACCTTTTTCATCTCAGTTGTATCAGTGTTTTTCCAAACCTTTATTAAATCAGTTGCCGGTAGGTAGCCGACTGATCTCTACTACTTTGCTAGCTCCTGTGTTTATTCCAGTAAAGTTTTCGTTTGTACTGGCTATTTTTGCAATAATGCCTTTCGTGTTATATCAGTTTTGGTTGTTTATTGCTCCTGCTCTGTACAGAAAAGAACGGCGATTACTATGGCTGGTGTTGTTGTTAAGCATTAGCCTGTTTTATAGTGGCGTATCCTTTTCCTATCGATTTATTCTACCGTTGTTAATTGGATTTTTTGTCACAGCATCCCCGGATTATATTCATATTTTGCCAGATATCAGCAACTATCTGGATTTGGCACTGCGCTTACTGTTTGGATTTGGTTTGATTTTTGAAGTTCCGCTTTTGATGGTTGTGGCAGTTATTTCAGGTTTTTTAGTAGTAAAAACTCTGAAAAGTTGGCGCCGTTATTTTATAGTGCTGGCTTTTATCGTAGCGATGCTATTAACGCCGCCTGATGTGGTATCGCAGATGGTGCTAGCTATTCCATTGTGTGTATTATTTGAGATAGGATTATTCATTTGTCGGTTTATTCCCCAAAGTAAGTAATGCAGTATGCTGAAAAAAAAAGTATTGTTGGCAGATGACGATACCGTTTTTTTACGAATTATAACGCAGTATTTGGATGATGCGGAATTTTCCTATATCGTTACGCAAGATGGTGAGCAAGCTTGGCATTGTTTGCAACAATATCAGGATGGATTTTTTCTTATTTTAGCTGACAGAATTATGCCAAAACTCGATGGTTTGGGGTTGTTGGCTAAAATACAGCAGACACCGCAGCTTTGCGACGTGCCGCTGATTTTATTGACAGGTGAAGCCAGTAAAGAAGAAAGATGTGAAGCGATAGCGCAGGGAGTCTACGACTTCTTTTACAAGCCTATTTCCAAAAAATTATTGTTGGCTGTTTTGAAAAAAGCGGAAAAACAGCAGATTCTTGGTAATGGCCATTTATATAAAAACGGATGATGATTGTATCATTGATTTTTATTAATGATTTATAAAAGTTTTGAATTTAAGCAATGGTTTTTCAACGTCTCAGTTCGTAATGTCTACAAAACTGTTGCAAGATCAGTGACCTTAATCCTCCCAATCCAAACTTCCGCCTGTCTGATATTCTGTGACACGGGTTTCAAAAAAATTCTTTTCCTTCTTAAGATCGATCATCTCACTCATCCAGGGTAAAGGATTGCTGATAGCAGGATACTGTTCAGGTAGACCGATTTGCGTGAGGCGTCGATTGCCAATAAAACGTAAGTAATCCCACATCATGTTAGCGTTAAGTCCTAGGATGCCGCGTGGCATAGTGTCTAATGCGTACTGATGTTCCAGCTCTATCCCTTCCTTGATGAGATCAATAATCATTTGTTTAAACCCATCGGTCCACAGATGTGGATTTTCCAGCTTAATTTGATTGATCATATCGATACCAAAATTAAGATGCATAGATTCATCTCGCAAAATGTATTGGAACTGCTCGGCCGTGCCGGTCATTTTATTTCGTCGTCCCATGCTAAGGATTTGTGAAAAACCAACATAGAAAAACACACCCTCAAATATTACGTAAAACGCGATGAGATCACGCAAGAGGCGTTGATCGTTTTCAACTGTTCCAGTGTGGAAATGTGGATCGCTTAAACTTTGGGTAAAGGGTAGAGACCATTCGGCTTTTTTAGCAACCGCAGGTACTTCACGATACATGTTAAAGATACGCGCTTCATCCATACCTAAGCTTTCAATGATATACTGGTAAGCGTGCGTGTGTACAGCTTCCTCAAATGCCTGTCGTAGTAGGTATTGACGGCATTCTGGACTGGTGATGTGCCGATAAACCGCCAAGACTAAATTATTAGCGACGAGAGAGTCAGCTGTGGAAAAGAAACCCAAGCTTCGTTCAACCATAATACGCTCATCCTCAGTCAAAGCCTCTAGATCTCGCCATAAACTGACGTCGGCGGACATATTAATTTCTTGTGGCATCCAGTGATTGGCACAGCCAGACAAATACTTTTGCCAAGCCCATTCATGTCTAAACGGGACAAGCTGATTGAGATAAGAAGGGGAATTGAGCATTTGTTTATCTTCAACTCGTATTCTAGCGGCACCGCGCTCTATCGTTTGCATAACTATTGACATGATTCACACTCCTGATCTAAGGTGGAACAAGTCTGTATAGGGGCTTTTGCGTCATCTCGTGACTGTACGACATTCAAATGTCCCCTTTCTAAAGTTGCTTTTTCGGCATGGGTTGCGCTCAAGGTTCGTAGATAATAACTGGTTTTCAAACCCTTGATCCATACCAGCTTATAAAGCTCATCTAATTTTTTACCAGAAGCCTCGGCCATATAAAGATTGAGAGATTGGCTTTGATCGATCCACTTCATCCGGCGCGATGCTGCTTCCACTAACCAATGCGCAGGAATTTCAAACGCTGTTGCATAAAGCCGTTTTAATTCATCTGGAATACGTTCAATTTTTTGCACGCTACCGTCATAGTACTTGAGATCATTTAGCATGACAGCATCCCAAAGTCCAAGTGCTTTTAGATCTCTGATGAGATACGGATTAACTACGGTAAACTCCCCTGACATGTTCGATTTAACAAAGATATTCTGATACGTGGGTTCTATCGATTGAGAAACACCACAGATGTTAGCAATCGTGGCCGTTGGTGCGATAGCCATGCAGTTTGAATTACGCATCCCGTTTCTCATTATTTTTTGTCTCAGAATTTCCCAATCTAAAGTAGTGCTACGATCTTGATGCAGCCACTCACCGCGGTTTTTTTGTAAAATAGCTATTGAGTCCAGTGGCAAAATGCCTTGACTCCACAACGAATCCGAAAAGCTAGCGTAGGTACCACGTTCCTTCGCTAAATCGCTGGAGGCTTCAATGGCATAATAACTGATTATTTCCATAGAACGATCAGCAAATGCGACTGCCTCTTCTGAAGCGTATGGAATGCGCAATTGATAAAGCGTGTCTTGAAATCCTTGGAGGCCTATGGCAACAGGGCGGTGCTTGAAGTTGGATTGGCGTGCCTCAGGCACTGTGTAGTAATTAATATCGATGACATTATCCAACATGCGCATGGCTAGGCGGGTCGTCTTGCGTAGTTTTGCTGTATCCAATTCGCCTGACGCGGTGAGATGCTTGGATAAATTAATACTTCCCAAATTGCAGACGGCAATTTCATCAATTGACGTATTTAATGTGATCTCAGTACATAAATTTGAACTATGAATGGTCCCTACATGTTGCTGTGGCGAACGCAGATTACAGGCGTCTTTAAACGTGATCCAGGGATGTCCCGTTTCAAATAGCATACTGAGCATCTTGCGCCACAAATTAACAGCGGGGATCGTTTTGAAATTTTTGATTTCTCCACGAGCTACTTTGGTTTCATAGGTTTGGTACTTTTCTTCGAATGCTAATCCGTACAGATCATGCAAATCCGGCACTTCGTCTGGAGAAAATAGGGTCCATGTCTTTCCTTGCATGAGCCGCTTCATGAACAGATCGGGGATCCAATTTGCTGTATTCATGTCGTGGGTGCGACGTCGATCATCGCCAGTGTTCTTTCGTAGCTCTAAAAATTCTTCAATATCTAAATGCCAGGTTTCCAAATAAGCACACACCGCACCTTTACGTTTTCCTCCTTGGTTGACAGCAACGGCAGATGCGTTGGCGACATTTAAAAATGGTACAACACCTAAGGATTTGCCATTCGTTCCTTTAATGCGTGCACCCATAGCTCTGACAGAAGTCCAGTCATTGGCTAGACCACCAGAAAATTTGGAAAGCAACGCATTATCCTTAATAGCGCTATATATCCTATCAAGATCATCCGCTACAGTGGTTAAAAAACAGCTGGAAAGTTGAGGGCGTAAGGTGCCTGAATTGAACAGCGTGGGTGTAGACGCCATATAATGAAAAGAGGAAAGCAGTTCGTAAAATTCAATGGCGCGTTCTTCTTTGTTTGATTCATTGAGTGCCAACCCCATGGCAATGCGCATAAAGAAAGCCTGTGGTAGTTCGAAACGGACTTCATCAGCATGCAAAAAATAACGATCGTATAAAGTCTGCAAGCTAAGGTAGGTAAATTGTTGATCCCGTTGCGGTAGTAGGGCAGCGGTGATTTTTGTTAAATCAAAGGTTTTTAACCGTGGATCCAATAATTCAAGTGCAATACCTCGCTCCAAGTAACGTGGAAAGTAACGAGCATAGGCCTCATATAGCGTGTCCATGGTAAAGTTTGTTTCTATGCCCAGAAAGAGCGTGGTTTCCGTATAGAGCGTGCGTAAAAGAAAACGTGCTGTGGCATAACTATAGTCTGGATCCTGTTCTACTAAGGAGCGGGTGCTAATGATCAGCGCCTTATCTATATCAGCGACGGGCATGCCGTCGTATAAATTGCGCAGTGTCTCTTGAAGGATGAGGGCTGAATTGACCTGTTCTAGGCCTTGACAGGTGTCTACAATCTGTTTACTCAATTGTTCCATGTCGAGCGGTCGTTGCGTTCCGTCATGCAGCGTAGTCTGTAGTTGGATACTAGCGGCGGGTGTGACTGTTTGCTCACGCATCCTGCGTCGCTCTTCACGATATAGCACATAGGCCCTCGCGACTTGATGAGCCTCCGCTCGCATGAGGGCAAGTTCCACTTGATCCTGTATCGTTTCTATAGGGACCGATCCGCCTTGTGGTAGGCGTTCCTGAAGTGTTGCTGTGATTTGCTGAGTCAGTCGTGTAACACGCTCATAAATGCGGGTGGAAGTAGCAGCCTGCCCACCTTCTACGGCAAGAAAGGCCTTGGTAATGGCGATTCGAATTTTATTGGAGTCGTAATTCACGGGCTTGTTATTACGTTTGATAACCTGTAGCACGTGAACAGGGTCATAAATTTCCTCTGTTTCAGCATTTTTCACTGTCGGTATATTCCGACGAAATGAAAAAGAGGAGGGTATTGGTTCTGATGAAAATCCGCTCATTGAGGCTCCTTCAAGACTCTAAAAAAATAACAGCTAAGCAATGCTGTACACAATATCATGTGGTTTCTATTGAATGCAAGCACTATATAAAGTGAAACAAATAATTAGCTATGGAATGTTGCTAGAAAAAAGCGTGTTGATATTATAGCCTAGTTACTGTGGCATACAATCAACAATGGAATGTGTTGGTCGAGTAAAATAGAGGTCGGTACTCATGCAACCAGTGTCTTCGAAGCATGTGCTTCAAAGTATTTTTCGCGCTTATGACATCCGAGGTGTCGTTAACGAAACGATAACCCCCGAAGTGGTTAGGCTGCTGGGTAGAGCAATCGGTAGTACAGCACGGAAACAAGGGCAACAAGCTATCATCACGGCGCGCGATGGGCGTTGGTCTGGGCCGCTTTTAATGAGCGAATTACAGAAAGGATTGCGAGAAACAGGGTGTGATGTTATCGATATTGGTCAAGTGCCTAGTCCAGTCCTTTACTTTGCAACTTGTACTCTAAAGGCTCGCTCAGGGGTCGTGTTAACCGCTAGCCATAATCCTGAAAATTACAATGGCTTAAAGATTATTTTGGACAAAAAAAGTTTGTTTGGAGCATCGATTACCGCGCTTTATACACAAATCCAGGAAGGAGCCTTTGTATCAGGAGAGGGTAGATATCAGCGGGTAGACATCTTAGAAGACTACCTTGATTGTATTGTTAAAAATGTGCGAATTAAACGGCGGTTACGTGTCGTCGTGGATTGTGGTAATGGGGTTGCCGGGATAGTGGCGCCGGTTCTGCTGCGTAGGCTTGGTTGTGAGGTCATTAAATTATTTTGTGAGGTAGATGGTCGTTTTCCTAATCATTGTCCTGACCCCAGTATTCCGGAGAATTTAGCTGACTTAATCCGCACAGTGGTACAACAGCAGGCTGATTTAGGGTTAGCATTGGATGGAGATGGCGATAGGTTGGGCGTTGTAACGAATAAAGGGGAAATTATTTGGCCAGATAGGCAATTGATGTGCTATGCCATCGACGTTTTATCACGCAATCCCGGAGCATTGATCATTTATGATGTTAAGTCTACGAGCC
>JABDBU010000035.1 GCA_013288455.1 Gammaproteobacteria bacterium | reverse complement strand
TTAGGTGTTAAATTTATTTATCATATCGTTCAATTTATTTCTAAAAACCAATTAAAAAATTTAGTTTTTTTCAACGATGCAGCCACCTATTCTTCTGTCAAAAAAATTTTTTCAGGTGTAAATTCTGCTACATCTGTGGGATTACATTGATTGTGATGTGATAATAAACTATATTGATTCTACAAAGCAGAGTGTTGTTCTGAGGACATTTCAATAAATTAGAAATTTTGCTTCCAGACCAAATTGAATAGCGACGTGCAGTGGAGTTGATACGAGGTAAAGAAGCGCGCTGGCTACATTACAACGATTTATTAAAGTAAAATGGCAATTTTATAGAGGTACCCTTGCAAGGGGAATTAGGTTTTTTTGACAAGGATATGTCATATGCGCCATGTAATTCGGGTCATTATTTGTCTTTATTTTTTGCTTGTCCAGCAACAGGTGTTGGCTGGCACAGCAACAGGCTCGTTGCCTGTCACAGCAACAGTTATCAACTCCTGTACTATAGGTACTATAGCCCCTGTTGCATTCGGCAATTATAATCCCACCAACGCCACTGCAACTACGGCAAATGGCTCTATTGCTGTTACTTGCACCAATGGTGATGCCTATAATATAGCACTTAATCCAGGGACGTTTGCAGGAGCAACAGTAACCACTCGCCGCATGACAGGTACGCCGCCAGGTACACCGCTCTCCTATTCTCTTTTTCGAGATTCTGCTCTCACGTTAAATTGGGGACAAACGATAGGAACCGATACACTTGCTTTAACAGGCAACGGTGTATCTCAAACAAGTACAGTTTATGGAGCAATTCCAGCATTACAGGCCACTACGGCTGGTAGTTACGTGGACACCGTCACTGTGACTATTACCTTTTAAAGCGGCAGTAATATAGAGAATAATTTTTAATAAAAGGATTACTGTCTTTATGAATCTTCATTATTGGTCCTGTCTGTGTTGTTTTGCGCTAGGGCTCGTTTTTGCTTCTCCGGCCTACACTACAACTTTTGAAGTCACACCTGTACAAATTTTTCTATCCATTGCACAACCAATTGCTTCCATCAAAGTTACCAATTGTAGTGATACTGATAGTACGTTACAGCTTAATGTCGTGGCTTGGCAACAAAAAAATGAAAAAGACATCTATCAGACTAGCTACGATGTTTTTATGACGCCTCCATTATTTCAGTTGCCTGCCCATAAAACGCAAGTGATTCGCTTTGCATTAAAGCGCCCCTATTTCAGCATGCAACAACAAATTTACAGGGTACATATTAGGGAACTTGAAGAAAAAAGGCAGCACAAAATAGGTCAGGCATTATATTTTCTCATCGATATTTCCGTGCCCTTATTTATTCAACCTCAACAAATCATTGAGGAATTTATTTGGTCGACGCGACGCCTCGATCCTAAACATATCGCACTGAAATTACAGAATGTTGGTAATGTCACTGTATTCACTGACCAATGGAAATTACTAAATAAGTTAGAGCATGCCGTCATAGCAAAGCGATCAACCTTCACCTATATTTTACCTGGCCAGTCTCACAGCTGGATAGTCGCGATCAACTCCGATAAAAAACCAACGCACATTATATCAATCATTAATGCACATACACACACATCAGTTTTACACCAGTTTTAGATATTTATTATATTTTTCATTGATAGTCATCGGTTTGATCACCAGCTTAAGCGCTCATACCGAACAAAAAAGAAAAACACTGACTAGTCAGTTAAAAATTGGCAATAATACCGTGCAGCTGGTCCCTTTGTTGCTCGAAATAAAATTAAACGAGACGTTACTATCTAATGTTATACACTGTTATCAAGACTCTTCAGGACATATTTGGATCAAGGCAAATGATCTACTCGCTTGGCATCTAAAATTACCTTTTGCTGCCCCAGTGATTTATCAACAAGAAAAACTTTATCCACTGGACGGTTATAGAGGCCTACGCTATGAATTGGATCCCTATGCAATGCAATTATCTATCCAGGTCGACACAAAGACCTTTACGCTGCAGTCCTTCGAACCATATCGCTATCGTTTAGGTGCGTTGCGCCCGAGTGAACCCGGTGTTTTTCTAAACTACGATGGGGTGGCATTGCGAAATAATATACTGCACACTAATCAAACTAACATGTCTGCTTTGTTGGGATTAGGTCTATTTAATAGACTGGGAGTTGGAACAGCCAATGTATTAGCCTATAATAAATTTTATAATGATATAACTCGCATCGTTAATAACCAAGCAAGTAAGCTGCTTCGATTAGATACGACCTGGACTCTCGATGAACCCGAAAAAATAGCAACGTGGCGCTTTGGTGATGCTATCACGGGATCGACGGCATGGAGCGGTGCAACGCGTTTTGCCGGAATTCAATATGCTACTAACTTTAATACCCAACCGAATCTGATCACTTTTCCTCTGCCTGGCTATAGAGGTGAAGCATCAGTGCCAAGTGTCGTGGACGTATTTGTCAATAGTGTCCTCAATCAAAAACAGATGGTTAACAATGGCCCATATACCTTCAATAATATCCCCGTTGTTTCAGGAGCAGGCGTCGTACAGATTGTGACGCAGGATTTATTGGGTCGTAGTAAATTTATTAGTTTTCCTTACTATGCAAGCCCCTTATTATTGCAACCTAATTTAGTTAATTTTTCCTATGAAGCAGGTTTTGTACGAAATAATTATGCAATCAATAGCAATGACTATGGACGCCCTTTAGTTGTAGCAACTTATCAACGTGGTGCCACTGATCATTTGACGTTGGGTGCACATGCAGAAGCCTTATTTGCTCAACAAACACTAGGAGTTTCAGCGAATTATCTTTTGAACCAATATGGAGTGGCTTCTTTGGGAGTAGCGGGCGGACATAGCTCGCTAGGCGCAGGAGGCTTATTGGCTTTAAGTTTTGTTCGCCAGGGTCCTCAGTTTAGTTATGGTTTTGATAGTACAGTAGCCAGCGGAAAGTACTTACAGCTTGGCAATAAGCCCGATACACCTGCACCAAGTCTCATAAACCAATTATTTGTTGGGTACAGTGTAGAAGATTATGGATCATTCAGCATGAGTTATACATTGATCAATAGTCGAAATTTTACTGAAAACTATGGAATATCCTCGACTCCATCCGCACGTTTACTAACAGGAACTTATACCCGTAGCGTGTTAAAAAATATTTCCTTGACTGTCGGCTTTGTCGGTGATTTACGCCACTCTCATACAAACCAGGCCTTTATTGGGATGGTTTTTGCACCGGATAATGCACATATCGTGAGTAACTACGCAAGCCAGCAAAACCACCAATTCACAGACGCCATACAGCTGACTAAATCTGTCCCTCTAGGCACTGGTTATGGATACGACATCATCGCCAGCAATAACAGTAGCCGTTATGCCGGTGCCAATCTCACCTTACAAAATGAGATAGGTAGCTATACAGCACGACTAGGACAAGGCCAACGGCAGACAAACTACGAACTAGACGCAAGCGGTAGCGCTATTTATTTTGCAGGCGATGGATTTTTAGCGCGCAAACTGACACATAGCTTTGCTGTTGTACAAATTCCTCATTATCCGAATGTTGAAGTATTCTATCAACACCAGCTCATGGGCCACACCGATCGTAATGGGAATTTATTAGTGACCGAATTGCTTCCTTATCAAGAAAATTTATTAGAAATCGTGCCGGCTACATTACCACTGGATACAAAAATAACAGTGACCGAAAAAACCATCATACCTTATTTTCATAGTGGTGTTTTAGTGCAATTTCCCGTCAAGCATCTGCAAGGAGCTATCGCGCACTTATTAACTCTACACCATCAATTTGTTCCAGTCGGTGCCGAGGTTACATTACAGGGGGATCCTGAACAAACTGATTTCATGGTAGGTTATGAGGGTACATTGTACATACCAGAAGTAGTTAATCAAACATTGCATGGAACTGTCCGCTGGAACAATAACGAGTGCCATTGCATTTTAAACTTGCCTAAAACAACAGCGGCGATCATTGAATTAGGAAATGTACTATGCTACTAATTAAATTTAGCAAAAAATTTTGTAGGCTGCTGCGCCGACTGCGGTTTATTTTTTGTCTCCTTTTGCTCGGAATTTTTTGTCTTTATACACTACCGGCGTACGCAATGTGTTCTGGTCTTGGTTGTTCGTGTTCGGTTGGAACGACATCCGTTGCTTTCGGTAATTATAATCCAACGTCAGCGACGGCAGTCACCACAACAGGTAATGTAGCCGTGACTTGTTCAGCGTTAGTCCTATTTTCAGTTGCTTATGTCATCAGTATGAATGCAGGAAACAGTGGAAGTTTTAGCACGCGATTTATGAACTTAACAGGTCAGCACTTAAATTATAATTTATACCAAGATGTAGCGCATACCTTGATCTGGGGTGATGGAACAGGAGGAAGCAACACAGTCAGTGATTCTTATACTGCCATAGGATTGAGCGAGACAAATAATTACACCGTGTACGGCCTATTACCTACCTTGCAGCCTATTGCAGCCGGAACTTACACGGATACCATCACAGTGACTGTTACCTATTAATCAAAGCGGGCTTATTCTAGTGCTATCAAGTTCGCTCGACTAACGCGATAAAAAGCAAAACCAATACCTAAGACACTAAGAAATCCCAGCATGGTTGCCATCCCTCCCCAATGGGAAGGCGCGAAAGCCAGTAAGGTTGAATTTTTCATCACTGACACAGGGATGGCGATCAATACATCCATTAAGGAAGAACCCGCTACTAATCCACAGGCTAGCAAGCTGGCATCTGGCTGCCGTGGATTCATCTGCAACTGTGTTCTGGTTCCTTGACAGTGTGCATGGATTTTTTGAATGAAAAATGCGAACAAACTCCCTATAAATAGGGACATAGAAGAGCTTAATGGTAAATAAATACCCATTCCTACTCCCAATAAAGAAATCTTTCTGAGTCCTAATAATGACAGTATGATCAAGATCATCATGATGAATCCCCCTATACCCAGCATGTTCCATGGTAAATTATGGTTCAATACGCTTTGTGTTAGACCGGCCATCATAGCAGCAGGCGGCGCAGGTAAGCTCTGTGTGGGATCCATACCAGCGTGTGGTAACACCGTTGTCAAACCATACACATTGAATAAAATTTCCATGACATAAGGAATCACCAACGCTGCCACGAGCACACCGAGCATCAGCATCAATTGTTGTTGCCAGGGCTTCGCACCGATCAGATGCCCCACCTTTAAATCTTGAATGTTGTCATTAGCAACAGCGGCCGATCCTGCAACCACGGCTCCGATCATAAGAGCAATGGCAGCGACCGTCGGTAATTGTACGGATTGCAGTGACTGTCCTTGAAAAATTAAAAATGCTCGCAAAATAACGGCTATTAGCAATAGACCTGCCGTGATAATCGCTGATCCAGGACTTGCTGTCACTCCTACCAACCCTGAAAAATACCCACAGATAGACGAAAAAATGAAACCCATCGCGAAGACATACAACACGGCAACGAGAATAAAAAAATGCGATGCACCAACCCCTAAAGTTTTCAGGGGAAATAAATATTCAAATAAAACATCCATGCCAATGACGAGAACAATCAAACCTAAAAATAGATAGATCCCGGGTATATCTTGTTCACTTGCTAATAGCGGCAGCTTTTGAGTATGAGTTTTGAATAAACCTGTCACGGCTAGCGCTAAACTTTCATAAAAAGGCTTCAGTAAATTGAGTAAAGTCCATAATCCTGCAACCAGCATTGCTCCTAGGCCGACATAATGATTATTTATCCTATAGTAAGCTAGGCTTGTTTCTATACAAAAAGGCCCTGTTAGCGCCGTAAATGCACTGAACAGCGGCAAGCAAACTCCCCAAGCAATCCATGCACCCAAGGCCAAACTCAGGCCTAGGTCAAATCCAATTAAATAACCTACCCCAATCAATGCGGGTGAAAAACCAATACCAAAACCAAACAGCACCTTCGATTTTCCTATCGTTACCCATTTTTCTGCTGCACTTGCAATAATTTTAAATCCTGTTTGTGCCAGCTCTAATACTCCTCCTACACAGGCACCGAAGATCATGTCACGGATATGCATTAACTGCTTTTTGGCCAACTGCAAAATCCCTGCAACCGCTTTAGCTTCCGGAAAATAAAGTTGTTCCGCCTTAACTAATATTCTACGCAAGGGAATAGAAAACAAAATTCCCAGTAAACCGCCAGATAGCGCGATAGCGACATTTTCTAAATAAGGAAAATGATACCAATAGTGAATGATCACCAATGCTGGTATCGTAAAAACGATCCCTCCTGCTACCGCTTCACCCGCTGATGCCGCTGTTTGAATTAAATTAGTTTCATAAATATTTGTATTTTTAAAAAAACGCAGTATTGCCATCGCTAAGATAGCGGCTGGAATAGAAGCAGAAGGTAAAACTCCTATTTTTAAAGCCAAATAAGTGCTAGAAGCAGCTAACAGTATCGTTAAAAAAATCGATAGCAATACCACTCTTACCGTAATAACGCCCGTTTGTTTAT
>JABDBU010000034.1 GCA_013288455.1 Gammaproteobacteria bacterium | reverse complement strand
ATTTTTATGGCCACGCGATAACGCGACCTATTTTATTAAACGCGTCATTGGTATTCCGGGTGATCTTATTGTGTATAAGGATAAAGTATTGACGATAAACGGGCGAGTCGCCACGCAAACCCCGCTTGTGGAGTCTACAGATAGAGATGCAGAAGTGACCACGTGGCCAGTATTACTACGAGAAGAAGATTTATTGGGGATCAAGCACCCTATTTATGTTCGTCTTGATCAAGCAGCAGGAAATTTTTCATTACAGGTTCAGCCGGGGAGCTATTTTGTAATGGGTGATAATCGGGACTATAGCTACGATAGCCGTTATTGGGGAGTGGTTCCGGAAAAAAATCTCATCGGTAAAGCAGTATGGATATTTTTTAGTTGGGATGGTGAACATCATCGGATACGGTGGAGTAGACTTGGGAAGCAAATTCATTAATGCCTGTATTTATTCAGGGGTCATGAGTGTAAGGGGGCATGGGTGAAATCAGAATTAGGAACTTTGTGCAAGCGTTTGGGATATCACTTTAAGAATCCTCAACTATTAGAAGACGCTCTGAGTCATCGTAGCTTTCTCGGTAGCAAGAATAATGAGCGTCTGGAATACTTAGGGGATGCTGCCCTTAATTTTGTGATTGCAGCGGCATTGTTTCATCAAAATGTATTGGCACGTGAAGGAGAATTGAGCCGGTTGCGTGCTAATCTCGTTCGAGGTGAGACCTTGACTGATTTAGCAAAGGAATTTGAATTAGGGAAATACTTACGTTTAGGTGCGGGTGAGTTAAAAACCGGCGGTGCGCAACGTAAATCAATTTTGGCAGATGGCTTGGAAGCAGTAGTTGGTGCTATTTATTTAGATGGAGGATTCTACGCTTGTGAAACTTGTATTCTTCGTTGGTACGCAGGTCGACTTGAAAACCTGGAAACGATCCCGGATCTAAAGGATTCAAAAACACGTTTACAGGAATATCTACAAGCGCGTCAACTGCCTCTACCCATTTATACGATCTTAGTTCTAGATGGGCCTGCACATCAGCAAATATTTAAGGTTGAATGTCAGATTGAGGGATTAATAAATAGAGCTATAGGGATAGGCAGTAGTCGCCGTCGTGCAGAGCAAGAAGCGGCAGAAAAAATTTTAATTGTTTTGGAAGCTGACCAGGAACCGTAAACGACCATGCAACCTAGTGTTACCACACGCTGTGGCAGCATCGCTATTATCGGGCGAGCCAATGTAGGTAAGTCGACTTTGCTGAATGAAATTTTAGGAGAAAAACTAAGCATTACTTCTGAAAAACCGCAAACTACACGTCAGCAGATTATAGGCATTAAAACCCAGGGAAATATTCAGTGTATATACATTGATACACCGGGTTTTCATAAACCTACTCAACGTCGTTTAAGTCGAGAAATGGTGCGTAGTGCTGTGAGTGCGTTAGCCAGTGTAGATGTTATTGGGTTTGTGGTCGAAGTAGATCGTTGGACTGATGCAGATATGGCTATTTTAGAGCGACTAAAACAACAAAATCAGCCAGTGATTTTGATTATCAATAAAATTGATAAAATTAAACATAAGATTGACTTGCTTCCTTACTTACAGCAGTGTAGTGAAAAAATGGCATTTTTGGCTATTGTTCCTTTGTCGGCGCAGTCTGGAGACAATGTGGCGGAATTAGAAAAAATTGCCGCTGAACAGTTGCCATTAGCAGAGTTTTGTTACCCGGCCGATCAATGCACGCAGCACAGTCGAGACTTCTGGGCAGCGGAGTGTATTCGTGAAAAACTCATGCGTGCTTTGTACCAAGAGCTTCCTTATTGGTTAACCGTTTTAATTGAACGGTTTGAAGAGCAATCCGATCTGATCAGAATAGCGGCTGTTATTTTAACGGAACGTCCAGGGCAAAAAACGATTATAATTGGAAAAAAAGGAGAGTTATTGAAAAAAATAGGAACCGAAGCAAGGCTAGATATGCAACATCGTTTTGGAAAAAAGGTTTACTTGCATCTATGGGTAAAAATAAAGGCTGGGTGGTCAGAGGAAGAGAGCCTGTGGAGAAATCAATGAAATGTATTCTTTTATAGAGGGGGCGCCTTTATAAATTGGCCTTAGTTCGTTGGAGCTTATCATTGATTAGAAAGTTTGATTAAGGCTTCTTGTAGTCGTTTGGTTTTTATGCTGGCTGCTGTATGTTTTAGCAATCGAGCGCTGTCATCCGACAGAATAGGTAATTGGCGAGTTTGCTTTAACGGTGAGTGATAGTAGTGCGGTTGTATATACCATTCAATCTGTTTGAGACGCTGTAGCGCGACATATACTGACAATTCTGTTATAAGGTCCGAAAGCAGATATCGTAAACGCATCGCCCAAGCGGCGCTGTCGATTTCTATGACTAGACAGCCATCGCGAAAATTAGCAACGCGGCTGTGCTTGCTTAGCTCAGCGGGTACGGTCTGTTGCCATATTTGATCTATTTTTTTAAGTTCTAATACCTTGTTTTGGATAATTCCTAGTATACTTTGCGGATCTTGTTGTCGCAAAATAGTGTCGAGCGTTCTTTCCAACATCAGTTTATATATACCCATTGTACTTGAAGTTGCGAATTCGCAACTTCAAGTACTTTGTGTTACAAAAAAATTTTCCTCAAATGGCCAACGTTGCGCTTAAAGTGGCAGCAAGTTTGTCATGTAAAAATCCACATCTACTTTCATCGGCAAAATAACGAGCTGTGCACCGAGCAAATTTAAGCGGCGTTGCAACGTTACTGCAGTTTCATTATGCAAGAAACGCGTTATCCAGTCATCTTCGCCAAAAATCAATTTGCTTGCAAAGAAGATAGAATGCGGAAACTCATGCATGACTTTTTGCGATAAAGTTGTCAACTCTCCCGCTATATCCGTTCCATATGCTGCCAGCCCTTTTGCTGCTAAACCTCGTTGCTGACAGTAAGCAACGAAATAATTCAACATATTATTAGACGATGCTTTCATCGCTTTCAATTCTTTTTGAGCACTAAAGCTTTCGACGTCCACAACCCCAACGGTTAAAAAAATAAAATTTTTAAAATGCCCCGGGAATGAATGTAGTATCCACAAAAGACTATATAAGCCGGTTCCACGATGCCTTCCTACCATGATAACAGCCGTCGCTTTATTAGCTTGCAGAGACTGGGCAATCTTCTTTGATTTTTTTAGGGGTGCACCCGTCATCAATAAATCAATATTGACTAATTTTTTATACACATAGGTATAATGTTTTTTGATAAGCAAGCACAGGATGATCACGAAGCTGGTAATAACGACGGTGACCCAACCCCCAAAGGTAAATTTCGAAATTAAGGTTATGACTAAAATGCTGGCGGTAATGCAAAAGGCAAAGGCGGAGAAGCCGAAGTGGGCTAACCAATGCGGAGACGCCGTTTGCTTATGTTTTAACCAGTAGACACACAAGCCTAAGATAGCCAGTGAAAAAGTTATAAAAACATTCATACTATAGAGAATCACTAGCCAGGAAACACGGCCGTCACTTAGCCAAAGAATGAGCAAAGCGGCTAATCCGAAAGCAATGATACCGTTTTGTGTTACAAGACGACTGGAAAGATGACGAAAACGGTTAGGTAACCAATTATCAATAGCCATGTTAGCCAGGACACTAGGGCCTGCTAAAAAACCGGTGTTGGCTCCAACGAGTAAAAGCCCAGCTTCTAATAATAGGGTAGCGGTTAATATGCTGTGGCCGACGCTAGAATCTCCTAAAATCTTATGAAAGACGACGGCGTTGAGGGTTTGGCCATAGACAGGGTGTGCTTCCCAGAGTAGATAGAGCAAAATAATGCCACCGGCAGTGAAGCTCAAGGAAAGCGCCATATAAAGCATCGTCCATTTTCCAGTCTGTACACGTGGTTCCACAAGGCGATTGACGTTGTTTGAGACCGCTTCAATTCCGGTGTATGTTCCACTTCCTAGGGAATAAGCGCGTAACAGCAAGGCAACGACAAATACCCAACCAACTTGATGAGATAACTGTAGCGTGTTATGTATTGTATTAACGAATACGCCAGATAAGCCACGGTTGTGGGAAACGACACCGTAAATAATTAAAAAAAAGTGTGTAGCGACGAATCCCAGAAAAATAGGCATCACGACTTTTATCGATTCTTTCATGCCACGAAGATTAAGTGCAATCAATAAAACGATAATGCATGCTTCAGCAAACAGTTTATAACCTATCCATGTCATAGGAAGTAAACTGAAGAGAGCATCTGTGCCACTGACTACAGAAATAGTAATCGTGAGTACATAGTCTACGATTAGTGCAGAGCCAGAGACAAGCCCAACATACGGTCCTAGTAGTTGAGTGGCTACTTTGTAACCACCGCCTCCACTAGGAAATAGGGCAATGACCTGATTGTAGGCCAGAGCGATGACGAAAACAGTCAGGATAGTCGCAATGGCAATGTAAAGGCCTAACGAGGCATAATGAGGGCCTAAAGCGATAAAAGCCTCTTCTGGACCGTAGCAAGAAGAGGAAAGTCCATCAGCCCCTAGACCTACCCAAGCAAGGAAGGCAATCAATGCAATGTGGCGTTGTGCGCCTGACTTGAATGGATTACGAGGCTTGCCGAGAAAAAAGCGAATCGATCGTTGAAGAAGAGACATGCTACCTATGTAATAATCTCTATTTTATCAAACAACCCTGTCAGTTATCTAAGATTTGTTAGGTTGATAATGTATCTACCCTATCATGATATTTTTCTAATGCAATATCTAATGCAATAGGTTTAAAATTTAAAAACTGTGTTTTGTTAGGTGAGCACAGCAACAGCGTAGCCAGAACGCTGGCGGATGCAATGGACTTTCCTTATCTCGTATTACCTACTCGGATGTGAGGCGTGAAAAAAATCTATTGTTAGGGCGTTGTTGTTGATACTTAAGCACTGACGAGATGATGTAAGAAAAACAATAAGCCTACCACCTATGAGTGCGCATAGTAGTATGTCGAGATCTATGGTGATGTCTGATAGTATGGTGATGTCCGATAGAATGAAAAGGTTTAGCAGAAGGAGCAGGCCTAAAAAACCAAGACTTCTCATGACGCGACACGTTAGATAGATACGGCTTAAGTTCATTTTTCTTAGAATCTTCCGCATTTTCAAGCAGCCGCGGCGGCCAGGAAGCATAAGAAGGACAGTTTTGTCTTGCCGTATATCCTCTCTTATTTGGTATATCAGGATTTGCACCTAATATAAGCAAATAGGCCAATACATCGGTGTAATCCTGTTTTCTGTTATTATCAACTGAACAAGCTAATTCACTCGCTGCCTTTGCTGCTGCATTCAGCGGAGTAAATCCATGCCGGTTTTTTTGTTCAAGAAATTTTCTGAAGGCTTCTTCATTGCAATCCTCATCAAGCTCACGCCAAGCATGCACTAAGCACTTTACAATCTCCGGATGTCCCGCTTTACAGCTTGCATTAAATGCAGAAAACCCATCATTATTCTGCTGGGTGAGCAAATACCGAAATGCCTCGGGGGAAAGCTTTCTCTTGGCAACTTCCAACAATCTCTGTACGACCTTTAGATGTCCCCCTATACAGCTTGTGCTAAGGGGAGAAAACCCAAACTTATCCTGATGGGTGAGAAAATCCTGCAATTCCTCGGGAGAAAGGCTTCTTCTCTCGGCAACGTCCAACAATGTCTTTACGACCTCTAGATGTCCCTCTTTACAGCTTGTGTTAAGGGGAGAAAACCTAAACGTATCCTTATTGGTGAGAAAAGACCGAAATTCATTGTCAGGAAGCTTGTCTTTGGCAACTTCCAACAATATCTGTACGACCTTTAGATGTCCCGCTTTACAGCTTGTGTTAAGGGAAGAAAACCTAAACGTATCCTTATGGGTGAGAAAAGACCGAAATTCATTGTCAGGAAGCTTGTCTTTGGCAACTTCCAACAATATCTGTACGACCTTTAGATGTCCCGCTTTACAGCTTGTGAGAAGGGGAGAAAACCCACACTTATCCTGATGGGTGAGCAAATCCTGAAATTCCTCGGAAGAAAGGCTTCTCTCGGCAACTTCCAAGAATGTCTTTACGACCTCTAGATGTCCCTCTTTACAGCTTGTGAGAAGGGGAGAAAACCCATCATTATTCTGCTGGGTGAGCAAATCCTGAAATTCCTCGGAAGAAAGGCTTCTCTCGGCAACTTCCAAGAATGTCTTTACGACCTCTAGATGTCCCTCTTTACAGCTTGTGCTAAGGGGAGAAAACCCAAACCTATCCTTATAGGTGAGAAAAGACCAAAATTCATTGCGAGGAAGCTTGTCTTTGGCAGTCTGTAGTAATGCAGAAACCAGATTCGTGAGACCATGTCTACACGCTAAAATCAAGACAGAAAAACCCGTATTCGTGCTTTTTATTTGTATAAGTTCGCATAAAGCTTTTGGATCGAGCCTACAATCCATTTTGATGCGCTTCAACAGGTCAATGCTTAGTTTTTGGTCATCTTGTTCACAAGCACCCACGCTGCCCATTAACACCGTATATCCTTCCTTGGGATCTACCCAGAAATTGGGCATTATGAACAAAGAATCACCAAATTTTTCAAGTATTGCGGCTAACAGGGTTCTCACATAGGCCTTGCGCTTAGCTAGTGCTGGTGCAGTTAGTGTTTGTGCAGTTAGTGCATGTGGCAGATAATAAAATAGATGTTGTAGGAATTCTGAGAAATAGG
>JABDBU010000033.1 GCA_013288455.1 Gammaproteobacteria bacterium | reverse complement strand
TACTAATGAACCCAGCTTCAGCACGTATCGTTGTACCATCTTCCACTTGTAATTGACAAAGAGCACCTTGTGTAATCACGACTGTGCCTTTAACCCCTCCATCTCGGACTAAGGTATTGCTTCCCAACCCTAAGAAGAGTAGTGGTTCTTCGGGTGTTAATTGTTTCATAAAGTGCAGCAGATCTGCACTATCTTTAGGTTTATAGAGGCGTTGCGCAGGTCCACCCACTCTCCACGAGGTGTATGGTTTTAATGGAACATTTTCGCATAAATGGCCACGTAATTCCTTCATGAATCAATCGATTTCCAATCCAGAGCGAGCAAGGTGCTTAGCAATGCCACCGATATCGCCAGCCCCTTGCAATAGAAGAATATCGTTATCCTGTAGGATAGTGTGCAAGTGCGGCAAGAGTTGGTGTTTATCTACCACCAAGGTGGGATTTAAACCACTGAATTGGCGGATGTGTATTGATAATGCGAGGCTGTCAGAGCCAGGAATAGGTGTTTCTCCAGCGGAATAAACCTCTAACAATAACAAATGGTCAACACGAGATAGTATTTCAACAAAATCGCTGAATAAGTCGCGTGTTCGAGTATAACGATGTGGTTGATAGGCGACAACCAAGCGTCGATCCGGCCAAGCACTACGAATGGTTTGGAATGTTGCAGAAATTTCACGAGGATGATGACCATAATCATCGATTAGTAAAACATGTCCACTGTTGAGTACGAATTCTCCTAATATTTGAAAACGGCGATCAATACCACTGAAACCACTTAATGCTGTTTGTATAGCTCCGTCCTCGATATTGAGTTCAGTAGCAATAGTAATAGCGGCCACTGCATTTAAAGCATTATGTTGTCCTGGTAAATTCAAAACAATATTCAGTGGTGTACGATTCTTTCGTAAGACGGTAAAGTGGTTCTTTATCTCCCGTTGTTGAAAAGAGGTAATGCGTACGTCGGCGTCTTCACTAAAACCATACGTGACGATGGGACGCATAATTTCCGACTGGATCAATCGTATGGCAGGATCGTCCAAGCACAGAACTGCCAACCCATAAAAAGGCAGGTGATTAAGAAATTCTATAAAGCCTTGTTTAAGTCGTTGGAAGCTTCCATGATAGGTGTCCATGTGATCGGCGTCGATGTTTGTGACGATAGCCATCATGGGTTTCAAAAAAAGAAAAGAAGCGTCGCTTTCGTCGGCCTCTGCTACCAAATAGTGGCCTGAACCAAGGCGCGCGTGTGTGCTAGTGCTGTTTAGGCGACCACCAATAACGAAAGTAGGGTCTAATCCAGCTTCTCCTAAAATACTGGCAACCAAGCTAGTGGTTGTTGTTTTTCCATGTGTTCCTCCCACTGCAATGCCATAACGAAAACGCATCAATTCTGCAAGCATGAGAGCTCTTGGCACGACCGGAATGCGTGTTTGTCTTGCTTGTACAATTTCTACATTATCTTGAGGGACGGCGCTGGAATAGATAAGTACATCCGCTTGATCAATGTGTTTGGCATCGTGACCTTGCTTAAAGTGTGCACCTAGCCGTTCTAAGTGCTGTGTCATTCCGTTAGATTGTAGATCTGAACCCGAAACAATATAACCTTCATCGAGTAAGATCTCAGCAATACCTCCCATGCCGGCACCACCAATGCCAACAAAATGAAGATGACGAACGCGTCCCATTTGGTTTCCCATCAGAGGGTTTTTCATGGTGTACCTATAATGCTTTCGTTAAGTAGTAGTAGAATGGCAGCAAAGAGATGGAATAATTCTTAAACCAATCTAAATCCAAATTCGCTTAATCGATATTCGTGATCAATACGCAGCAATAAAGCGAGCATCATACAGGTAATCACCAGGCTACTGCCACCATAGCTCATCAATGGTAGTGTTAATCCCTTGGTCGGTAGTACACCCATATTAACGCCGATATTGATCATAACTTGTAAGGCAATATTGAGGCCGATTCCATAAGCGAGATATGCTGGAAAGAGTTGTCCTGCATTAAAACAGTGTTGACCTATGCACAGAGCACGCCAAACCAGTACTGAAAACATTAAGATCATAAATAATCCTCCTATGAGACCTAATTCTTCGGTTAGTACAGCAAACAAAAAATCCGTGTGTGCTTCAGGAAGATAAAATAATTTTTGTACACTCTCTCCGAGTCCAACGCCAAACCAGCCACCACGTCCAAAGGCAATGAGGGATTGCGTCAATTGATAGCCGGAGTCAAATTGGTTGATCCAAGGATTAAGAAAGGCAGTTAAGCGTGCCAAACGGTAAGGGGAACTGATAGCAAGTATACCTAAAACGAATATGACACCGATGAAAAGGATGGTGAACTGCCAGAGGCGTACTCCTGCTAAAAACAACATGCCAAGGCTGGTGAGTAAAATGACGGCGGCTGCGCCAAAGTCAGGTTCACGTAATAAGAGAAATGTGATTAAGGTCAGTACAAGCAAAGGTTTTAGAAAGCCTTGTATTTGTGTTTGTATTTGTTTTTTTTGACGAAGTAGGTAGCCGGCCAGGTACACGATCATGGCCAGTTTCACAAATTCAGATACCTGTAAACCAAAGGGACCGAAGCTTAACCAACGCGCACTGCCATTGACCTGCTTGCCAATAACTGGCAACAAAACCAGGATAAGTAATCCGATACTTGCGAGTAAAAGGGCCAGACCAATTTGTTTCCAGTAATTGATTTTTATTTGAAAAATAACGGCGCCCGCTCCTATGCCGATGAGCAAATAACACAATTGATGAAAAAAATAATGAAATGGTTGTCCGTATTGGCGTTCTGATATCACGATTGAGGTGGAGGCAACCATCAACAATCCAAAGGCCAATAGAATGAAAGTCGAAAAAAGCAGATAGCGATCATGCAGAACAAGAGGAATTTCGTCTTGAGAATTAGTTTGGGACATATTAGCCTTCTTCCAATACTAGCTGCATAAAAATGTTACCGCGTTCCACGTAATTGTTAAACATATCCATACTTGCACAGGCGGGGGATAATAATACGACGTCGCCAGGGGTTGCCGCTTGTTTTGCCATAGAAACAGCACACGGTAAATCACGCGCTGCTTGTGTTAGAGTGCTCTTTTCCAATGCTTGTTTTAGCAAGGGTGCATCCTGACCGATCAATATTGCCGTTTTAACGTAACGAGCAACACTGGCGTTCAGTAGATTGAAATCAGCTGCTTTTCCTAAGCCCCCTGCAATTAAAACAATTTTACCGTGAATGGCAGGACCTAAGCCATTGAGAGCAGCCAAGGTTGCGCCGATATTCGTAGCTTTGGAGTCGTTATACCAGGCAACCCCTTGCGCTTCCCTGATCCATTGACAGCGATGCGGTAGTCCTTGAAATTGACACAATGCTTCTAACATAGCAGGTAATGGAAGCTTAATGGCATAACCGATCGTTAAAGCGGCTAACGCATTGGCCCAATTATGTTGTCCCTTGATATAGAGCTGGTTAACAGAGATGAGGCCTTGTTCTCCTTGTGTTAAATACATGCTGTTATTTATTCGTCGCAAACCAAATTCTAATGCATCAGAGTTTTTCCTTGTTAAGCCAAAACTGAGTATGTTTTTGGGTGGATCACCTGAACAGTGTGGACGTGTCAAGGGATCGTCTCGATTCCATACGGCTATATCACAATGCTGATAAATACTCTGTTTAGTTTGCGCGTAGTTTTCCAATGTTTTATGTCGATCCAGGTGATCAGGACTGATGTTAAGTACGGTTGCCACCTTGGCCTTGAGTGAATAGGTAGTTTCTAACTGAAAGCTGGAAATTTCTAAAACGTAAAAATCAGGTATAGGTGCATGTAGCAGATCAAGGGCAGCTTTACCTATATTTCCGCCGACCTCGACAGTGTAGTGCGCAGCGCGGATCATATCACCCACCAAGGTAGTCACTGTTCCCTTTGCATTGGTACCAGTGATCGCAATGATGGGGGCTCGTGCTTTACCAGCAAATAACTCAATATCGCCCTTGGGACGTACGCCAGTTTTAGCGATGGCGTCTGTAATGACGGGTTCGCTGAGATTAATGCCGGGACTAACAATTAATTCTTTAACTTGTTGAAATCGGTGTGCTTCAAACGGACCTAGATAGATAGGGGCATCAGGAAATTCTTGTTTACAGGTTGCGAAATGAGGTGGATCCAGGCGCGAGTCCAACAGTGTAAAAGGCAAGTGCAGTTGATGAAAATAACGGGCACAGGAAAGGCCAGTTTCGCCTAAACCAATAATCAAACGTTTGTGATCAGCATTGAAGGGCGACATTAGTAGCTAATTTTTTCTAAAATTTCGCAAATCTGTAATGGACTAATGACGTAACGGCGTATCTATGACGCCTCCTCCTAGGCAATTTTCTCCTTGGTAGAATACAATTGATTGGCCTGGAGTGATAGCCCGTTGCGCTTGCTCAAACTCAACCTGAAGCTGGTTTGCTGTCAACGGTGTCAGGTAGCAAGGGGTTTCAAGTTGTCGATATCGAATTTTTGCAGCACACCCGTAGGAAAAAGCAGGCGGTCCCTCTTTGATCCAGTGTAATTGGGAACAGATGAGAGCACGTGAATACAGTGCTGGATGCTCATGTCCTTGTACAACGATCAAGGCATTACGATCAAGTGCTTTATCGGCTACATACCAAGGTGTCAACTCGCTGTGCCTTAAGCCACCAATCCCTAAGCCTTGGCGTTGACCTATGGTATAAAACATCAATCCATCGTGTTGTCCTATACATTTTCCATCCTGCGTTTCAATGAGACCAGGCTGTACAGGTAGGTATTTTTTCAAAAATTGCCTAAAGTTTCGTTCTCCGATAAAACAGATGCCAGTACTATCCTTTTTATCATGATTAGATAATCCTGCTTGTTTTGCGAGCTTTCTTACCTCAGATTTGCGCAACGAAGCAAGAGGAAATAAGGTTTTTTCTAACTGTTTTTGCCCTAAGGTATAAAGGAAATAGGTTTGATCCTTGTCCTGGTCGCCACTTTTAAGTAGTTGATAGTGGTCACTTGCAAAACATTTCTTTGCGTAGTGGCCTGTTGCGATGAAATCAGCGCCGCGCTGTAAGGCATATGTCAGGAAGGTTTTAAATTTAATTTCTTTGTTACAAAGTACATCAGGATTTGGTGTACGTCCCGCCTGATATTCTTGTAAAAAATGAGAAAAAACATGGTCCCAATATTCAGCAGCAAAATTGATAGTGTGTAAAGGGATAGAGAAGCGATGACAAAAGTCCTCTGCGTCTGCCACATCTGCAGCTGCAGAGCAATACTGCTCAGTATCATCCTCTTCCCAGTTTTTCATAAACAGCGCTTCCACTGTATAGCCTTGTTCTTTAAGCAATAAGGCGGCCAAGGAAGAATCCACGCCGCCTGATAAACCTACAATGACATGTTGTTTTTTCATGATTTTATATGTATTGATGATGAACGCAATGGAAAGCGCCTTACGACTGCGTCAAAGATCGATAATCTTTAGCAATAGCATTTTTATCATGAGGTGGGGAGAAGACGGCGATCAATTTACCTTCTGGATCAATGAGATACAAGGTTCCACTATGATCGATCTGATAATTACTCTCCTTCTTTTGCTGAGCACTAATATAGACCACACCCATTTGCTTGCTTAATTGCTGAATGTCCCTCGAGGATCCTGTGACTCCTTGGAAGCTAGAATGAAAGGCATGTACGTAATGAGCTAGAACATTTTTCGTGTCACGCCGAGGATCGAGAGTAATAAACACGATCTGTGGCAAAGGGAGCTTCTGTTTTTCCAGTTGTGCATACAGCTGGGTCAACAAAGTCATCGTTATAGGACAAATACCCTGACAATGCGTGTAGCCAAAGAATAAAAAACTATAATGGCCTATCAAGCTGCGATTCGTAAAAGGGAGATTGCTGCTATCAATGAGTGAGAAGGCAGGTAGTCCCTGCGGTTGATTCAAGGGAGTAGCAGAAGTGGGTTGGGTCATCCTAGGCTTATGGGTATTCCATACATGGAGTCCCACACCTAATACCAGAGCAATGCATGCGAAAAAAACGATTGACCAAGCGTTATTTTTAGAAAATGGGCAAGCCATCTATATTCTCCTGATTAGAAATTAGAACATGATCTATCAGTAAACAAACAAACAGCACGAGCAAATAAAAATTCGAATAATGAAAAACTTTCATTGCCACTGCGTTTTTGGTCTGCTTGATTAAGCGAATCGCCGCCATGAGAAATCCAGTGTTCAATAGCAGCGCTGCGATCAAATAAAACAGCCCGCTCATGCCGATGCTGAAGGGTAGTAGGGTAACCCCGCTTAGTAAGAGAATATAAAGCAAGATTTGTTGTTTTGTAAATGGAATTCCGTGTGTTACGGGCAGTATAGGAAGCTGACTTTTTTTATAATCTTCATATCGAGCAATGGCTAACGACCAGAAATGAGCTGGTGTCCAGGTAAAAATGATTAAGACCAACAACAATCCGCCAGGGTCTAGATGATTGGTAATAGCGGTCCATCCTAACAACGGGGGGCTAGCGCCTGCTAAGCCACCAATTACAATATTTTGTGTAGTCATGCGCTTTAAAAACAGTGTATAGATGATAGCGTAGGCAATTAAGCTCAATAAACTTAAGCGTATTGTGAGAGAATTGGCAAAGCATGCTAGTGTAAGCGTTCCTAGGGAAGCGATCATGATAGTAAAAAGCAGGACATGTAATGGCGATACTTGTCTACGAGGGAGTGGACGTCGTGCTGTGCGTGCCATCAAACAGTCTAGACGAAAATCCAAAAGATGGTTGATGCCGCCGGCTGCGCAGGCAATGCAGCCTATTCCAAGCAATGAAAAGAAGATCTTTGAAAAAGCAATGGGAGTGGTAGCGGCGAGTTCCATGCCAATCCACGCGGTGACCAGCATCAAACTGGTGACGCGATACTTGCTTAATTCTAAATAAATTCCTATCCATTTTACTGACGCCATAAAAATGCCAGCAACGGAAAAAAACGGCTTAGCATCATGTTCCCTATTTTTTACAGTGCC
>JABDBU010000032.1:1085-7279 GCA_013288455.1 Gammaproteobacteria bacterium | reverse complement strand
CTGTTTTATTTTTCGGCGTTGTTATCAAAATTTCCCAGCCATTCGTCGTCTTCGTTAATGCTTTACACTGCGCTGGATTATACAAATCTATGCCATATTTTTCATTTTTGCTTACTGTAGCACGCTGAAGCAATGCTTCAGTACAAACTTTGTTTAGCTGAGTGGCCGGAATGACATAACCCAATGCTGTCACAC
Source organism: Gammaproteobacteria bacterium (assembly GCA_013288455.1). GTDB lineage: Bacteria > Pseudomonadota > Gammaproteobacteria > Diplorickettsiales > Diplorickettsiaceae > JABDBU01. Next base: position 7,084 of record JABDBU010000032.1, on the reverse strand, counting down.
CCATTTCCTTCGCTTTAATTCTAGCAGCAGCAAAACGACCCTGTTCAGAAACGTGTACCATTTTTATAGGATTGGCATGCACAGACAAGGCGGACCAAGGCACTAAGGTCTGTAAAATATGAATGCTAGCGTAGTTTAATGCGATAGGTTTATTTTTTAATGCTGGAGGATCTGCGCTTTCAAATGCTCGTTGTTCTACCAAAGCAATGCGTAGTGGCAAGTGAGCTAAGGCTAAAACCAAACTAGTTCCCACCACACCAGCACCGATGACGAGGATATCGTAATCTTTCATGAGCGCATCAACGATTCAATATCCTGTATTTCCTTGGGTGTATCGGAAAAAACCTCACAGGAAGTTTCTGTCACGCAGACATCGTCTTCAATTCTCACGCCAATATTCCACCATTTTTCAGGAACACCTGGCGTGTTGGCTGCAATATAAATGCCTGGTTCTACTGTGAAGACCATATTTTTTTCCAGCGCACGCCATGTTTTATTCCACTTGTAACTGCCTACGTCGTGAACATCCAGACCTAGCCAATGACTGCAGCCGTGCATATAAAATTTCTTATAGGCGTTTTGCTCGATCAATGAAGATAGTTTCCCATTTAACAAACCCAATTCAAGCAAGCCTTCAGTGATTGTTTGTGTACAGCATGCTTGTAATCTGTTCCACGTAATGCCGGGTTTTATTAACGCAATGACTGTTCGTTGAGCCTGTAAAACAATATCATAAATTGCTTTTTGCTCAGGGCTAAACCGTCTGTTGACTGGAAAACATCGAGTAATATCCGATGCATAGAATAGATATTCACAACCGGCATCGATCAGTACTAAATCACCGGATGCTAAAATACGATTGTTATCCGTGTAATGTAAGGTACAGGCATTGCTACCACTAGCGACTATGCTAGGATAAGCACATGCACGGCTTCCTGCTTGATAAAAAGCATAGAGTAGTTCGGCCTCCAATTGATATTCATAAAGACCAGGACGACAGGCTCGCATAGCACAACGATGCGCTTGTGACGAAATAGTTGCTGCCTGTCGTAAACACGCGAGCTCGCTGGAGCTTTTTCTCAGACGCATTTCATGCAAAACAGATGTGAGATCAATGATACGCTCTTCTGTAATTGTCAATTTAGTTAAATGAGTGAATACATTTTTAATGCGATTTAACAGAACTAAGTTCTGGCTTCCTAGCCAGTAATAATGACGACGATCTGCTATATAATCTGGTAACAACGCTTCCAATTGGTCAATAGGATGCGCATCGTCGACGACATATTTTTCACAGGCTCCTTCCTGACCGATAGATGCACCATGCCAAATACTGTCTTCGAGATCATGAGGACGATTGAAGAGTATACACTTTCCTCCCTGCGCATCCGGTAACAATAGTGCGATCGCATCAGGTTCAGGAAATGCAGTTAGATAATAAAAATCGCTGTTTTGACGATAAGGATAATATACATCTCCGTTGCGGGGTTGTTTCGGCGCTGATGCGAGAAAAACAACAGCATCGCTGTTTACAGCCGTTAATAATTGGCGACGACGCTGTTTCAGCTCAAAAATATCGATCATAGCGCGTAGACAAATGCCAGAAGAAAAATCAGATAGTAGACAAGGATCTTGCAAAAAATCTAGTGGATGCCTCTAGAAATATTAAAGGTGTCCTAGTGTAAATATTTTGAGCCTGTGTCCCCTTCCAGGGGATGTCGCCTTAACTCCTCATAGATGAGTGGAATCGTTCGAGTAATAAACTCGATCGCCTCCTGGCAGGCCAATCCATCCAATTGCGTGATTTCTAGTTGATCTAAACTAAGCTTAGCAATTTCCGCAATGCAAAAGAGCGCCTCGTAGACTGTATCGGATGTTTCTTCATCAAAGAAGCTTCCTGCCCAGCCTAAGCCGTATAGAAAGCCCTCACACCAAAGCTTTAACGCTTCAGCGCGCTTCCTTAATTCATGCTGTTCATCGGGAAGGAGCAGCTTGAAGGACTGTAGGCCATCCAATTGCCTGCAGGTTGCATCATAAAGACCGAGTACAACTCCCTGTGATCCCAATACCAACCTAGGTTTCATACCTAAACGTTTTAGTAAAATATCAATCCAAAAACCACCATCAAGTTTCCGGCCCATGCACACAAAGCTGCAAAGCACACCATGAATTTCTGCTGGAGAAGCGGCGACTTCAGCCTGACTTAACACACGGTAAAAATCATCGAAGGCAAGAGGATAGGCCTGAATTTGCATAGGGACGACCTCTATAATTTTAAAAAAACCTGCATACACAATCACATTTTACCATCCTTTTCGGCCTTATGCACATTTAGCGCAGGTAAATGCTTACTACGCATTTTTAGAATAACCTGATTTGCCGTGATAAAATTGAAGCAACTAACTAAAAGGAGGAAGACACCATATGAAAACAATAGCAGAAGTTGTGATGGATCTGCAGGCATTGGGTTTGGATCCATATAAAATGAGCGGTGGTGTTGCCATGGAGTTTGCCAAGCTTTGTTTTAGTAATGAGTTATTAAATGATGAGATGTGTTGTGAATTTAATGAGATTTTGTACACATTTTGCAAGTTCTGGAAAAGTGTGCAGTCGAATTTATACATAGCCTCAGATTCAGTCTCGGACGAGAAATATGGAGAGGTTATTGCTTTTGCTAAGAGAGTGGTAGCGGCCGCATTATTGTTAAGCTGTCCGTGGTTGTTTTTTGCAAAAAATGCGTCTCAGCAGCGGCGGGACGTCACGACAACAGCAGCACTTGCACAGAGTGAGTCTATCACTGATCAACGAGGGGGATTGCAGCAAATACTGGCTTTTACTACAGTCTGTGATGAACCTAAAGAGATGCAGCGCTGGTTAACTGGCTATCGAGCAGGAATGCGGGGGTGGGTTGTCAATCCTCAACCTCGCTGTGTGTTGTTATTTTTTGATCAACGTGGCTACGCGGTTGCGCTTGTCTATGAAAGCAGCAAAGGAAAGGAAGGCTGGTTACTTCAATACTATATTGATCATTTCAGTTATTTCGCCGGATTTATAAAGGAAGAGAATGCGAATGATGTACAGAATGTAGATAAAGTGCTTGATACAGTTGTAGGCCACATAAACGTAGTTTTTGGTGATTATTTTCCTTGGATTTTGGGAGCTAGAGTTGTTTCCGCTGCGAATGCTCACAGAGCATTCGCATATTACTTCCACATTCAATCGTTGTATTTCTGGAATTTAGCTAAGAATTTTTGGAGCCAGATCCATACGATTACACCAGAAAAAGCAAAGCAATACGGAAAAGATGGTATGACTTGGCTGTTGATGTCACTAAAAAATTTTGATCATCGCCCTTTATCCATCGCAAATGCCTTATTAAAGGCAGGCGCTGATGTCAACGCAAAGACGAAGGAAGATTACACTCCGCTACACATAGCGGTGCAAAATCATTGTTCTATAGAGATAATAAAGTTGCTGCTGAATTTTGGAGCTGATGTCAATGCAAAAACAAAGCAAGGGCGTACTCCGTTATCTTTTGCAAATCAGTTTCCTACTAACAAAGTATTGCAATTACTGCAAAGTCATCAGACAGATGTTGATGCACAGGCGCAGGATCATTCCTTACCATTGAATTTTTTAAAAAGAGAACGCTCTTTCCATACAGCGGCTGTTGATTATTCAGGCAAAACTGCTTCATCGTCTACCGACGATTCGCTTGCTAGCAAAAGGGTTAGGTTGGTGCTGGGGGGCAACAGTGGATTATTGTTTCAACCATGGAAAGATAGCATAGTATTCGAAGATACTCCGCCTAGCGCGACGAATAGTGCGCATCTCTCATCTATTCAGACAGGAAGTATGCACTCAACAACCTTGTTCTCGAAATGATAGCATACCCGTCGAGCCGAGAAGAACTGCGAGAGCAATTACAACGACGACGTGCACACCTAACGGTTAACAACCAACGGCTTGCTTCAAAAAAAATTACTGAGCGATTAATGCAGTGTGATTTTTTTCAAGAAAGTCACAACATCGCCGCTTATATGCCTATCAATTATGAAATAGATCCAATAAATCTTGTTAAACAAGCGTGGAAATGTCATAAACGCTGTTATTTACCTGTGTTACGAAAAAAACAATTAGTCTTTAGTATTTATGAAGAAGATATGACCCTACAAAGCAATCGTTTTAACATTTTGGAGCCACCTGTATCACCAGAGTCTATTATTGAGCCTTGGACATTGGATTTAGTACTGGTGCCTGTGCTGGGTTTTACGATGCATGGTCAACGTTTGGGTATGGGAGGAGGCTACTATGATAGGACTTTTAGTTTTTTATTGTCTGAGCCGAGAAGAAACAAACCCCAATTAATCGGGCTTGCTTATGATTGGCAAAAATTAACAAACTTTCAAGCAAATGATTGGGACGTGCCGTTACATACAGTTTTTACAGAAAAAAGCACTTACTAATGACTATTTTTATCTTATCATTGTGTCGTTACTTGCCAAATGCCATGATTATCACGGCAAGCAGTGTAGTTGGAGGAGGAGGGATGCGCAAAGAGTCTACGCTTGAGCAATAAGCGATAATTTCTACAACCCTGACCTTGTTCGTTTACATAAATTCCTAAACTGGTGAACTCAAGCCATTCACCAGTGACAGCATTTTTCCATTCTACCGTCTGCTGAGCTTGTGCTGTTGCAACTAAGGTCTGCAACTTGTCGCGATCGGCATTTTTCATGCGAGTTGCGATAGCTGGGGCGACAAAAATAACGTTTGCGTTAGCATCAGAGTCTACAGAACTTGATTCACGTGAAGAAAAACTGGCACAACCTGCTATGCTCATCAAGATAAAAAATAAACTCAGACAATAGCTAATCATTTTTTTTTGCATCATTTTTTGCATCATTGCTTTCCTTAGTGTGCATACGAATTAACCCGCCTCGATTAATACCACATAACAATTCGTAGCGAAACATGGATGTGCGTATCGCAAGTTGTTCTACCGGTAGACCAGAACCCCATAACTTAACCGGATCGCCAGGTTTTGCATCGGGTTGAGAATGTAGATCGACCGTTAGCATATCCATAGAAACTTGACCTATCAGTTCGACCAATTTTTCATTAACCAACACAGGTGTTCCATTCTTTGCACGATGTGGGTAACCATCCCCGTATCCAATAGCAACTACACCAATGCGCCGACTGTCTGGTGCAGACCACAGTTCACCATAACCTACGCTATCGCCAGGTTGTAGTTGATTGACAGAGACGATCTCAGACTTTAGATTCATCACAGGTCTTAAACCATGTTGAACACCGCAAGTATTTGAAAAAGGTGAGACGCCATATAATATCAATCCTGGGCGTATCCAATCAGCCAGGTAGTTAGGTTGAGTCAAAATAGCTGCTGAATTTGCTAAGCTTTTTTCAACGGCTAAATGCTTTACCGTTTGCTCAAATTGTTTTATTTGTCGTAATGTCGTTGCTTCAGTAGGCTTGTGGGCACTAGCAAAGTGCGTCATGACACACATGACGTTGATCCAAGGACAAGCCTGACATTGCTGCCAAACGTCTGGAAAGTCTTGATAGGAAAATCCCAGTCGGTTCATGCCCGTGTTTATTTTTATCCACACATTGACAGGTTTAGCAAACGATTGTTGAGTAAGAAAACGAAGCTGTCGTGAATTATGCAGCACGATGTCGAGTTGATAGCTATGCAGCGATGGTAGTTCAGAGATAGAGAAGCAGCCCTCCATGAGTACAATGCGCTGTTTTATTCCTGCTCGACGCAGATAGATCGCCTCTTCCGAGCAAGAAACACCAAATCCTTCAACTGAGTTTGCTAAAGCACGAGCGATGGGAACCAAACCATGACCGTAAGCGTTCGCTTTGACCATTGCTAATATCTTGGATCGTGGTGCCAGTTTACGTATTTGCTTGACGTTGTGGTTCAGTGCACCTAAATCAAGTTCCAGTGTGATGGGTCGACTCATGCATAA
>JABDBU010000032.1:385-1075 GCA_013288455.1 Gammaproteobacteria bacterium | reverse complement strand
GTATTTGCCCAGAAAAATGAGTCGCACTTTACCCGTTGGTCCATTTCGTTGTTTAGCGATGATAATCTCCGCACTACCTTTATCGGGACTACCTTCGTTATAGACTTCATCACGATAGATAAAAATGATTAAATCAGCATCCTGCTCTATAGCACCTGAATCACGTAAGTCTGGCATGATAGGTCGCTTGTCGCCACGTTGTTCTAAACTTCGATTTAATTGAGAGAGGGCAATGATGGGTACATCGAGTTCCTTGGCGAGTGCTTTCAAAGAACGGGAAATTTCCGATATTTCGGTAGTACGATTTTCTTTAGAACCAGGAACTTGCATTAACTGTAAATAGTCAATGACGATCAATCCGAGGGGACCTTGCTCTTTTGCAACACGCCTAGCGCGTGCCCTGATTTCACCAGGACTCAGCGCAGGAGTGTCGTCGATGAATAGCTTTGCTTCGGATAACATGCTGACTGCTGATGTCACGCGCGGCCAGTCCTCATCACTGAGTTTTCCCGTGCGAATTTTGTGTTGATCAATCAGTCCCAATGAGGACATCATACGCATCGCTAATGCTTGTCCTGGCATTTCCATGCTGAAAACAAGGATAGGTTTATTGCCTTGAATGGCTGCGTGTTCCGCTATATTCATGGCAAATGTGGTTTTTCCCATAGACGGGCGACCCGCTACAACGAT
>JABDBU010000032.1:0-375 GCA_013288455.1 Gammaproteobacteria bacterium | reverse complement strand
ATGGCTGTAAACCGGATGTCATTTCATCTAAGTCCTTATATCCCGTTGCAAGCCCGGTGACGACTTGATCAGAGTGAAAGAGAATGTCAATTCTATCGACAGCGCGCGCCAAAAAATCGCTAATCCGTAGCGGACCGCTCCCTCTTGCTCCATGATCACCGATTTGAAAGACTTTTCGTTCTGCTTCATCCACTAATTCATTGATGGATCGACCGGCAGGCGTGAATGCATTTTCAGTAATTTCACTTCCAATAGTAATCAATTGGCGTAATACGGAGCGTTCGCGAACAATATCTGCATAGGCGACAATGTTAGCAGCGCTCGGAGTCTTATTAACAAGCTCGTAAAGATAGAGCTCGCCGCCTATTTCTGCCA
>JABDBU010000031.1 GCA_013288455.1 Gammaproteobacteria bacterium | reverse complement strand
AAATTTTGAAACAGCATACTGTGGTAGTAACCCCGGACCCGCCGCAGGTTCATCCATAAAATAAATTAATTCAGGAAGTATTTCTGATAAATTTGTATCATGCATGGCAATTTCATGATGATCAGATTGAACATATTTTGCTACTTGCATCGCATAAACACTTTCATCGTATCGCTCACCTTCCAAAAAAGTACCGGTGAATGTTTTAAATGAACCTTTTTCTTTTAGTTTAGTACTGGCCAAGCAAACCACTGCACTTGAATCCAATCCACCCGATAAATACGCACCAACCGGTACATCTGCCTGTATATGTAGAGCAATGGATTCCTCTAATAATTTGCTTAATTTATCAATATAATAAGGTTTTTCAAAAATATTAGGCGTTTTATAGTCGATTTCCCAATATTGCTGATATGTCAAGCTAAGTGTTTGATCATGACAATTAATTATTAAATAATATCCTGGCTCTATTTTTTTGATATTTTTAAATAAAGTTTCCTGCCCTAGACAAAACTGAAACGTTAAATAGTCTTCTAGCGCCCGTGTATTAACTTCTGCATGCACTCTATGTGAAGCTAAAATTCCTTTTATTTCAGAAGAAAAAATAAATTTTTGTTTATTAAAAAAATAATAAAAAGGCTTAATTCCTAGTCGATCACGTGCACAAAATAGGATCTTATTTTTTTTATCCCATAAAGAAAATGCAAACATACCACGAAAATATTGTAAACAATCTATTCCCCATTTTTTATAAGCATAAATGATAACTTCGGTATCTAAATTTCTAGTAATAGGGTATTTTTCCTGAATAAGATCATGTCTTAATTCTGGATAATTATAAATTTCACCGTTAAAAACTAAAACGATCTGACCGTCTTCGCTAAAAAAAGGTTGTCTCCCTTTTTTCACATCAACAATACTTAAAAGCTGATGACCAAATGCCAATCTAAAATCTTCGTCGCAATAGGTTCCATGACCATCTGGCCCACGATGCTTTATGGAATATTTCATTGATTCTATACTGGATTTTAAATCACATGTTTCCTGTAAATCGATAATTCCGGCGATACCACACATAAAAATACTAACCTCTAAACCAGTATATGCATAAAACTAAAGCTAATTTATACGAATCTATTATTCTTTAAAACATCTTCAATTATCAGCGTAGTAAGCGTGCTGATCGATGCACCGTTTAATGAGCTCAATGTGATGACGAGTCCAATCAATGGTATATTTAAGACCTAATGTAATATCAACCTTAGACTTAAAATTTAATTCTTTTACTGCTTTTTTCGTACACCCGTAACGCCTTCCAGAACGATCCCAGTCTCTAGCTACATTAAAATGGCTTGGTGTTTTATTTTCAGTCAATTGATTGATTAATTCAGCAAGTTTACGAATTTCTGTTTCTTGTCCTGAAGCTAAATTATAGCATTCACCAGATTTTCCCATGCTTGCACAACACATTAAACCAAAAACAATATCATCTACATAAATAAAATCTCGCGTAGACAAACCATGATTTTCAAGTAACAAAGCTTCTTTATTCAGCGCTTTAAAAATAAAGCTAGGAACCACATTTCTCCAAATTGTGTGAAATGTACCTCGCCACTGACCAGAACCTAAAATCTCACCAGGCCCATAAACATTTTGGAAACGTGCCTTTACAAAGGGAAGTTTATAACGCATAAAAAAATAGTTTCCATAAAATTCTCCTAATATTTTTGATATTTGATAAGGACTATCCAAATAAAGTGAAACTACTTCTTCTTCACTTGTTGCCTGCGTTTTATTAAATGTTTTTTTAGCAATAGAACAACCAGCTGATGCGTAGACAACCTTTTCTAATTTTTTAAAATCTTTAATATGATTAAATAATTTCAGTGAAGTCATGGTATTATTTTCATGATCTGCTAATGGATCATATATAGAGCTTTGATTTCCGTGATAGGTTGCCAAATGAAATACGAATGCAGTATCGTCTGGAATTCGGTGCAATACGGAGCTACTGGTGATTGAACCAAAAATAAAACGAAGACGAGAATCTTTAGGTAATTGCGACAATTCTGAAGATAATAAATTATCTACTACAATCAATTCTTTGATATTGCATTCCAAAAATTTCTTACATAGATTACTGCCTATGAAGCCGGCACCACCAACAATGAGAATTCGTTTATTTTCAAAAAAAGTCAACACAATAAATTACTACTTTATGCACTGCACATAAAGATCAGTTCCAAAAATTCTTCCTAAATTCTTTATAAAAAATCTTCTATATGATCCACCTATATTTTCTACATTAATTTTACAGAATGAAAATTTTTCACACAAATTCACTAACCCACGTTTTGAAGACGCTTCTGTAAACGGCGCTTCTTTTCCATTAAGGTTTTTGTCATATCGAAATCTATCACTATTATCGAAAATTAAAAATTCCTCGTAAAAAGAAAAAAAAGTTTTAATTGGATGATGACAAAATTCTCTGAATGAATGCTTGTTATAACACATAAATAACAAAATTCCTCCAGGAACTAGTACGCGATATGCTTCATCAATACATTTTTTTATATTTCCCGTATGATGAAAACAACCAATTGACACAACAAAATCAAAACAATTATCAGGAAAATTTAGCTGATGTGCTGACATAACACATGCATTATATGGTTTTTTCATAAGTTTCAGGCGGTGATTAAGAAAATTAACAGGTCCCTCTGCAATATCAATACCAGTAAATGAATGCGCGCTTTTTGCAAGCCATTGAGAAACTGTTCCATAACCCAAACCAATTTCTAAAACTTTTTTGTTTAAAATTTTTTCTAATTGTAAGTAATTTTCCTGTAAATAAGGATAAAAAGAAAAATACCAATTATCAAATTTTTCAATGGACTCTCTGGAAGAATCAGTTATTCCTAAATATTTTGCTGCACTACTTCCACATAATTCATTCCAATATTCTGAATTTTTTTCATCAATATCGAGCTGTAAAAATGACATTTAACCTTCAACTCCCTGTAAATGTGTATAGGTTTCTGTGATGCCATATTTTTGGTAATAATGAATAGTTTTTTTGATTCCCTCTTGTAATGGTGTACTAATTTTCCACTGTAAGTCATTTTCTGTACGACTAGGATCAAGAAGGATAGTAAAGGCATCGTCTGGATTTCTTGAACGAAGTTCTACTGGATTTACAAGTTCAACAAACATAGCTTTTATAGTTGCATCAAACAGTTCTTGAATGGAATAATCTGATCCAGAAGAAATATGATAAATTCCTTGCACGCCCTTATCAATGGCTTTTGTAACACAATCAACGAGATCGTCGATATAAATAAAATCCCGTCTTGTATCCATCACAAAACAAGATTTTCCTTCTAATAAACGTTGATAAAAAGTAGGTAAAGGTCCACTAATATTACGTGGACCATAAGCATTGGCCAAACGAAATGAAATAGTATCTAAACCCGATAACTGAATAAACTGTTCTGCACTCGTTTTTGTAATGGCATAACTACTATTGCCTGAATCAAGTACATGAGCTAAGGTAATAGGCTGTTCTTTGGGTTGCAATCCATAACACAAGGCCGTTTGAAAGTAAACGATTCGTGGACATCTGGCCTTCTTAGCAGCCTGAATGACATTGACTGTGCCAAGGACATTGGTTCTACTATCTTCCTCCCAATTTTCTGAATCTTTGTAGGAAGCAGCAGCATGAATAATGAGATCTGGTTTGTAATCTATCATAAGTTCTTGGACTAAGGATCCTTGCACAATACTTCCCTCTACAACCCTCAAGCAAGCATGCTGCGTGAGATTATCACGACGTCCTGTTGCATAATTATCGATAACAAGCACCTGATCGCCTCGCTGTAAAAAGCAATCCGCTAAATGTGAGCCTATAAATCCCGCGCCTCCAGTGATAAAAATCTTCATTCATTAATCCTCGTTAAACAATTAAAAATTAGCGCATACTGGAAAATAAAATTCATTGATCGCATCCACAATGCAGCGAATTTCCTGTTTTTCCATATAGGAATGTATGGGTAAACTTAGCACACAGGAAACTGCATATTCCGTGTGTTGCATACTACCAACAATTTTACAGCGATCCCGAAAAGCCAGCTGCTGATATAAAGGTTTTGGATAATGTATTACTGCAGGGATCTGTCGTGTTTTTAAAAAATTTTTTAATTCATCCCGTTTAGCAACCTCTACCGTATACTGGGCAAAAACACAAGTATTATCGAAGCGAACGACTGGTGCTTTTATCTCATCATTCAATGACGCTCCATAAGCCAAAGCTAGTTCATTACGCCACACAATTTCTTCGGGAAAAATAGTTAATTTTTCTAATAAAACAGCTGCTTGCAAAGTATCTAAGCGACTATTCATACCTAGTGAAACGTGCTGATAACGATCCGTTTGCCCATGTGCCCGAATTTGTCTTAGCCTGGCCGCTAAAACAGGATCATCTGTAAAACAAGCTCCACCGTCTCCATAACAAGCTAACGGTTTTGACGGAAAAAAACTGGTACAAGCTATATTAGACAAATTACAAGAATAACGCCCTTGGTAAGTGGCACCAAAGCTCTGTGCTGCATCTTCGATGACTGGAATTCCTTTTTCACCTGCCAGTCGATTTATCCTATCAAAATCAGCACACTGGCCAAATAAGCTGACGACGAGAATGGCTTTTGTTTTATCTGTAATAGCAAGCTCAATACCATCTGGATCCATGGTGTAGGTACTAGGATCAATGTCAACGAACACCGGTATTGCACCGATCAAGCAAATCGCTTCTGCTGGTGCAGCAAAGGTAAAAGCCGTGGTAATGACTTCATCTCCGTGTTGTACATTTAATGCCATCAATGCCATCATTAGCGCATCAGTACCATTACCAACGCTGACACAATGCTTAACTCCTACGAATGACGTAAGCTGTTTTTCTAATTCGTCGACCTCCGGCCCCAAAATAAACTGACCTTCGTCAATGACCTTTTGCAACCGTTTATCTACTTTTTCCTTAATCCTCTGGTATTGCTTATTTAAATCAAGCGATAACATATTTTTCCCATTAACGCGATACACCATTTTCTGCTAAAAAAATCAATTGATTATCGATCAACCGATAACACTGGCCGGTATGTTGGCACAGTACATCGGCATGCCCCCGTAGAGGCAAGTCCAAACGTTGACCATGCTCACTCATCCAACCTATTTGACGCCCCGGTACACCCACTACTAAGGCATAATCCGGTACCTGGCGATTGATTACGCTTCCCGCTCCAATAAACGCATATCTGCCAATCTCTACTCCACAAATAATGGTGCAGTTAGCCCCCAAGGTCGCTCCTTTTCTCACCATAGTGCCTCGGTATTCGCGCTTACGATCGATGACAGCGCGTGGATTGTAAACATTGGTAAAAACCATACTAGGCCCACAAAATACGCCTTCCTCTAACGTGACACTATCATAAACAGATACGTTGTTTTGGATTTTTACTTTGTTACCAATAACAACGGCATTTCCTATGAACACATTTTGACCCAATGAACAATCACTTCCTATTCGGGCACCCGCAGAAACATGCGTCCAATGCCAAATTGCTGAATTCAAGCCAATCTGTGCACCTTCATCCACAATAGCGGTTTCATGCTTGTAATAATGCATTTTACGAAATGTATAGTGTATCCCTGATGCACGCGTCAGTTTCTATCATTAACGGCAATTGTACGGTCACTTCCGTCATAGCTGCTTGCTGAGCCGCGATTAAAATCTCCAGTGTCTTTAATCCCTCCGTAACATCTGGCAAAAAGCTAGTCTTGCTCGTTATTTCTTCGATCAAATTAGCGTAATAATGATAGTGGCTCTGCTCCACAAACTGTGCTGCCTGTTGGTTAATTTTCCTGATCTCCTCTGCATCGATGGTAAAATCAGCAAATTCCCAATGGCTAATTTCATGACTGGCTAAACCAGTTAATTTCACCGTACCTTTTTCACCTATGACGGTAATAGAGGTCTCTAGATTCCTTGGATAAACCAAGGTACTGATATTCATAGACCCTAACGTTCCCTGCTTCCAACGTATATTCAATACACAACTATCCTCTGTTTCTATTTGCCTCGCTTGAGTTGCCCACATCGCTTGTATTGTCTGCACAGGACCGAATAACCAGTGCAATAGATCGACTGTGTGACTGGCTTGATTCATTAATGCGCCACCATCCATGATACGGGATCCACGCCAAGCAGCCGCATCATAGTATGCTTGCAGTCTAGTCCAAAAAACATTGATATTGACTTGAAAAATCCGTCCAAAATTTTTTGCATCAATCGTTTGCTTCAATAATTTTAAAACCGGATTAACACGATGTTGCTGTACGATCCATAAATTTAATTTTGAATTTTTCACAGCTTTTTGCACCGCTAAACCATCATTCCATGCAACTGCTATGGGTTTTTCTACCACAACATGTTTGGCATGCTTGATGCACAGTATGGTCTGTTGTGCATGTAACCAGTTAGGCGTGCAAAGCACGACAATATCTACTTCCGTATCTTCAAACATTTTCTCCAATTGCTCAAACCCAGCCACTCCTAGATCTTGGCTCACTTTATTAACAAGGTCAGCTCTGGAATCGACAACCGCAACTAACTGTAGCGCAGTGGAAAATTTCCGTACAGCAGCGATGTGCTTTTTTGATACAGCACCTAGGCCAACAATAGCGATTTTAGTAAGTTTATCCATGAATTTTTTCAAAAAACGTCATAAATTATCTATGCTTTAATAATAGTATCTATATTAATATCGTGAAATTTACCTCGTGTATCTATGATTAATTGCGCATACTCACGGATCATTTCGTAATCAAAAGCTGTGTGACAAGTCGCCAATAACAATGCATCATATTTTCCAATACATTCTGGCGTTAACTCTATACTTTCCATATCATAGTTTTTACCGTGATAATGACCCAACTTAGGAACAAACGGATCTGAGTAATCAACCTTTGCACCAGATTTTAACAACAGATTAATTAAGTCAAGGGAGGGAGATTGGCGAATGTCATCGACATCTATCTTATACGCTAGTCCCAACAGTAGAATTTTACTATTTTGGATAGGCTTTCCGTGACGATTTAAAGCAGCTGTTAAGCGTCGAATAACCCAAGCTGGCATACTGCTATTGATTTGACCTGCTAGCTCTATAAAGCGAGTATGGATGCCAAATTCGCGCGCTTTCCAGGTTAGATAAAATGGATCCACAGGAATACAATGGCCGCCAATACCAGGACCTGGATAATAGGGAACAAAACCAAACGGTTTTGTAGCAGCGGCATGAATAACTTCAAAAATATCAATATCCATCTCATAAGCAAGATGTTTAAGTTCATTCATTAAGCCAATATTGACGGCACGGTGAATATTTTCTAATAATTTAGTAATTTCTGCTGTACGTGTCGAACTCACTTTAACGACACGCAACACTACCTGCTCGTACAGCGCCTCACCTACCAACAAACAGTCCGGTGTAATGCCACCGCACACCTTAGGAATGGTTGCTGCCTGAAAGCTTTGGTTAGCAGGGTCCTCGCGTTCCGGGGAAAAAACAAGAAAAAAATCCACTCCTACCTTAAAACCGGCCCGTTCAATACGCGGCTTCAGTTCTTCTTCCGTGGTTCCTGGATACGTGGTACTTTCTAAAGAAAGGATTTGACCCTGGTGTAGATAAGGGAGCAAGGCCTCCATACCCCCTAATACATAGCTTAAATCAGGTTCCCGATATTTATTGAGTGGAGTTGGTAAACACAAAATTAATGCATCCGTTGCAGTTATTTCCGCATAATTTACGGTCGCCCTAAATCCATGCTGCTTTGCTAAGACTAGTCTATCTTTTGGGATGTGACGAATATAACTTTCGCCACGATTTATCATATCGACTCGTTCTGTATCGATATCAAATCCTATGACTTGAAAACCAACATCAGAAAAACGTAACGCCAGTGGCAAACCAACATACCCCATCCCCACGATGCCCAGTACTGCTCTACGCTCCTTAAGCCTCGTAATCAATTCCTTTTTAAACATTCGTCCTGCGCTACCTTAGTTTGTGCGGCAAACCTACAAAACAGCGGCTTTAATGAATATCACGTTATTATAAAATTGTACAGGTGTTTTACAATTTGTACAGCAGCATTTCCATTTCCATAAAGCTGAGGCCGCTCACCTGTTTTTTGAACCATGCGTTCTACCTTATACAACAATAAATCAAATTCAAGACTAGAACATAAACAATTCCATCCTTCATCAATTAATTCCGGCCATTCTGTTGTATCACGTATCGTAATGCAAGGAACTCCATGAAAATATGCCTCCTTTTGAACCCCTCCTGAATCAGTAATAATTATAGCAGCATTTTTTTCCAACATGCTCATTGTTAGGTAGCCAACCGGTTCAATTAATTTTAGTGTAGATAGCGATGTGAATATTATTCCGTATCTTTTCATTGCATCTCGTGTTCGAGGATGCAATGGAAGAACAAGCGTATATTTTTTGCTAAGCTTTTCCAAATTTAACATCAAT
>JABDBU010000030.1 GCA_013288455.1 Gammaproteobacteria bacterium | reverse complement strand
AAAATATTACTAAAACTATGCAAGAAAGTTTACAAAAAGCTTCTGCTAAAAAGCAGAAACGTCATCATACCTTGCATTCAACGCAGAAAATTCATATGCCTTTATATGTGATTGCAAGTAATTATAAAGAAATATCAGTTTTTTTTAATGAGGAACGTGGGCTACAAGATTTACAGGAATGTAGTGGTAAATTTTTTGCTTGTAGTACTAGCATCAGCGCTCAACTAAAGCAAAACATAGGTAGTCATAAACCTCGTTGTCATCCGCAATCTTACTTATTTTCTCCTGATCTAGAAAGGAATAAAACAGATAGTGCATCACAGAATTCAAGTTTAGATGATACACAGTCTACCTTTGCAACACGTTGTTCCGTGTCGCTATAAAAATCGCTGTAAGCGTATATATCGCTCGTACTTGAAGTTGCGCATTCGCAACTTCAAGTACTATGGGTATATAATTTTTCGATTTTTTGTACTTTGCAGAGTATTGAAATATAATTTTTTAGGGACGATTAGTTATTTAATAAATCCCAATTTTTTTACTTCATCCCTTTCTGCACGTAACTCCTCCAAGGTTCGCTGTAAACTTTGCTGGCCAAACATATTGTGCTGCAGGTGCTTAACGATGTGTAATCTGCCATGATTGACTCTACTTGGAAATGAAAATATCAAATTTTCATCGATATCATAGTCTCCACGTGAACAGGAAGCCACTGAGAAATAATCGTTTAATGAAGTATCATGGGTTAGGTGATGGATGCTGCCAACTACCGCATTAGCAGCCGATGCAGCTGATGACGCACCTCGTGCTTTGATAACAGCCGCTCCACGTTTTTGCACCAAAGAAACAAAATCATTTTCTAACCAATGTTCGTCCATGATAACCTCTATCACAGGTTTACCAGAAATTTTTGCATGATAGAAATCAGGATATTGTGTAGAAGAATGATTGCCCCAAACAGCCATTTCACTGATTTCCATGACTGACACACCTGCTTTTTTGGCAAGTTGTGTGCGTGCACGGTTTTCGTCCAGCAAGGTCATCGCAAAAAAACGATCCTTGGGAACTTCTGGCGCATGTTGCATAGTAATCAGACAATTTGTGTTGCAAGGATTACCTACAACAAAAATCCGAATATCCTTGGCGGCATGATTGTTAATCGCTTTGCCTTGTGTCGCAAAAATACGCCCATTTACACTTAACAAATCGGCACGTTCCATGCCCGCTTTGCGCGGTACAGAACCAACTAAAATAGCCCAGTTAACATCTTTCATTACCTCATTCAGCTGGCTAGTACAAGTGATTTTTTTCAATAGAGGAAATGCACAGTCCTCTAATTCCATCACAATACCATGGAGTATAGGTAGACTTTGTTCCAACTCTAACAACTGCAGTTCCACCGGTTGATCTAGACCAAACATCTGACCCGAGGCAATACGAAACAATAAGGCATAGCCTATCTGTCCTGCTGCACCTGTCACAGCGACCTTGATGGATGCATTTAGCATAAGTACCTCTTAAAAAATATGACGACTTTGATCCAAATAACTTGACCAATGGTTAGCCCTATCCCCTACTGCTAAAAACGCAGCTTGACAAAGAGAGGCATTGGTATTGTAACGCAATACTTCGCCCTGGTTATCGATGATTGTGCCACCTGCTTCCTGTAATATGCACTGGCCCGCCGCCGTATCCCATTGACACGTAGTACTAAAGCGCGGATACAGATCGGCGAATCCCTCCGCTAACCAGCAAAATTTTAGTGCACTACCACAGCGAATGATGCTTAATGCGGAAAACTGTGCAAAAAAATTATTTAATGCTTCTACACCGTGTCGACGACTGATCGCCATCGTGACGGGAAAACCTTCTTTCCATCGGCGAGTATGCAAAGGTTGCGGCGACTGTTGCATGATCTGTTTAAAAGCACCACTGTTATTTTGCGCAAAATAACAAAAATCAAATACGGGCGCATACACTACCCCAAATATGGGTGAATTTCCTTCAATCAAAGCAATATTTACCGTAAATTCTCCATTTTTTTCCAAAAACTCTCGTGTACCATCCAGCGGATCAACAAGCCAGTAACGCTGCCAATGTCTTCGTTCCTCAAACTCAGGACTACTTAATTCTTCTGAAAGAATGGGTATTTCAGGAGTTAATTGGTTTAAACCGTTGCAAATAAGTGTATGTGCTGCTAAATCAGCCGCCGTGACGAGTGAATGGTCTGCTTTATACGCAAACCTAACATCCGTATGATACTGGCTAAGAATTTGCTGACCAGCTTGTTTTGCCAAAGAAATAACATCTGAAAGTATGGAATTCATCACAGATATAAATTACTAGGCTCGCTCTGCATCAAGGGTCTACAAAAATAACTGGCGGAGTGGACGGGACTCGAACCCGCGACCCCCGGCGTGACAGGCCGGTATTCTAACCAGCTGAACTACCACTCCCGCATTAAACTAGGTGGTGGGTGCTGTAGGTCTCGAACCTACGACCCTCGCCTTGTAAGGGCGATGCTCTACCAACTGAGCTAAGCACCCCGTTGAAAAGGACGCCATTCTAAACCGATTAAAAAAATATTACTACTCTTTTTGCACGGCCTCCTTAAGCAATTTACCGGCTTTAAATCCAGCCACTTGACTCGCTGCAATCAATAAAGCGGATCCTGTTTTAGGATTACGTCCCTTCCGTGCCTTACGGTGACGTACAGAAAACGTTCCAAAGCCGATCAAAGAGACAGTTTCTCCTTTTTTCAACGCATGCGTAATCGATTCCAAGATATCATTTAGAGTTTTTTCAGCGACATTTTTAGAAACCTGTGTTGCTTTCACGATTACGTCAATTAAATCTGATTTATTCATATACCCTCACATCAGTAAAAAAATTAGGCCCATACCTTTAGATTCAATTTCCAGCATCTTATTTCACACCATACCCAGCATCTTATCCCATCACTATGCGTGGAACCGTTTATATCAATTGCAAGAATCGTCTGTCAACAAAATTGCGGCCCATCGTTCATCAGCGGGGATTTTCTGGAAAAATCTTCGGCTGTATTTTTTTACCAACGAGCTTATTAATAGACGCTAAGCTTTTTTTTTCCCGCGTTAACGAAGATTTAGTGTGGGGAATTGGCTTGGTCGGCTGCTGTAATGCAATATCAAGGACTTGATCGATCCATCGCACGGGGTGAATGACTAATCCCTTCTTGATATTTTGAGGAATCTCTTTGAGATCACGCTTATTTTCTTCAGGAATAATAACTTCACGAATACCCCCTCGGAGGGCAGCCAGTAGTTTTTCTTTTAAGCCACCAATAGGCAACACTTCACCACGTAAGGTAATTTCACCGGTCATCGCTACATCGGCACGCACAGGATTTTTTGTAATAGCAGAGACCAGTGCAGTACACATGCCAATGCCAGCACTGGGCCCATCTTTCGGTGTAGCACCCTCTGGAACATGAACGTGAATATCCTTTTTTTCATAAAAATTAATGGGAATTCCCAAAACTTCAGCACGACTACGAACCACTGTCAGCGCCGCCTGAATAGATTCTTGCATGACCTCTCCCAAATGACCTGTATAACAGGTCTTTCCTTTTCCTGGCACAACCGCTGCTTCAATAGTCAATAAATCACCACCTACTTCTGTCCATGCTAAACCACTGACCTGCCCCACTTGATCATGTTGCTCAACGAGACCATAACGAAAACGTCTAACGCCTAAATATTTCTCCAAATTTTTCTCCGTGACCTCCACGGAGTGTAAATCCGGTTTTCTAGCTATTTCGGTAACCACTTTACGGCAGATTTTAGCAATTTCCCGCTCAAGACTACGCACGCCAGCCTCACGCGTATAGTAACGGATGATTTTTTGAATCGACCCCGTGAGTAGATGCAATTCTTTGTTCTTTGATGTTGTCTTTAGTCCGTTTTGCTTCAGTTGCTTGGGTAATAAATGTTGTGTGGCTATGCTAATTTTTTCATCCTCTGTGTAGCCAGGGATACGTATCACCTCTAAACGATCCAGCAGAGCCGGTGGGATGTTTAAAGTATTGGCTGTCGCTATAAACAACACTTCAGACAGATCGTAACCAACTTCTAAGTAATGATCATCAAAGGCATAATTCTGTTCTGGATCCAATACTTCGAGTAAGGCTGCTGCAGGATCACCACGAAAATCCATGGCCATCTTGTCGATCTCGTCGAGCATAAATAACGGATTTTTAACACCCACTTTTGACATTTTTTGCATGATCCGACCCGGCATCGAGCCAATATAGGTACGCCGATGGCCACGAATGTCCGCATCATCACGCACGCCCCCTAATGAAACACGACAAAATTCACGCCCTATTGCCTTGGCAATCGATTGACCGAGGGAAGTTTTTCCAACACCAGGTGGCCCGACTAAACAAAGAATCGGACCTTTTAATTTCTTAACGCGCTGATGTACTGCTAAAAACTCAATAATTCGCTCCTTAACCTTCTCCAATCCATAGTGTGCTTCCTGGAGTATCTGCTGCGCTCTATCCAAGTCGTAGACAACCTTGCTGCGCTTACTCCAAGGAACTGATACGAGCCAATCGAGATAATTGCGACTTACCGTCGCCTCGGCTGCCATAGGCGACATGGACTTCAGCTTACTGAGTTCAGATAGAGCCTTTTCCTTTGCTTCTTTTGGCATTTTTGCCTTTTCAATGCGCTTAGCAATATCTTCTAGCTCATTCCCAACACCTTGCGATTCACCTAACTCTCTTTGAATAGCTTTCACTTGTTCATTGAGATAATACTCACGCTGGCTCTTCTCCATTTGCTTTTTAACGCGTCCACGAATTCGCTTTTGCATTTGCAACAAATCGATCTCGCTTTCAAGAAAAGCCAACAGTCTCTCTAAGCGCGCCTTTAACGGGAATATTTCTAAAATTTCCTGTTTTTCTCGAATTTTCAGTGCAAGATGGGCGGCTATCATATCTGCTAAACGGCCGGGATTGTCGATACTCGATAGCGTACTTAAGATCTCTAACGGAACCTTTCTATTTAACTTAACGTACTGTTCAAACTGAGAGAGAATGGTGCGTGTCAGCGCTTCTACCTCTTGATCAAGCTCAGTTGTGGGCATTTCCACCACGGCAACATCTGCACTATTATAATCCTTTTCAGCAAAAAATTGCCTAACATGACCACGCTTAGAGCCTTCAACAAGCACCTTAACCGTTCCATCAGGTAATTTTAAAAGTTGCAAAATGCTAGCAATGGTGCCAACTTGATAAAAGCCATCGATGCTAGGATTGTCTTCCGCAGGATTTTTCTGCGCAATAAGTAGAATTTTTTCATCAGTGCCCGTAGCCAGCATCGCCGCTTCCAGCGCTTTGATAGATTGCTTTCGCCCGACAAAAAGCGGAATTACCATGTGAGGATAAACGACGACGTCCCGTAATGGGAGCAGCGGAAGCCTGTATAAGGATGTAGCATCTGCACTCATAATTTGCTTTCCCATAAATTCAATGCCCTTCTTGCCATGCTACTTCTCAGGTAATAGGTCAAGCCAGCAGAGCTCAGAGCTGCCTACTCGTTACCTGCCACCATTTCCTCACTCTCAATTTCTACGTCTTTTTCTTTTTTGTAAATCAACAAGGGCTTAGCGCCCTTACTTACCGTAGCTGCCTCGATAACTACCTTACTTACATTATGCATAGAGGGTAATTCATACATAACACCTAATAGAACCCTTTCTAAAATTGCACGTAAACCTCTTGCACCCGTTTTTTTCTCCAAAGCCTTACTTGCAACAACCTGTAATGCGTCTTCACGAAACTCTAGGTCTACACCATCCATTTTGAATAATTTTACATATTGCTTCACTAAAGCATTCTTTGGCTCCTTCAAAATCCGAGTTAGCATGGTTTCATCGAGCTCTTCTAAAGTTGCAATCACAGGGAGACGACCCACTAACTCAGGAATAAGGCCATATTTAACCAAATCTCCGGATTCCAGGCGACGCAACAAAGCCCCGTTAAGGCTTTTGTCTTCTTTGCTACGTATATCAGCAGAAAATCCAATACCGGTTCGCTCCGTGCGTTCACGAATTATTTTTTCTAAGCCTGAAAAAGTACCACCACAAATAAACAAAACATTGCTCGTATCAAATTGCACCGTTTCTTGATTGGGATGTTTACGCCCCCCTTGTAATGGGACAGAAATAACCGTACCTTCCAGCAACTTTAGTAAGCCCTGCTGCACTCCTTCGCCTGAAACATCTCGTGTAATAGAAGGATTTTCAGATCGTCTACTAAGTTTATCAACTTCATCGAGATAAATGATCCCGCGCTGTGCATTTTCAACATTTCCATTGGCTGCCTGTAACAATTGTTGAGGAAGACTTTCAATATCCTGCCCGACATAACCAGCTTCAGTCAACGTCGTTGCATCGGCAATGGTAAAAGGCAAATTCAGAAAATTTGCTAACGTTTTTGCAAACAAAGTCTTACCGCTGCCTGTGGGGCCAATTAATAAAACATTACTTTTGCTGATTTCTGTATCATCCTGTGTACTGACAGCATGCA
This sequence comes from Gammaproteobacteria bacterium, assembly GCA_013288455.1. Taxonomy (GTDB): domain Bacteria; phylum Pseudomonadota; class Gammaproteobacteria; order Diplorickettsiales; family Diplorickettsiaceae; genus JABDBU01. The sequence continues at coordinate 2,221 of JABDBU010000030.1, read as the reverse complement.
GTCTCGTTTTTTTGCTCGAATCCAGACGCTTACAGTGATTGTAAGCCGCCACTGATAACACTTTTTTAGCATATTCCTGACCTATCACATATCGATCGAATACTTCATGAATTTCAATGGGCCTAGGAATGGGCAGCGAACCATCTTGACGTGGCGCTTCTTGCTGACATTCTTCTTGCAGAATGTCGCTGCAAAGCTGCACACACTCGTTACAGATGAAGATGGAAGGCCCAGCAATTAATTTCGGCACCTCATCTTGGCTTTTTCCACAAAACGAGCAATGAAGAGGACCCGAGGTTTTATCATTTATTGAATTACCACCCATAATTTATACCTCAGTAAACTATTATTTATCTTAAACAACAAGCTAAACAACCCCCCCAACCTTTACAAGGAGGGCACCTCCACTCATTAAACCGAAGAAGCTGTCGCCATTTCTTTAATTTGACCAACCTCAGCACGGGTTGTAAAAACAGTATCGATTAACCCGTAATCAATTGCCTGCTGCGCATCCATAAAGTTATCCCGATCGGTATCACGCAAAATTTGAGTCTCATCCTTTCCGGTATGGCTAGCCATGATGCCATTAATTCTTTTTCGAACGAGTAACATTTCTCGAGTATGGATCTCAATATCCGTTGCCTGACCCTGATATCCACCCAAAGGCTGATGGATCATCATACGTGCGTGTGGAAGACAATGACGCTTCCCTTTCGCTCCTCCGCACAATAATAAGGCCGCCGCACTCGCTGCTTGACCGACACACATGGTACTGACATCGGGTCTGATAAACTGCATAGTATCGTAAATAGCCAGACCTGAGGTCACTACGCCTCCTGGTGAGTTAATATAAAGAAAAACATCTTTATCAGGATTTTCGGATTCTAAAAAAAGCATCTGGGCAATGATTAAATTGGCCATATGGTCTTCAATAGGACCTACCACAAAAATAATACGATCCTTTAACAAGCGAGAGTAAATATCATAAGCCCGTTCACCTCTGCCAGTTTGTTCAACCACCATAGGGACTAACAGTGAACTCGATACTTGTTGAGAAAATTTTGATGACACGATGTAGGCACCTCTATAAATTGATTTGTGATCGCGTGCCAGCCATCAAGCTATGACCTCTTCCATGCACTTCACTTTTATTTTTTGATCAAAACCCATTACTTCCACGTAATCCGCTGATCTTTCGATGAACTCTACTTGCTGTAACAATTCGTCGATGACCTGATCTTCCAAGACCTGAGCGTGAAGACCACGTAATATATTTTTATCGCTGTAAATTTTATCTCGCACCACTTGTTCCTGTTGATAAAAATTCCCCAGCTGTTCGATTTTTTGTTGTACACGCGATTCATCCATTTGCAACTGACGCTGCTTAATAATCGTGTCGCATAACAGACCAAATTTCACACGTCGCTCCGCTTCTTGTTGTAACTCCTTTATTGTCCCTTCTGGCAAAGGTTCTGTTGTTGTGTTTGACGACTGTCGTCTTGCTTGCTCCTGCAGCACAGATTTCAAATGCTGAAATTCTCGATCGAGTAAAATTTGAGGCAAAGTATCGATAGAATTTTTAGCAAGTAACTGCTCAATTACCTGCTTTTTTAATCTTTCGCGCAAGGTACGATCTAAGTCAGCTTGCATAAATTGGCGTATTTGTATGCGCAAAGCTTCCATACCTCCTTCCTCTTGTACACCTAAACGATTTGCAAACGCATCATCTAGCTCGGCTAACCTAGGCTCCGCAACCTTTTTAACTGTAATCATCGCTGCAATAACTTGATCTGAGGCCGAAGCTTTTTCATCATTAATGAATAGTGTAGACAAAACTTCGCCAACTGTACTACCAAAAAGGACAGACAACCCCTTGGGTACCTCTCCCTTGGGTATGTCACTTTCTTTCAGTATTAACGTTATGTCTTTTTTTATTTCCTTTTCAGAAAAAATAATATCAAAACAAACCTTATCGCCATGCTGTGCCTTACGGGGTACTTCGATCCAATCAGCGTGCTGATAGCGCACCTGCTCTAAAACTAAGTCAACATCTGCTTCTGTAATATTGACTTGGAGTTTCTCCAACGTAACACCCTTCAAGCTGGACACCGAAACCTGCGGGTATACTTCAAAAATTGCTGTATACTCCAGATCATTACCAGGTTCTGCCTTGATCGAGTCAATAGACGGTTCTCCAGCAGGAGATAGCGAATTTTGCTCT
>JABDBU010000029.1 GCA_013288455.1 Gammaproteobacteria bacterium | reverse complement strand
CAAACTGCGTAGTACTAAAGTCTACTAAACCAAAAAGTTACCCGATAACGTATCTTGCCTCTTTAACGTATTTTGCCTATTTTTTGCACAAAAAATATAATAAAACTATTTACTGAAAAGCCAATTTGGAGATTTTTTAGGATAATGAGGCCTTATCAGCCCCGCTGTGTGTGTGGCTACCGATAGATGGAAGTAAATTTTATTGACCAGGTGGATATGATGTCCAAAATTAATTTAGAAGCTGCATGTCAGTTGTTTGATACGCATACTCCATGCTAAACAAAATCCTCCCGCTACAGAGGATCTTTCATTTAAGCATGCATTTTTTCCTGTTGCATCGAAGAGGTAAGCCGAGAACACCGAGAACGACGAAACACTGCCCAAAAAAAGAGCCCGTCTGTCCTAAAATGATAAAATTACTATGGATTAACAAGTTTGCTTAAAAAATCCATCAGATCACTAGCGATCATTCCCCGCTCTCCTTTTTGCATGGCTACTAAATCACCTGCTGTAGCATGTAGATAAACACCTAATTCAGCCGCTTGTCGTAGAGTAAACTGCTGTGCAAGTAGCCCACCAATGATCCCACTCAATACATCTCCCATCCCGCCACTAGCCATACCTGGATTACCCGCTTTACAAATGCTCAATGAATTTTCAGTACATACGAGACTTCCTGATCCTTTTAAGACCACAACTCCACCATATTTATATTGTAATTCTTGCACAGCATGAATACGGTTAGCTTGAATAGCTTGTAGGCTACAATGCAATAAGCGGGCAGCTTCACCGGGGTGGGGAGTTAATATCCATTTGTCTGAAATACTTGGCTGTTGTGCTAATAAATTTATAGCATCAGCATCCATTATTTTGGGTTGAGAAGAACGAAGAACCTGCTTTAATAATTGCTTGGACCAATACGTTTGCCCTAATCCCACCCCTACTATAAGGACTGTCGCTTTCCGAAGTAATGCATTTAAATTCTTCGCTTTTGTAACAGCATGAGCCATTATTTCAGGACATTGACTAATGATAGCGCTGATATGTTCTTTTTTTGTGGCAACGCTGACTAAACCTGCACCAACACGTAAAGCAGCTACTCCTGCCAAACAAACAGCACCCCCCATACCGTTATTTCCACCGATAATTAAAGTATGCCCAAATAACCCTTTATGTGCATCACGGAGGCGGGGAATTAATAGAGATTTAAAATCTTCAAATTTAATGGTGCTAATTTTTTCTTTCAAAATAATTTCAACAAATTAAGAGGAAGCAACGCTATCCGTCTATAGCGTGTGATGTTTTCGGCTTTTTTTTTCGATAAATTTAATAATAATTTCTGCTATATTTTTTTTGGTGGCTTTTTCTATACCTTCTAATCCAGGAGACGAATTTACTTCCATCACCAATGGTCCCCGATTGGAACGTAGTAAGTCAACTCCAGCAACATGCAAACCAATTATTTTAGTAGCGTGAATGGCAGTTAGGCGCTCTTCATCAGCCAGTTTAGCCAGGTGAGTCGTTCCCCCACGATGAATATTAGAGCGAAAGTCGCCAATTTTTGCTCGACGCTCCATCGCAGCAATAACCTTCCCATCGACGACAAAGCAGCGAATATCGGCTGATTTAGCTTCCTTTACATACTCCTGTACCATAATCTGGGATTGTAGATCCAAGAAAGCTTCAATGACACTGGTTGCGGCCTGTTGTGTTTCTGCTAATACGACACCGATTCCTCGAGTTCCTTCTAAAATTTTAATGACTAAAGGAGGACCACCTACCATGCTGATGAGATCTTGAATGTCATCAGGAGAGTAAGCAAATCCTGTGATAGGTAAGCCGACTCCTTTGCGCGACAAAAGCTGCAGTGACCTTAATTTATCTTGTGCGCGAGTGATGGCAATGGAATCATTGGCAACAAAAACGCCCATGGTTTCAAATTGCCTTACTAAAGCAGCGCCGTAAAAGGTAATGGATGCGCCAATGCGGGGAATGACTGCATCAAATGTATCAAGTATTTTTCCTTTGTAGTGGATAGACGGGTTCTTGCTGGTGATATTCATGTAGCAGCGTAATGTGTCGATGATCTTAACTTGATGTCCTCGTTTCTTTGCCTCTTCTTCTAAACGACGTGTAGAATAAAGCTGTGCGCGACGGGAAAGGATAGCAATTTTCATAGCATTAATTTTTACTTTTATTTGATAAGGTAGGAACGGCTAGGTTCAACGATAAAACGTCCCCGTAACGCCGTTCGTCCCAGCAGCATTTTAAATCGCATGTTGTCTCGACTGGTTAAGGTGATCTCGATTGACCAATGTTGTTGGCCTATAATAATAGGTGTCCTAATAACACAACGACGTTCCTTATGTCCCCCGGAATCGGTAACTTCACGTATATCGACTAGTTCAGCTGTGCATTTCACTTTTTTTTGAGGAAAACACCGAGAATAAGGACGCATGATAAAACAAACCTTTTTTTTCTGAGAAGCTCCTTCTATTATTTTTACACAAAAAGCATGCAAAGCTGAGGTACGCGCGCCCGTGTCTATCTTTGCTTTAATACGGTGTATACCAAATTCAGGGAGCGAGACCCACTCTCGCCAGCCGATCAGGTTCGGCGATCCCATACTACTTAACGATCGATAACTTTGGTGGAGTTCCTGGTCTTACACGCGGCGGCGGTGAAGAAGGAGGAGGGTTACCCGTATCTCCTGGATTACTGGTTTCTTCAGTGAATACCATACCTTCCCCATTTTCGCGCGCATAAATAGCGAGTACCGCTGCAATTGGTGCGTACACTATCTCCGCTCGACCATTGAAGCAGGCATCGAACTGAATTGCTCTATTAGTTATTTTCAAATTCAAAACTGCCTCCATCGAAATATTAAGCGTAATTTTTCCGTCCTTAATATACTGCATTGGTGCTTCTACATGAGGGATTTCAGCGTCTAGTAGGATATAAGGGGTTAGACGATTGTCAACAATCCATTCATAAAAAGCGCGCAATAAATAGGGACGCTTTGAGATCATCATGTTATGCCTGTACCCCACCGAGTTCAACATCATTGCTTAAGGTAGCTTTGAACGAAGGACGCTTAAATAGACGGCTTTCATAGCTTTCAATATTGCTGGGTAGCGCGTTTAACTTAATCCCAGAACATTGTAATCGCCACAATAACGGCGCTATACAGCAGTCTACTAAAGTAAATTCTTCACTCATAAAGTAGGGCTTACCTGCAAATACTGGCGAAAGACCACTGAGACTTTCTTCTAATTTTTTCTGAGCAGACTGCCCTCTCTCAAGATCAACGGCTACTGTATCATTTTTTAGGCTGTTTTCAATCTGTTGCAGAAGGGGATACCAATCTCGTTCGATCCTGTAGATCATCTGGCGACTCTTCGCTCTGGCCACCGGATAAACAGGCAACAAAGGAGGATGAGGAAAACGTTCGTCTAAATACTCAGTAATGATGTTGGTTTCGTAGAGAACCAAATCGCGATCAACGATCGTGGGAACGCCACCGTAAGGACTATACTGTAACAATTTTTCCAATACTTCGGCAGAGGAAATATCAAAAATTTCTGCTTTTATTCCCTTTTCTTCTAATACAATGCGTACCCGGTGGCTGTAAGGATCATGACTACTGACGTATAAACTCATTGTTGAACGTTTGCCGGCAGATTGTGCCATAAAAAAGGGTTCTCCCTATTAATGATTGGATCTCATTTCAAACTTAACTGAACTTCAGTGCACTTCTATAAATTTCCTTTGCTCGCTGCTATCATGCCTTCTTGTTTTGAAGAAAATTTCTAATTTCTAGAAGTGCTCTTTTTTTAAAAAATCGCCATGAATTTCATTATTGAATGCGTTAATAATCAACGTCAACATTGAAAAATTCCTTCCGTATCGAGCGAGTGAACAGCAGCAACATGTTTGTCTTCTTATTTGAGTTCAGCGATGAACTCAAGTAGGTGGTCTGTTCTTCCAAATTTGCCTTTTTAAAAAATAAACCAAACACAAAAAAATCATTAAAAAAGCACATACTTTAATCCCTAGTGCTCGTCGAAGCATTTTTGAAGGTTCAGCGACATAAGCTAAAAAATTAACCACATCAGCGGCGATGTTTTCTAACTTAATAACCTCCTGATCCTGCGAAGCATTCAACGAATAATCTAAAAGTTCCTCTGTCTTTACTGGCTGTTCGTAGCTGATTTTGTTTTTTGTTTGATAATTGGGATGTATCTTTTGTCTTAATACAGCAAAGGGATCCGGCATTGATGTGTTGTTAACTACATGGTTATTGACGCCAAAGGGCCTTTTTTCATCCTGATAAAAATTAAGCAGATAATTATACACCCAATCAGTGCTCCTTGCGCGTGTAACTAAAGAAAGATCTGGTGGATTCCTTCCAAACCACGTTAGCGCATCCCTCCTTAGCAAACTTGGCTTGATAGTATCATTCGGCTCAGCCAGCGTAAAAATGAGCTTATTGCTAAGTCGTTGATTATCAATAGCTGAATTAGTTTCACTAGTGATCTTCAAATCTACCATTAGCGTATTATAACGCATAAAGTGAAGAGAATGACAGCCTGAGCAAAAATTGATAAAATATTTTGCTCCACGTTGTAGTGAAGCGAGGTTGGTTACATCAATGGAAGTGTGTTTTGCAGGGTTGCTTTCAGAAATGTGTTCTTCCCCACTTAAAGAACTAGGGTAAGAAAAAAAAATTAAACACAGCACTATTTTCCACATAATGGTGCCTCTACAAATTGCCTAGTTGGGCGTAGGATGGCTGTGTATTTAAGAAGTTAATTGTTTTTTTTCATAACATGTATCATAGCGTGTATATAATGGCATTAAACAGAAAAAGAGGAAATAATTTATGGCTAAAATGCGCATGAACATGATTTTTGTCGGAGTTAATACAGTCATACTGCAGTAGCCTAATAGAAAAAAATTAAGGATAAAAATACCTAACGCTAGACGAGAATACCATCGGCGATAGCGTAGTGAATTCATAGCGCTTCTATCTAACCAAGGCAGGGCAAACAAAATAGCAATAGCGGAAAACATTGCTAAAATACCTAATAGGTTGTTTGGTGACAGACATAACATGGCGTAAAACGGAGCTAAATACCATAGAGGTTTCATATTGCCAGGGGTTTGTAAAGGATCGGCTGGTATAAAATTGTTAGTATCAAGAAAATATCCGCCCATTTCGGGTAGAAAAAATACTACAGCGAAAAAAATGAGTAAAAAAATAACGAGAGCAAATAAATCTTTGACAGTGTAATACGGGTGAAAAGGAATCATACAAGGAAGCGCTGTATTGGTATCAGAGGCTAAGTAAGCTGGCTGCTGTCCTTCAGGATTATTCGATCCCACTTTGCGTAAAGCAACGAGATGCAACCAAATAAAAAATAATAAAAGCAGGGGAATTCCTATAACATGCAGGGCAAAAAACCGATGTAAAGTTTCACCAGATGCCATTAAATTACCTCGAACCCAGAGCATGAGGTCATGGCCAATGATAGGGATTGAGGCTAATAAAGAGGTTGCAATTTGACTGGCCCAGTAGGACATTTGGCCCCACGGTAAAACATAGCCCAAAAATGCTTCCACTAAAAAAATGATATAGAGGACGACTCCGATTAACCAAACAAGTTCCCGAGGCTTTTTATAGGAACCGTAGAGTAGACTGCGAAAAATATGACAATAGATGACAATAAAAAAAAAGGAAGCACCTGTGGTGTGTAAATAGCGTAAAAGCCATCCATATGACACCTCCCGCATTATTGTTTCAATGGAATTGAAAGCTTCCTGGGACGTAGGGATATAAAACATGGTTAACCAAATTCCCGTTAAAATCTGTAGCGCTACGAAAAAAAGACTGAGCGATCCAAATACGTACCAAAAATTGAGATTACTGGGGAGATAATAGTGTGTGAAATATCGTTTAAAGCGATCGATAGGAAGACGAGCTGAAAGCCAATCTAAAAAATGGGTTTTAGCAGTGGTGTTTTGTCGGGTTTTTTTTGACATTGTATTTATTGCATTTCAAAGAAGCATTGGATTTTCGCCCAGTAAAATGGTGTGCGCATCAAGAAATCGGTATGGAGGAATTTCTAAATTGATAGGTGCCGGTACCCCTTTCATCACGCGTCCTGCCAGGTCAAACGTGGAACCATGGCATGGACAATAAAAGCCACCAGGCCATGTGGCATTTAACTCACCGGGTTGAGGCTTGTATTGCGGGGAACATCCTAAATGGGTGCATATTCCAATAACAACAAAATATTCCGGATTTAGGGAACGATATTCATTGCGAACATAGTGAGGCTGTTGTTTAACTAATGAATTGGGATCTCGCAATAGAGCATGCATGCGAGGTAAGGTATCTAGCATAGCTTGGGTTCTACGAATGATCCATATTGGTTTATTTTGCCAAGCAACTACCATTGATTCTCCAGGAGCAAGTGATTTGAGATCGACGCTGAGAAATTCCGGTTTTACATGACAGAGTTTAGGTTTCCATGCACTTAGGAATGGTATTGCACTGGCTGCTACACCAATTCCTGCCATCAAAGCGGTCAACCAAGATAGAAAACGGCGACGGTCTTCTTCCATTACATTGCTTTGCAAACTTTTTTAGACAAGTCTTTGGCTATAAAATGCACCATTCATTCAACTAAACAAGCACTAGCGTTTTGAATACTGAGCTGACTTACGTGCTTTATGTCGAGCTACTTTCTTACGTTCAACCTTTCTTGCATCACGTGTCACCAAGCCTGCACGGCGCAACAAACGACGAAACGAATTATCATGCGCTGTCACATCAGGGGAGGGCGCAACAGGAAGATCGGTTCCTTCATCATAGCTGATGAGTGCGCGACTTATTCCATGACAAACAGCACCTGCTTGGCCGCTGCTACCACCACCTGTAACGGTGACAGTAATATCGAATTTACCGAGTTGGTCAACCACTGCCAATGGCTGATGAATCACCATGCGCGCCGTTTCCCGTCCAAAGTAATTTTCTAAAGAACGACCATTGACCTGAATTTTCCCAGAACCCGCTTTTTTTAAAAAAACCCTAGCTGTCGCTGTTTTACGACGGCCGGTACCATAATAATACTGTTCTTGTGTTGCCATAGCAGTAATTAACTCCAATGCGTCTAAATGCGTTTAGATGGTGGTAGCTTCAGGACTTTGAGCGTCATGTGGATGCGAAGCGTCAGCATATACCTTGAGTTTAGCAAGTATCGCGTAGCCCAAAGGGCCTTTCGGTAACATTCCTTTGATCGCTTTTTCAAGAATTCTAGTTGGCGAGCGTTTTTGTAATGCCTGAAAAGAGATGACCTTGAGTCGACGGCCTGTGTATTGTTCGTATCGCTTATCTGTCCGTTTTTTTCCTGTTACGGTTACATGGTTAGCATTGATGATAATCACGTAGTCCCCCGTATCGACATGTGGTGTGAACTCGGGTTTATGTTTTCCACGCAAAATGCGTGCTACTCTAGCGGACAAGCGACCTACCGTTTTACCTGAAGCATCAATGAGATACCATTTATGTTTTACCTGATCTGCTGTGGCCATCAAAGTTTTCATACAACTCCGGCACGTTTCCGTGCAATCTGAATCTGTAAATGATACCAACGACTACGTCAGCTCCCAATTTTGCAGCTGATTCTAACAAAAATAATCTTGGTAATACAAGTACACCGCTTTGCAGATGGAATTCAATCCGCTAGAATGCGATTTTCACTATCTAGCAACTACTACCAAGAGGTTTTTTGCTCGCTTGGACATGCGTCGATTTCCGTCTACCCGTTTGCGTCGCTTAAGGCAAAGTAGCTTTAGTCGGCGTTTAGTCCGTGAAACTCGATTAAGTTGCGATGATTTGCTTTATCCTCTTTTTCTTTTACCCGGTCAACAACAAAAACAGTCCATTACAAGCATGCCGGGCGTCGAGCAGTTAAGTTTAGATTTTTTGCTCGAAGAAATAGCGATTTTACAGGAATTGAAAATACCAGCCGTTGCATTGTTTCCTGTTATTCCTACTGAAAAAAAAAATCAAGCTGCTAGAGAAGCGTACAATTCTGAAGGGCTCATTCCGGAAGCGATTCGGGCGATAAAAAAATTTTTTCCAGAAATGGGTCTCATGGCGGACATTGCTTTAGATCCTTATACATCGCATGGACACGATGGGCTGGTAACGAACCAAGGAATAATTTTGAATGATGAAACCAACGCACTGTTAGTCAAGCAGGCCCTTTGCTACGCTCAAGCAGGTGTAGACGCTATCGCACCTTCCGACATGATGGATGGTCGCATTGGTCTAATACGTCAGGCCTTAGAAGCGAAAGGTTATACAAATACACAAATAATCGCTTATTCTGCAAAATATGCGTCCCATTTTTATGGGCCTTTCCGTGATGCTATAGGTGCTGGCGATCCGTTAAAATGGCTGGATAAAAGGAGTTATCAAATGGATCCGTGCAATGGAAATGAAGCGTTACATGAGGTAGCACTGGACCTGGCTGAAGGGGCTGATGTGGTCATGGTCAAACCTGGCATGCCTTACTTAGATATCGTGTACCGGATTAAGCAACAATTTGCCGTACCTACTTTCGTTTATCAAGTTAGCGGCGAATATGCCATGCTAAAGTCTGCTATTGTCAACGGTTACCTGAAGGAGCGTGAAAGTATTCTGGAAAGCCTGCTTGGGTTCAAGCGGGCTGGGGCAGATGCCGTGTTGACCTATTTTGCTAAGCAGGTAGCTGGATGGCTGATAAAAGGCTGACAAATTCACTGAGATGATTTTTTTCGTGATAAGATGCCTGTATACTCAACAGGGTCTTGCGAATGTGGCGGAATTGGTAGACGCGCTGGATTTAGGTTCCA
>JABDBU010000028.1 GCA_013288455.1 Gammaproteobacteria bacterium | reverse complement strand
TTTTTTTGACGTTGACGAGAATCAACTAAGGTTTGATATAGCAAATCTGGAATCTCAGGCAATTTTTCCAGCCAGTACGGTGCATATGCACGAACCTTTCTTAAAAAAGCACGAGGACCCAGTTGTCTTTTCAGCCAACGCTCTAAAAATGGCTTAGCGGTATTCCATAAATCCAAATCCGGATATAGCTGGCGTCCTAATCCCTCGATAGTAAAGAGGGTTTTTTGCAATAAAACCAACTGTGGTTGCACTTCCATATTAAAACGTCTGGCCGTTTGGAATAAGCGTAACAGCAGTTGGCCAAAAGAAATTTCTTTCAGCGGTTTTTCGAAAATAGGCTCACACACAGTACGAATTGCTGCCTCAAATTCATTGATCCGTGTGTTCGATGCCACCCAGCCGGATTCCACATGCAATTGCGCAACACGTCTATAATCTCGTTTAAAAAATGCCATCAAATTTTCTGCAAGATAACGCTGGTCATCAGGATTTAAACTGCCCATAATTCCAAAATCAACACCCAAATATTGAGGATTTTCTTTGCTAGCAAGTGAAACAAAGATATTACCTGGGTGCATATCAGCATGAAAAAAACAATCACGAAATACCTGCGTGAAAAAGATCTCTACACCACGCTTTGCCAAGCGTTCTAGATTAATGCCATGTTTTTTTAACTCAGGAATATTAGCAATAGAGATACCATAAATTCGTTCCATGACCAATATATGTGAACGTGTATACTGCCAATACACTTCAGGAACATAGAGTAAATCAGAATTCAAAAAATTACGCCGTAGTTGAGAAGCGCTGGCCGCTTCCCGTAATAGATCTAATTCATCCCGTAAACAAGCCTCAAACTCCGCAACAACCTCCCTTGGTTTAAGCCGTCTGGCGTACGGCCAATAACGCGTCGCCAAATTAGCAAGCGCATACAATAAATCTATATCTTTACTAACACGTTTATTAATACCAGGACGCAATACTTTGACTACTACCTCTTGACCTGCCAATAACTTGGCAGCATGGACCTGTGCAACTGAGGCAGAAGCCAAGGGCATTATATTAAATTCGGCAAATATTTCAGCCAGCGGCAATTGAAAAGCTGCTGCAACAATGGCTTCTGCTTGCTCCCCCGAAAATGGAGGAACACGGTCTTGCAACTTAGTTAATTCATCCGCTATTTCATCTGGAATAAAATCTCGCCGTGTAGATAATGCTTGACCAAATTTTACAAATATTGGACCGAGATCCTCTAAAGTTAAGCGCACCCTTTCTCCTAAGGTCCGTTTTCTATTAGCAATTCGATACGGATTCAGGTAAATAAAGAAGCGTAAAGGACGAAATAAATGCAAAGACCATACCAACTCATCCAGCCCATAACGGAACAAGGTAAAGCTGATCTGCAGCAAACGCACTACACGGGTCACAGATTTCATCACCACTATTTCCTTTGCAAACGTGCTATGCGCGCTTGCAAACGTGCTACTTCGTCTCGTAAACCATCGATGTCCGAAAAAAAGATCTGTAGCTCTTCCTTTGATACCAACAAATCTGTCTCTGCTTGCAGATAATCTTTGACATTTTGGCTAATACTTTCCACGCTGCGTTTAGCCCATTGCTTCATCAATCTTAAACATTGTGCTAATGGGTAGGCCACCCCATCACCAACCACCTGCGATAATTGTTCTTCCCAATCAATCTCTACATTCGCAAAAAAATCCCGAAACTGTCTGGCAAATTCCATATCCCCTGAAATTTGAATAGGGATCGTAGTCGAGGCCATTCCATTTTTGAATAAACCCATCCGTATAAAATCAAAAATTGATCCACCTAACACGAGATCAACTAGTCCGTCATAATCCTTCGACAGGCAAACGGCCGTAGATGTAAATATGCAATAATAGCTAGCATGATCGAATTCTAGCTTAGCAACCTTTCCTGATAATTGACGTAAACCGCCTACAGTTTCTGGATCAAGCCGCAAAACACGATTAAGAAGCATTTCTTGAATAGCCAGTAGTGTATTAATAGGCATTAAAATTTCCATGCCCTGTGTAGTGCAACGATACCTCCACTGAAATTATGGTATTCGCATTGATCAAACCCCGCTGATAGCACGAGTAATTTTAAGCTTTCTTGATCGGGATGACGTCGAATAGATTCGACTAAATATTGGTAACTAGCGGCGTCATTCGCAATCCTCTGGCCCAATTTAGGGATTACGCTAAAAGAATAACAATCATACAAAGCTCGTAAAGGAGCAAGCACTGGCTTGGAAAATTCCAATACCAACAGTCGACCGCCAGGCTTGAGGACACGGTACATAGACTGTAACGCGAGCATTTTGTTTGTAATATTTCGTAGACCAAAAGCAATACTTACGCAATCAAACTGATCATCCATCAGCGGCAAAGCTTCAGCATTCGCCTGTAACACCTGGCAGTTATCCGTACAGCCCGCATCAATAAGACGATCACGTCCCCTTTGCAACATCACTGTGTTAATATCTGATAATGTTACCTTTCCTTTTTGGCCTACAAGTTTGCTAAATAGCTCTGCCAAGTCCCCCGTACCACCCGCTACATCCAACACCTTATCTCCTAATCGAGCTTGACTTAACGCTACAGTTAATCGTTTCCATAAACGGTGCACACCCAACGACATGAGATCATTCATAAGATCGTATTTTTCAGCGACAGAACGAAAAACCGCATCCATTTGTGCTGTTTTTTCAGCCAGCGGAATTGTTTTATAACCAAAATCTGTCGTTAATTCCTCTGAAAAACCGGAACTTTGCATAAACACAACCCAACTATCAATTGCCTAGCCCATCTTAGCTATCCAATGTAGTTTGAGCAAGAAATTAGCATACGAGCGGTATATTCACTGCTTATTTGGAGGCTCACAGACAATGAGGGAGGTTGTGCGTCGCTGTAGCACTCTCAAAGCATGTTGACTTTTCACATCCGTCCATAACTCAACAGCTTGCAAAAGTGTTAATTCATTCATCGGATTGCTGAAACCACGGATCGTGTGTAAAACCTCCATGAGATTCACAAAACCGCAACTTAGCGCATAGTAAAGTGAAGCTAGTTGCGCCTTAGACAGATTTGCTAATTGTATGTAAGCTGCCTGACCTAATTCGATAAAATACTTAATTCTGACACACCTTCTTGCAGCTTGCTCATAAAAAAAACCAGCAAACAATAGACATTTATCACCTACTTCACGCAAACAATCGCGTTGCTGCTCTGGATTTTTTTCCAAACACGATAAAAATTCATTTGCTAATACACTGTTGGCAATATCCGTTCTTTGATGAAAACGGCCCAACAAAAAGACTAGATAACTCTCTAGCTCCGTATCTAGGGTCAAATGACTCTCTGATTCAGCATCCTTGACCAAGGCCTGCCACTGTGCTACCGTCGTCGGCTGTAGTGAAAGCGGTTTCATAAATCAGTTCCCCATAAAGTAAGTACATAAAGTAAGTAGCTCCCTATAAGTGTAGAACACGCTGGCAGAAATGGCCGGCTTTCTGCGTTATCGCATACCTTTCTGCACATTTTGGAGTCATATTTTCACCTACCTATGAGCGAAAACATACGTAACATCGCCATCATCGCCCACGTTGATCATGGAAAGACCACCTTAATTGATAAACTTTTACAACAATCGGGAGCTTTGTCCGGTCACACCGCTGTGGTGGAACGTATCATGGATAACAATGATCTCGAACGTGAACGTGGCATTACTATTATCGCTAAAAACATATCCATCCAATGGAAAGGACATCATATCAACACCGTTGATACGCCTGGCCATGCTGATTTCGGCGGTGAAGTAGAACACATCCTACCTATGGTAGATTCGGTACTTTTGTTGGTCGACGCCGTCGACGGACCTATGCCACAAACTCGTTTTGTCACGCAAAAAGCATTTGCTAGAGGTTTAAAACCCATCGTTGTCATCAATAAAATCGACAGACCTAGCGCCCGTCCTGAATGGGTTGTCAACCAAGTCTTCGACCTATTTGATCGTTTAGGGGCAACAGAAGAACAACTGGATTTTCCCGTTGTGTATACCTCTGCTTTACGAGGCTATGCTACGCTGGATCCCAAGAAACCTGGCATTGATCTCACCCCCCCTTTTTGAAACTATCGTAACGAAAGTGGCTCCGCCCTGTGTTGATCCAGATGGCGCGTTTCAAATGCAAATCAGCATCTTAGATTATTCTAGCTATGTAGGCACCATCGGCATTGGCCGCATTCAAAGGGGCATTGCAAAAACCAACATGCCAGTGACATTGATAGATCGCCAAGGCAAAACACGCTCTGCTCGTATATTGCAGGTGTTGGGCTACCGCGGCCTAGAACGCATTGACATTGAGCAAGCAGAGGCAGGAGATATTATTGCAGTCACTGGAATCGATAAATTACATATCTCCGATACGTTATGCGATCCGCATCTTGTGGAAGCCTTACCTCCCTTACAAGTAGACGAACCTACGATGAGCATGACCTTTCAGGTCAATGACTCCCCTTTCGCTGGTCAAGATGGAAAATTTGTTACAAGCCGACAGATACGAGAGCGCCTCAACAAAGAATTGCTGCACAATGTTGCGCTGCGTGTAGAAGACACAGAAGATAACAATCGATTCCGCATATCCGGCCGTGGTGAATTGCATTTAGCAATTTTAATTGAAACTATGCGAAGGGAAGGCTACGAACTAGGAGTCTCACGTCCAGAAGTGATTTTAAAAGAAATAGACGGCGCATGGAAAGAGCCCTATGAAATTTTAACAATTGATGTCGAAGAACAACATCAAGGTATCGTTATGGAAAAAATGGGCAGTCGTCATGGCGATTTAATGGATGTGGTCCTGGATGGCAAGGGGCGAGTACGCCTTGATTATAGTATTCCCACCCGTGCTTTATTTGGCTTTCGTAACGAGTTTTTGACAGCAACCTCAGGTCTAGGCCTCATGTATCACGTCTTTGATCATTACGGCTCTATAAAAAAGGGTAGCCCAGGAAAACGATCCACGGGGGTCATGATAGCGAATCAAATGGGCAAAACAACAGGGTTCTCACTGTTTAATTTACAGAAACGTGGGAAACTACTAGTAGGCCCACAAACGGATGTGTATGAAGGAATGATAGTCGGTATCCATGCTAGGGATAACGATTTAGTGGTCAATGTCGTCAAGGGCAAGCAATTGACCAACATTCGCGCCGCAGGTTCTGATGAAAGTATCATTTTAACACCCCCTATTCTATTTTCCTTAGAACAATCCCTAGAATTTCTCGACGATGATGAATTGTTAGAATTGACGCCTCATTACATACGTTTTCGAAAAAAAATTTTAAAGGAGCATGAGCGCAAACGAGCTGGACGCAGCAATGAAGATTAAAGATAAAAGATATTCACGTGAGTTGTGGACCACCCGCGCGATCGCAGCCTCACATACAGCGCCCAGGGCGAGGCAAGCCAGCTAGTTTGCTTGCTTGCTGCAGCACCCCTTTTGGAAAAAGATTATTTAAATAGATGCTACTCGCTTTTTTAGGACCGATTTGCACAACCAACTGATTGACTAAAACACGTATAGGTGGCGTTTTATGATATTGCTGATAAAAATTTCGCAAAAAATAAATAACGTGCCAATGATCCTTGATCAGCACTAATTTTTCTTTTTTAGCAATGATGGTAGCTATCTTTTCGTGCCAATCCGCTGCATGCACAAGATAACCATATTCATCAATTAAAATCTCCTTCCCCTTGTCAATGAACAAACGCCACTCCCCCTCGATCACTCGATTCGGACTAATTTCATAGATCTCATGAAATCGCTTGCATCTCTTCTAACCTTCTACTGGGCCCTCCACATAAAAGGAAATTCTATGCTGCTGATCTGATATTACGTTAGTTAATCTCTGTTACCACCAAAAGCACCTAATAAATTCAATAAGCTTAAGAAAATATTGTATAAGGCCACATAGAGTGTCACTGTTGCCATAATGTAATTGGTCTCTCCGCCATGAATGATTTCACTTGTCTTTAAGAGAATGATACCTGAAGACAGTAAAACAAACATTGCTGAAACTACCAGCATCAGAACAGGCATGTGAAAAAACAAGGTGGCGATACTAGCGAGAAAAGCAACCAACATACCTACCATTAAAAAACCCGACGCAAAACTAAAATCCTTCCGGGTAGTCAGTGCGTAGGCAGACAGCGCGAAAAAGATAAGTCCCGTCGCACCGAGAGACGTCATGATCAATTCTTGGCCGTTAGAAAAACCGCGAATGTAGTAGTTCAAAATAGGGCCTAAGGTATACCCCATGAATCCTGTCAAGGCAAACACGGACATCAAACCCCAAGCACTGTTGCGCAAATAATTAGTCAGAAATAAAAGAGCAAAATACGCGATAATTGTCACGAAAGGATTCAGCGCTGGCGCAGCACTCATCATTGCCACTCCTGACATCAACGCACTAAAAAGCATTGTCAAGCCAAGCAGGACATAAGTATTACGCAATACCGCATTAGTTGCTAAAACAGATTCTAGCCTTCGACCCGAAAGGACTCCACCAGAAGCCATATCACTCCTCCTTCACAAATTAAAACAGAACCCATACTAACCCATACTAACCCATACTATATAATCCGCCCAAATGCTACACACGAGTTTAAATACAGGGAATACAGGCTGTAACCTATATTATTTTATCATACATTCCTTTACTCCCATAAGGGGTATTTTTTCAAAATAACAGGTCCCTTGAAAAAGAGACGTGCCAGGGCTGAAAACGCCGCCGTATAGTCTGAAACATAAAATTTCTTCTGAGGAAACGTTTCACTCTTAGATAGCATACCGTTCTCTTTCAGTAAATTTTTGACTAATTGAGTCACAATATTTGTAGAATCAATGATTAAAACAGCCTCATCACCATAAAAATTTTGTATATACTGCTTTATCAGTGGATAGTGGGTACATCCTAAGACCAGTGCATCCAAGGATCTCAGAGAAGGTTCGGAAAGATAGGATTTTATGGTATCAATTAAGATCGATGGGTCAACAGCAGCTCCCTCTTCGATGAGCGGCACCAGTAATGGGGTTGCGAGAGCATGAAGCTGTAGATTAACGCTACGTTGATCGAGTTTTTTTTTATAAATATTAGAATAAATGGTTTGCTTTGTCCCAATTAATCCTATTGTTTTATTAACATAATTATCTGCTAAATAATCAACCATGGGGTCGATGACATCGACGACTACTGCTTTACGACCTACATATTCCTTCACTAATTCATGAGCCACAGCTGAAGCAGAGTTACAAGCAATCAAAATAAGCTTACAGTCTTGTTTAAGCAACATATCACAGATTTTTATGGAGTAAGCCTGGATCGCTGCTGCTGACTTATCGCCCCACGGAGCGTGGGCAGTATCCCCAAAATACACGATGGGTTCTGCCGGTAAACACTGTGTCAGCGCCTTTGCCAGCGTCAAACCACCGAGACCACTGTCAAAAATGCCAATTGCTTGTGAAGAATAATTAGGCATGCCGTTTAACAATCTGAGGCCTGCTCACAGGGATATTGTACCTGTCCTTGCTCTACCTGTAGCGTAACGTGCTGAATCTGGAATCTTTCCGCTAAAGCTTGAGTAACTTGCTGGTAATCTCGGTCAGTTAATCCACCTTCTGGCATTACCAAATGCGCTGTTAAGGCTGTTTCTTGAGTACTTAAACCCCAAATATGCAGATCATGCACCGCTTCAACCCGCGGCAATTTTTTTAAGTAGGTAGAGACGGCTTTTTGATCGACACCATAAGGAACCGCTCCTAAAATTAATGCAACAGAGTGTTGCAATAAACTCCAGCTCCCCCACGCAATAATAGCCACAATAACCACACTGATCACTGGATCTACCCACTGCCAGTTAGTGAAATAAACAATAGCACCAGCCAACACAACACCTAAGGCAATTAGCGCATCATAAGCTAAGTGTAAGAACGCACTTCTGATATTAAGATCAAATTTACGTTGCCTCATAAATAACAAAGCTGTACCACTATTAATCACTATTCCCACAGAAGCGACCACCATGACAATGACCTCATTGATAGGCACCGGGTTTCTGAGCTTGTTTAGCGATTCATAAACGATGAGCGCTGAAGTAAATACGAGTAATAACGCGTTGGCAAGCGCGGCTAAAATGGTAAGTTTCTTATAACCATAGCTATAGCGCTGCGTAGAACGCCTTTTTACCAAAACTACTGCCACCCAGGACATCAATAAACCCAAGACATCCGCAAAATTATGCACGGCATCCGAAAGCAAACTGACGGAATGAGCAATTACGGCATAAACGACTTCCGTTAACACAAAACCTGAATTAAATAATACAGCAAATGCAAAACTTAGATTCAACGTTACAACAGAGGGAGGATGATGGTGCACATGCGCAGGCGACATCGCTTTTAACCTTTTACAATTTCTACATTTTTATCTTTAGGCAAGACAAAATGAAAATTCTCGGAGCCAATAGTAGAACTTAGATCAATTTGTGAAAAATGGATCACCGCTTGCTGCCCTAATTTGTCTGATAAACGCATCTCGTACAAGCGATTTTGTTTAAAAATCAAAATTATAGAATGAAATAGCGCATTTTTGTCTTTGGGTAGTAAATAAAATCCATGCCCTCCTTGTAAAAAAGCCACAGTAAAATGCTGCATTAAGTCACTGGGATCACCACTCAACAAAGCAGCAGGAGAATCCGCGATCGCCATTTTCTGTTTCTGTACCATAATTTGTCGCAAATCGATATCATAAAACCAGATATTCTGACCATCAGCAATCAATAATTGTTTATTTGGCTGCTCAACCTGCCAGCGAAAATGTCCAGGTCGCTGTAAAATTAACTTGCCGCTATTTTTTTGTAGTACTTTCCCCCCATTATTCATGACAGTCTGGACAAAGTTGGCGCGCATACTCTTCAGCTG
>JABDBU010000027.1 GCA_013288455.1 Gammaproteobacteria bacterium | reverse complement strand
TATTTGGATACGAATTTTATCTTCGCAAAGCACTTATACATAGACGATTATTGCACTCTCAGATAATCAACTTAAGGATGCAATTCATAGGAAAAAAAATTCATTCAAATTACTATTTATATATAAAAAAACTGAATTTTTTAAAACAAAAATTTTCATTTGCTGCTAGCGATACAAAAAAAAATAATGATAGCGATGTTTTATTGACGCTCCTCAATGGAAAGATGTTTGAAAGAAGCCAGATAAACTATCATGTCACACTACTTCCAATAAAAAAACAAACTGTCTTTATAGAATATCCAATAGAAATTTCATTAGAAGGCGACAAAAAAAATATCAATGCATTTTTATATAAAATTATAAATATGAACTATCCATTTCTGTTAAAAAAATTAAAATGCCGATTTTTTTTATTCCAAAAACGCAATGCCAGATATACAAGGAAAATTATCTATACTGCTAGATATTTATCAAAATGATGGTAATTTATTTAATACTGCGTTTAAAAATAAATTACAAAAAAACATATATAATTACAAAAAACTATATACGAGCGATGAAAATCCTTTAACGAATTACTCTATAAAACAATTAGAAATGCGTGGATTTATTAGTTCGAATCTAAGCGAAAGAAAATTTGGATTGATTCAAATTTTAAATAAAAATATTTATAAAGTTGAACTTGGCGACACAATTGGACAGGAAAATTTCAATATTATCCGAATCGATAGAGAAAAAATTTTATTAAGTAAAAATGACAAAGAAATAACTATGATGATCGCCAAAAAAAATCGGAATGATTAACATGAAAAACTTCCGTTATTTTAATAAAAAATTAATATTGTATTTTTTAGTATTATTTTTCCCTGTCATTATATTTGCGACAGATTTATCAAATCTAAATCCACTAATTGAAATACCGAATCACAAATTAACTTTAAATTTTGAAGATGTTAAAATACGAACCGCGTTACAATTATTATCCGAATTCAGCGGATATAACCTAATTGTAGACGATAAAATAAAAGGTCATTTGACGCTTCACTTAGATAATATGCCGTGGCAGCAAGCATTAGATCTTATTTTAGAAACACAAGGCTTATCCAAACGCGCCATCCCGAACGGCTGGTTCATCACTACAGAAAGTGAAGCTTTACGGCTAAAAAAACAGCGCTTAGAGATGCAAATTCAACAAAAAAATTCAGTACCTTTGCTCTACAAGTTTTTACAAATCCGTTACGGAGAAGCAAGTGATGTAGCGACTATATTAAAAGATAAAAATAATTCGCTTCTATCTCCTCAAGGAAGTGTCTTCATAGACAAACGTACTAATAGCCTTTGGATAAGAGATTCACAGCATAAATTACTACAGATAGAAGCAGTAATTAAAAAACTCGATCGACCTACCCAACAAATATCCATTGAAGCGCGCGTTGTCAGTATAGACCGCAGTAAAAAGAAAGACTTAGGTATTCACTTTGGTCTAACATTACCCCCTACGCACAGCGTCGTCCCATCGAATTCTAAGGTACATGGAAAGACTGGCGATGACACCTCTACACTCTCTTATTTAACGATGGATTTACCCATCGCTACGGAAAATTCTACGGGGGAAGGAGGCCTATCGCTGGGTTTGAACTTAATACGACTTGGCAGACACGCGTTGTTAGATCTAGAATTATCCGCCTTAGAGAGTGAAGGTGGCGCACAGGTTATTTCCACCCCACATTTAATCACGGCAGATCAACAGCCGGCTTACATAGAAACGGGTGAAGACATCCCTTATCAAGGGAAAGCGGCTGACGGTTCCGTCAATATCGTGTTTAAAAAAGCGGTACTCGCCCTAAAGGTAACACCGAAGATAATGCCTGGTCGTCAATTGATGCTAGATTTGGCCGTTAATCAAGATCAGCCTAGTAATTTTACTGTCTTAAATGTGCCTGCCATCAAAGCGCGCGGCATTAAAACACAGGTTATGCTAAAAAGTGGAGAAACGGTAGTGCTAGGTGGCATCCATGAACATACACAAAGCCAATCCACACAGCGGGTGCCTTTTTTAGGCACATTACCCATCATAGGACCTTTATTTCAATACAAAACGAATAGTGATGCGCTAAATGAGCTTTTAATATTTGTTACACCTACGATTCTTGATCCATAATCACAGCAGATGGCTTGAGTCAATTGATAAGGTACCTCTATAAATTGACTATATTTCTAACTTTGAGCAGCGCCCACTAAAGACGCTCTGACAGAATATTTTTACTATGAATCTATTGCGATGGTTTCGGTTTTCTATGATAGACAGTAATCGGTTCATTCATTGCTTAAAGACAGCCATCGCCCTTTTTATAGGAATTATTATCGTTCGAGCATTTAATATGCCCGTACAAGGTCGATGGATACTCATCAGTGTGCTGCTAGTTATGTGTGCACAATCTCGAATCGGCGCATTGATGCAAAAATCCTATATGCGCTTTCTTGGCAGCTTGATGGGCGCCTGCATTGCCGCTTTAACGCTTTACTTGGCCTATCCTAGCGTCATATGGACCACCTTAGCACTATGCTTCACCGCAGCCCTTTTCAGTTATATTGCCGATAGCCCGAGCTACTTGAGTGAAGCTAGCTCCGTCGGTGCAATAACTGTCCTTATCATCATGACCTCCCAGCCTCCGAGTTATGCTATCGCCATAGATCGTTGTTTTGAAATTAGTTTAGGTATTCTGCTTGCTTTCCTGGTTTCACGTTTCATGTTTCCTCTACGGTCGCGTACGTACTTACGCCGTTCATTGATCAGCACCCTAATAGAGTTAAAAACGCTTTCTGAGCAACTGAGAGTGTGGAATTCTGCAAAAGCAGAAAAGGCTTATATAGCTTATGACGAAAAAGTAATTACTCATCTCGTAATGCAAAATCAACTCTATCGTGAAGTTAGACGTGAATCTTTTGATCGAGCAGATTTAGCAAGGATTTTTAGTGATATTTTAGCAGGCGAACGTGAAATTTTTCGTTATCTAAACTTAATGCAACAGGCTTTATCACTTTTTTCAGAAGAAGTCGGCGCGTGTATTAACGAACAAGCCCTAGTCCAAAGCATTTACGAAATGAGCCAACGTACCTTTACATCGATCATAAACCAGGTCGAGACTGAACAACACAGCAACTTGATTGAATTTTTAGATAATTTTTCAGACTGGGGAAATAAGATGCGGCAACAACTTGAGCCACTGACAAAGAATGCATCTGACAAATTTGCTGTTGATCTGTTTATATTTGCTGCCGGTCGTTTATTAGCTAGACTGCATAAAATGCATCCTTTAATCAACAAGGTTTAATGCAATGAATCTATCGCCACATCGCTTGATACGCGCTTTTTGTCGTCAGCCCGTTGATCGCACACCTATTTGGATCATGCGCCAAGCAGGACGTTATTTGCCCGAGTATCGTGCTGCGCGCAAAAAGGCTGGCAGTTTTTTGACATTATGTAAAACTGCTGAGTTAGCTTCTGAGGTAAGCTTACAGCCCTTGGCACGCTTTGACTTAGATGCTGTCATCATCTTTACTGATATTTTGACGATCCCGGATGCCATGGGCTTGGGTCTTTATTTTGTAGAAGGTGAAGGGCCAAAGTTTGCTAAGCCGATTAAAACAGCAGCAGACATACGAAACTTAGCTATTCCTGACCCAATGACTGAACTACGCTATGTATGTGACGCAATTTCTCTGTGTAGGCGTGAACTACGTGACAAAGTGCCCATCATCGGATTTTCTGGCAGCCCGTGGACATTAGCGTGCTATATGCTAGAAGGTGGCAGTTGCCGAGAGTTCAAACAAATTAAAACCATGCTGTATCAGCAGCCTAGTTTACTGCATCAGTTATTGAACACACTCACGCTGGCCATTATACAGTACCTCAATGCACAACTAGCCGCAGGTGCGCAAGTACTGATGATCTTTGATACTTGGGGCGGATTATTAACTCCATCGGCTTATCAAACGTTTTCACTCAATTATATGAAAAAAATTATTTCAAACCTTACCCGTGAATATCAACAACAAAAAATACCCATTGTATTATTTACTAAGGGGGCTGGATTATCATCACTACAGAAAATGGCGGATTCAGGTTGTGATGCCATTGGTCTGGACTGGACTGTTGAACTGGGAGAAGCACGTCAATACGTAGGCAATCAAGTGGCCTTACAAGGCAATATGGATCCTGCTGTCTTATACGGTTCCGAGGAATATATACGTGAAGAAGTATCCAGTATCTTGCATTCCTATGGTTCGAACCCTGGTCATGTATTTAACTTAGGCCACGGCATTTCCCCACATACTTCTACAGAAAATGTGAAATTTCTTGTCGACACTGTACACACCCTCAGCTCTTATTGGCATAAAAAAAACTCTATTGAAACCAACGATACGTCGATCTCAAATTAAAAATTTTTCTTCAAGAATGAAAATTTATGATGCCCTTGAATAACAACTCCGTCCACGTCTGGCATACAACACTCGACCTTCATGATAAACGCTGCCGCACTTTCTGGTGCTGGCTTTCTGCTGCAGAAAAAGCACGGGCAGAAAAACTAAAATTACCCTATCGTCAACGTTTTATTTTAACCCATGGCCTGTTGCGTAAGCTATTGTCTGTTTACAGCGAGCAACCTCCAGAAAAAATTCATTTTTCTTATACTCCATTAGGAAAACCCCTATTTCTTAATCCTTCAATGAAAAAACAAATAGAATTCAGTTTATCACACTCAAAAAATATGGCAGCTTTGGCTTTTACACTCGATACACCGATAGGAATCGATCTGGAATTGAAGATTTTTAGAAACAATATCGATAAGATCGCTTACCGCTTTCTCTCTAGTGACGATTGTGAACGACTCAAAAAACTTAACGGTGAAAAAAAGCTACATGCCTTTTTTAACGCATGGGTGAAACTCGAGGCCTCAATAAAGGCATTCGGGCATTCACTCAAAACCCATCCTCTTTCACAATATGCAAGTGATGCGAACAGAAAAAAAATGGTTTCAGATAAAAATATTTTGTGCAAAAAAAAATATCCATACTCTCTGTGCACCCTCACACTGCATCCAAATTTTGCAGCGGCTTTAGCTGTAAAAGGTAGCATAAAAGCCATTGTCACAAAGGAGCTTGATTAAAAATCATACAAAATCTTAAGCACTTAGGCGATTCGTGCCTGCTTATCGCATTCCATCAACATGAAACGTACAACTCCACACGTCGCATCATCCGCTTGCATTTCTATTAATGGATAGTGGAGATTTAACGCCTTTAAATACCGCTGACTACCATCGATAACCAACTGCCTAAACAACAAAGTAGCTCCTGTGCCTTGCTTTAACCTGGCTAAAATAAATGCACCACTATGAGGCACACAATCCGTATCTAAAACAATGATACTGTTCTTTGGAAAACTAAAACCAGGAGCAGCTTCCATGCAGTCATTTTCCACTCGTATAGCAAAGGCATCAGGACTCAGTGGAATACTCGTACTCAAATAGGTAGAGTAGGTTTTAGCAGGCAATTTAGATAACTGAACAAATCTATCCTTGGTCTCTTGTACACTTAATAAAGGAACTCTATAACTAGAACTAGGGTAACTCTTTTCGTGCGGATCATATAAACCACCCGCCTCTTCTGTTTCGTGCTCACGGTCCAGCCAACCACGGGGCTTATTAAAAACTGTCTCGATATGACTTGCTAACCTATCCCCAATATTTTTAATGGGACTATGTCCGATCAAATGGCTTATTTGGCTTTGAGAACGGTCAAGACGCTCTGACAAATCTGTAATACCCCCTTCCAGACGTGCCAATCTCCTTAAATTCTTACGTCTAATATCTTTTACGTTCATGCCATAGCTTTATTATGTTATCGTTATGACCCGCTAGTTAAACTTATACCCAGTTTACCCCGCTACAAATGTCAAAAAAAGTAACTTTAAAGGTAATTAATATTACCTAACTAAATATAAAATCACTTTACTCTAAAACTGAATAACATATTTTTCTAATTTTTTTGCCACTTTATGCCTTCGAAGGTGAATGTAATTTGGCAACCCTTGTTTATAGGGAGGGTAATCCTCTCCCTGAATTAATGGGCGAAGATAGTTGCGGCAACGTTGAGTGATATGAAAACCATCTGCTGTGATGAAAGATCGAGGCAGTTTTTTTTCTTGGTTCGCTACATCTGCCAAATTTGCTAAACCAATTTTCCACTGATAGCTCCTACTGGCTCTTCTGACGATGATGGGCATAATGCCTGTTTCTCCTTTGATAGCTAATTCAATCGCTGCTTTACCTAAAGCATAGGCTTGTTCCACATCGATCGCAGAAGCAATGTGCCGAGCAGAACGCTGCAAATAATCTGGCACAGCCCAATGATATTTGAATCCTAATTTGGTTTTAATACGTTGTGCTAGCGCAGGCGCTGCGCCACCTAGCTGTTTATGGCCAAATGCATCGCTCGTATTGGATGCAACTAAAAATTCATTCTTCGAATCACGCACACCTTCCGCAAGAACAATGACACAATATCCGTAGTAGTGAACTATTTTATTAACCTGATTTAAAAATGCATCTTCATTGAACACTATTTCTGGAAACAAAATGATATGTGGCGGTTCTCCTTTTTTTTCCGCAGCTAATCCACTGGCGGCCGCTATCCATCCTGTGTGACGTCCCATAACTTCCATGATAAAGACCTTCGTTGAAGTAGCATGCATGGATGCAATGTCCAAGCCGGCCTCGCGAGTAGCAACAGCAACATATTTCGCAACAGAACCAAAACCAGGAGAATTATCAGTAATAGGTAAATCATTATCGACGGTTTTCGGAATACCAATACAGATTAACGGATAACCCATTGCTTTACTTAACAAAGAAACCTTGTGAACAGTATCCTGTGAATCGCCGCCACCATTATAAAAAAAATAAGCGATATCATGCGCTGCAAACACAGCCAATAGCCGCTCATATTCAGAACGATTTTTTTCCACATTGTTCAATTTATAGCGACAAGAGCCAAATGCACCACCGGGCGTATAACGCAGGGCAGCGATTGCTGTGGCCGTTTCCTTGCTAGTATCGATTAAATTTTCTGTCAATGCGCCGATTATTCCGTTGCAACCCGCATATACTTTCCCTATCTTAGTTTTATGACGTCTTGCTGTTTCAAGAAGACCACATGCCGTCGCATTGATAACAGCCGTTACTCCCCCAGATTGTGCATAAAAAGCGTTTTTTTTTGACATTTCACCATCTCTCCAGTTAACTTAAAGAAGCCGAAGGGCAGCTCTATAAATTGCTCTTTTGCTTCAGGCCTCGTTACAGGGTTGGCCGCACCGCGCATTATCTGTATAGGCGCTGCGTTGGCTTCCTTGTATCACACCTTGTCTTGAAGCAAAATTCCTAATTGCTAGAGATCCGTTAATATACCTAAAACGTTTATATCTTTTCTAGACAGACACATGCGACTCCATATTTTGGGCATCTGTGGCACATTCATGGCAGGCATTGCATTGCTCGCTAAGGAAAAAGGACATGTAGTCACGGGTTCAGACACTAATGTTTACCCACCCATGAGCAGTCATCTACTAAAGCAAGGAATACCCATCTTTGATGGTTACGACGATCTTAGTCAATTTTTCTCACATCCTCAGCTCGTTATCATAGGTAACACCATGAAACGTGGCAATCCCTGTGTGGAGTATGTTCTCAACAAAGGATTGGCCTATATCTCCGGCCCTCAATGGCTAGCAGAGAACATTCTAAACGGCCGCCATGTTTTGGCGGTAGCCGGTACACACGGCAAAACAACAGTTACCAGCTTACTGAGCTGGATAATGCAGTATGCTGGCTTAAATCCGGGATTTCTCATAGGCGGCATTGCAAAAAATTTCAGTACCTCTGCTAGATTGGGGAAGCATCCATTCTTTATCATTGAAGCCGACGAATATGACACTGCTTTTTTTGATAAACGACCAAAATTTATTCATTATCATCCACGCACGCTTATTTTAAACAACCTTGAATTTGATCACGCCGACATTTTTTCAGATTTACGTGCTATTCAGTTACAATTTTCCTACTTACTGCGTACTGTCCCAGGTGAAGGCCTCGTTATACTGCCCAAAGAAGACAAAAATCTACAAGATGTGCTATCACAGGGCTGTTGGACAACTGTCGAGTACACAGGAATCGACTCAGATTGGCGAGCAGAATTTATCAAATCGGATGCCAGTCAATTTACTGTACACTATCAACAACGTAAAAAAGGAGAAATTCACTGGTCATTACTCGGTAGACATAATGTTTCCAA
This sequence comes from Gammaproteobacteria bacterium, assembly GCA_013288455.1. GTDB lineage: Bacteria > Pseudomonadota > Gammaproteobacteria > Diplorickettsiales > Diplorickettsiaceae > JABDBU01. The sequence continues at coordinate 665 of JABDBU010000027.1, read as the reverse complement.
TGCACTCGCTGCTATCGTTGCTGCGCGTCATATTGGTATTGAGCCCAGTGCAGCAATCGCAGCATTAAATCAATTTCAAGGGGTTAAATGTCGTTTAGAAATTTATAAAAAAATTAATCAAATAACAATTTACGACGATTTTGCTCACCATCCTACCGCTATTGCATCCACACTTGCTGGTTTACGCCAACATATTGTAAAAGGGCGAATTTTAGTAATTTTACAGTGTGGTACACATACGATGCGCTCCGGTGTACATCGTGATACCTTAGGTCCTTCTTTACGAGATGCCGATAAAGTGTGGTTGATACGACCGCAATTAGACTGGGGAATTGAGCAATGCGCTAAAATGGCACCTGTTCCCACACAGATTTGTGATTCGCTGACAGCGCTTGTGCAAAATTTAGCACAAGAAACCAAACCATATGATCATATCGTTATCATGAGTAACCAAGGTTTTGACTCTATTCACGAAAAATTGATTTCCGCTTTGTCAAAGTTATGAGCAAGTTAGCAGAAAACTACCTTAAACAAGCTCTCTCACTCGCTGGATTGCGCCGCGGCTTTTGTGCGCCTAATCCTTGTGTCGGCGCTATTTTGGTTAAAGATGAAAAACCTATAGCCAGTGGTTATCATTGGACGAATGGCTCACCTCATGCAGAAGC
>JABDBU010000026.1 GCA_013288455.1 Gammaproteobacteria bacterium | reverse complement strand
GGCTTCGACGGTCTATACGTATAATTGTACCGCTACTAATACACTTTGTTGATTAACAGGACGGTATAGTTTTGTTAAGTCGGTTGGTAATGTGTATAGTAACTATTAGATGAGCGGTTTGCCTTAACATATTAGATAGCACTAAAGATGGCTTATGAATAGTACCTATTGGCATCAGAAATTTTCTATTGGCTCCTATAGTTTCCCTCGTTTTATTGGGGCGCCGCTTGATAGCATAACCGATTCGCCACTGCGGCAGTTGGTGCGTCAATTTTCTACAGACGAACTTTTATACACTGAAATGCGCCATGTTGGTTCGGTGGCAGCGGATAAAGATGGTCTGCGCACTGTGCGTTTTGAGCAGTGGGAGCGGCCATTAAGCTATCAAATTGCAGCAAATAGCATCGACTATATCGATTCCGCGATCGATCGTATAATCGCAGCCGGCGTTGATATTGTTGATCTCAATGTGGGTTGCCCCGCGCGGAATGTAATCGGTTCTGGCTGCGGCTCAGCACTCATGGCTGATCTACCGCGGCTTGAATGTATCTTGAAACATCTCCGTAAAAAACTCTCCATTCCGTTGACTATAAAAATCCGTGCTGGGTTTAAAGAATATAATGCAGTAGAGGTAGCGTTGTGTGCACAAGAATGTGGTGTTGACGCACTCGCCATTCATCCCCGTTTACAGACACAAAAATTTGAGGGAAGACCCGATTATAGCGTTGCAGCGCAGGTCAAAAAAGCGTTACAAATTCCAGTATTACTTTCAGGCAACGTAGTCAATTGGCCGACAGCACGTATGGCGTACGAAGCAACCGGTGTTGATGGTTTTCTCATCGGCCGTGGGTTGTGGGGCAGGCCATGGAAACTCAAAGAGTTGCGTGAATATTCTCAAGGCCGTATCTATGCGATTACGCGTAAAGAGATCCTTGCCTGTGCACTCGATCATCTGCGGCGTATGCTTGCCTACTATGGGCCAAAGGGACTTTTTATATTTCGTAAACATGTGCCATTTTATATAGCAGGTATGCAGGGAGCGGGCGATATCAGGACACAGCTTGTCTCGCTTGAATGTGCTGATCGTGTTGAAGCATATTTGCATGAGTTGTATGCTTCAGTAGAATAAAAGCCATAGCACATATACGTAAAAGAGGATCTATGCGTTGGTCTCGAGTGGTTTTGGCAGGTGTATCAGTGATTTTTGGCATTATGGTGTGGTCTTTACCTTCTTTTTTCAATAGAAATGCGCCTCTCGATCCCGCCTATCGCACCATGAACGAAATTGGTTCCTGTTGTATCTATCCCTTTTTATATGTACACGCTACTTTCATCAAGCCCTATCATATGCTCTGTCATGGTTTGGAGCAGTACGGTGATTTATTGCGTAAACATGAAAAGCTGAGTGAATCGTATAATGCTTTGCAGGGTAACTATATCGCACTCCAAGCAACTGCCACCTATGCCCGTGATGTGGAAAAAGAGCTTGAGTGGTTTAAAAAACGGTTTGATACGGTAACTGGTCATATAGTGCCGGTGATGGGTATACACTGTTCGGAGAGGCAGCATACAATGCTTATCGAGGGTGGTACGTCGCAAGGTTTTGAAAAGGGCATGATTGTGCTCGCTGATAACCTGCTTGTGGGGAAAATAACAACGGTATACCCATGGTATTCGGTGGTGCAACTGATTACCGATCCGGCAAGCTGTGTCTCGGTCTATGGTGTTGGTTCAGGGGCACATGGAATTGTACGAGGGACAGGCTCTCAAGAGAATCTTTGTCTCGAGCGTGTTGACCATCTTTCACCCGTGCAAGAACGGGAGCTTTTATTGAGCAGTGGGGATGGCCTTGTGGTGCCGCGAGGTTACGGCGTTGGCCTTGTGGAACAGTATAGTTCTGATGGCCTTTATTATACGGGTTCCGTAAAGATGCTACAGCGCATCACAGATTTAAAAACGTGTCTGGTCTTTGATCGCAATAATTTCTTAAAAAGGAGTTGAGTTCCGCTACAGTTCGGCTATACTAAGTCCCGTATCTTTAACATGTATAGGTATTAGGGGCGGTTAGCTCAGCTGGTAGAGCATCAGTCTTACAAACTGGGGGTCGCAGGTTCGAATCCTGCACCGCCCACCACTCGCCGTCGCGCTTTAGCGCTAAGGCGTAGTGGTGGAATAACCCTACGAAGTAAGCGAGCGCTTGCCCTTCGAAGCCGTAAGGCGAAGTAGGGTCGCGAGACACGTAGTAGGGCCATGGGCCACTTTTTCACTCTCTCGGATTCCAAAAAACTAAGATCTTTAACATTGATTTGTCGTTCCTCGGTAGCTCAGTCGGTAGAGCAAACGACTGTTAATCGTTAGGTCGCAGGTTCGAGTCCTGCCCGAGGAGCCACCCGCCGTCGCCCACCTACGCACTTTCAGTGCTATGGCGTGGCTAAGGCGTGGTTTTTATTTTAAATAGAAGTTACGCCGAAGCTTATTAGAAGCATAGGTGAATTGAAATTTTCCTTATGATAATTACGCCGAAGCATTATCACGACGTAGCCTTAGGCGAAGTCGGATGCGAAGGCGAATGGGGGCTGTAGCTCAGTTTGGTTAGAGCGTTCGCCTGTCACGCGAAAGGTCGCGAGTTCGAGTCTCGTCAGCCCCGCCATACTTCGCCAAGGCTTCGTATGGCAGGCCATTTTTTTAAAGGAGTTTTTTAATGTATAGTATGCAACAAGAAATCATAAAAAAAATCAATCTACTCTTACCTGAAATACAGGGTTTTCCTTCGTTAGTACCATTAAACAATAATGATAAGCATCATGGGCGTCCTATAGAGAATTTTAATAAGCAATATGATGCATTTATGCAAATTCTAGAACTAGAAAATCACTTGTTGAATTCACAGATATAAAGATTAGTTTTGGTATTGTTCAAGCCGAGCCACTTGCTTGCCCTTCGAAGCCCTGTAAGGGCGTAGTAGGGTGCAGGGAGCGAGTTTCCCGCTTCACGCTGTTCTTCGGTGCTAACCCGTGCGATGATAATGGCTTTCATAGGGGTATACCTTTTATTTTTGTGATTTTAACGTGATACAAGCATAGCAGAAAAGTTGGGTACTATTGAGAACTTCAGAACACTATTAACTCTAATTTTGGGGCACAAAACATTGATCCAATCGGTTCGCACATTAAACTTTTTATAAATACTTGCAAACTGTATAGGTTCTGTGCCAAAATTATAATAAGATGACGTTTAAAGACGTCAAAAAGGCTACTTTTGTCTAATGGAGGGGTTATGAGATATTTTGGATTTTTTATCGTTGCTATGGTAATGGCGTTGTCTACTACGAATCAATGCGGTGATGGCTCAACATCTTCGTGGCGTAGCTATATACCAAGTTGGCAGTCAGTCACGTCTTATCCAAGCAGGGCGTATCAATATTATATGACTCCAACTCCTGTGACCGCAGAATATACGCAATATCTTAATTCCGTGTCACCGGAAGCTCGTTGGGCTGCAATGTCTCAAGAAGAGTTTGAGCAGAATAAGCGAATACAAGAAGGTTTTCGTTCTGGAAAATATGATTCATTAATGCGAACAACGCCAGAAGAGGAAGAAGAGATTAAGCGTGCAAAGGCGGCGGATTATAGCTGGTTAATCGGAAAGTCAGAAGAGCAGAAAAAAATTGCACAGCAACAAAAACCAGCTGGCCACAAAGGGGCAAGTTTTTTAAGTCGAGCATATAACTCTTTTATGAGCCCAACTCCCCAATCAGAAGAATATAAGCAGTATCTTGATTCTTTATCACCAGGAGCTCGTGGGACTGCAATGTCTCAAGAAGAGTTTGAACAGAATAAACGAATACAAGAAGGTTTTCGTTCTGGAAAATATGACTCGTTAATGCGAACAACGCCAGAAGAGGAAGAAGAGATTAAGCGTGCAAAGGCAGCGGATTATAGCTGGTTAATCGGAAAATCAGAGGGGCAGAAAAAGGTTGTACAACAACAGAAATCCGTTGGTCAAAGAGGGACTAGCATTTTAGGTCGAGCATATCAATACTTTATGGGCTCAACTCCTCAATCAGAGGAATATAAAAAGTATCTTAATTCTTTACCATCTGAAGCTCGTTGGACAGCCATGACTCCAGAAGAGTTTGAGCAAAACAAACGAATCCAGGAAGGTATGCGTGCTGGGAAGTATGATTGGTTAACGCGAATGACGCCAGAAGAAAAAAAAGAAATGGAACGACAAAAGGCACGTGCGACGGAATTATAATCTTTATTAATTGAGTTGAAAAAGAAGTATAGGGCATGGGAGCAATCTCGTGCCTTTTCTTTTTATAACTGCTCCCGGAGATTCCTTAAAGGGGAAGGTGTATGTGGCAACTTTACTTTCTGTGCTTCTGCAATCAATCGATATCAGCCTTCGCTTCCTCCTACGCTGGGGAGGCTTCGGTGGACAAGAAAGCTACGGCTGACAGGCCAGCTTTTCTAAGGAAAATCATAAATAACGGTAACTTGGGTGTTGGTGGTGTAAATAAGGCCAGAGCAGATTTGCTATTGTGTACTGTCCAGTGTTAAAACAAGGGTATCTATCATGGCTTTGGTACAGACGTGCTTACCCTTTTTTCTAGCCTTTATGGATTGCTCAAGGGCTTCAAATTCGGGACGTAGAGCCTCATATTCTTCTACGAATTTTGGATCCTTGAAAGCTTCTTTTTGAAATTCTTCGAAAGTCATGCCTTTGCAATGTGCAGGTATTTTTAATTTTTGTTTGCGAGTCATATAAAGATTAATAAGGACGATTCTTATACCACTCGTGCATGGTGAGCTCTAATTCGCTTGGTGTATAACCGCGTTCTGCAGCGAATTCTGCGCATCGAACTTTTCTCAATTCTTCTTGTGTCAGTTTTTCTAAAAGCTGTAATTGTATTTTTTTCAGTGGATCAAATGCGGCCGGCTGATCAGCACAGAATACAGCTGGTGTGCAAACGAGTAGTGTCAGAAATAGAACAGATCTTTTTGTTATAAACATAATAGGAGTTCCTTACAAAAATTATTTCGCTGGATAGAATAGGTGATTTATTGAACTTTGTAAACGCAATGCTATGCGGCTATTTTTCAAACCCACGAAACCTAACTGTCTACGCCTTCCGACAGCTACGCCGGACAAGTCGGCTTCATCCGTGTGGGCCGTAGCTAACAGCGAAGGTCCAAGGCTGCGCCGTTACCACAGCAGCCTTTTACGTACAGATTGCTATGAATCAGCATCATTGATACTTTTGTTGCTAATTCCTTGCGATGCTGTCGCCATTGCAATTATTATACAATTAGTAGAAGAAATGGAGTTTTATGAATCACCTATTTAAAAACATTATGGCTGTTATGGTATGTGGTGTTGTGTATGCATCAGAGCACTTCGAGGAATATGATATTAATCAACCGCGATTATCGAGACAACAGACACAGCGGGCTCTTGAATATGAGCGTGCATATAATAAGGATACAAAAGAACGCACAGAGGGTTTCTACAATAGGATTAAGAGTGCGTTAGGTTTTAAATCTTTAGTGCCAAGGCCGCGAGTAGCTGAATATGAGGCGGCATTTTCTAAATCTAACATGCAAAAAAAGAAACCGTGGGATACAAGATGGTATGAACATCGCACTTATGAGGAGCGATTACCCAGCGATATAAAAAAAGCTTTGGATGCGCACCAAAGAGAATTGGCAGAAATGAGAGGAAGTGTATCATCTTTTGAATGGCTTCCCGGGTATGTAGTAAAACCCGATCCTAGGAAATATTCTAGCAATCAGTTTGGCTATTCTAACGAAGATTATGAGCGGGATCGCATAGAAGGGGCTAAAGTATTTACCAGTGCTATTAAAGCACAACGTAATCCTATGATTTATATTCCCCAGAAATATGAGTATGCTGCAAAAGATCCTGGTGGTACTGTAAAAAATTACTACATAACCGAAAAAGTACCTACGAGTAACGAGCCCATCACCAAAGAAGAAGCAAAAGCTATTGCAAAAATTGCTTCCCTCGCCGAATGGGCTGATCCTCATAGCAGTAACTTTATTAAAATGGCTCCTGGGCGCATAGCCATAATCGATACGGAACCTCGATTTTTTTATCCAGCATTAAAAGAAAGCGCATTAAAAAAAGGAATCAATAGAACGATGCTCCGTTATTCCGAACCGTTTGGTCCTGAGGCAATTGATTATTTAAAAACTAAAAATATGAAGATGAGAAACCTTTCTAGCTTCTCTTATAAACCGTGGCACCATATTTTACTCGAAAAAAATAGGCGATGGCAATTCCTTGTACCGCCGTCAAAGAAAGATTTTTATTCTCAGGTGGGTCTCTAATTAAGGGGCGATATGAATAATACCATACTGATTTATCTGGTTTTAGCCGTTGTAAGTACTCCTATTTTTTCTGGAGATAAAGCCAGTAAGCCTAAACTATACAATTTAGAACAGTTTCTGAACGCTTCTGCTGGAGAATTATGGGCCCATAAAAAACAGTTAGATGAGTTGCAAAAAGAAGGCATACTAAGCATAACACCATCGCAAGCACAGCTTTTTTACTCCTATTCAGATCCCGTCGTAAGCCGTGATCAGCTTGCAGCAAATTTAGGAATGGCAACCGGTAAAAGTTTTCCTTTAGACAACGCTCGAATTTTCACGCCAGAGCAAATACGTGCGCTGAATAAGGTCACGGATGAAGAACAAAGAATTTATGACAATGGCGGGGTTGCTGTGTATCATTCTACACAACCAGAACATTGGGGGGCCTCATATATACGTAGCAAGGACGCCGATTTCATTCTTGATATTACGGGCACCCCAGTGGCGCCGAGTAAAATGCTGTTATTACGAGATACGATATGTCGCGCTGATCTTAAGGCAGAAAAAGCGACGCGCAAGAAATATCTTAAGCATGGTGTGCCTCGACCTGAAGTAGATATGGAGAAGCACCACGCTGCAAATTTGTTATCATGCAATATTGGTGTAGCTGGCAACAGTTTAGAAGGCGCATCGTCCAGTAGCCTGGAATATTGGCTAAAAAAGAAAAATGCGAATTTGCCCGCAGTAGATTTGGAAAAGACGTTGGAGAGTCGTAATTTGATAGGTGAAAAAACAGTTAAAGAAAAGCTCCAAAATGCTCTTGATGAGTTTAAGTTATCAACTACTACTGGTGTACTTCTGCAGTTAGTGTTCAAAAACAAAAAAAAGGTTGATGACATTATGTATAGCTCACAACCATTTGGATATAAACAGGAATATGAATTTGGTGAAAAAGAGCCGCGGCTAAAGCTTGCAAAGCCTACTACAATTATTGACACGATAATGCAGCAGCCATCGGCGTTTGAAAAGAATAAATATCAGATCAATACACCGCAAATGCGTGTTGTGCTAACTGCAGATCAATTGCTTGACGCTACAAATCCGGAGATCCGTAAGAATGTAGAAATTAATGCATATGTTGATAATGAGAATGCCATGAATGAATTCCGTACTCGAGTAGATGCAATATTTGCCAGTGCAAAAGAAGACTATCTCGCGCGATATCATGCAATGTCATTGCCACGCAAATTATTGCACAGGTTAAGACTCAATATGTTTTATAAACGAACACCGCCTGCAGAACGTAAAAGAATCAAAAAAGAAAGTGAGCACTGGTTTATCGCACAGTAGTCTACGCTATTTGCAGTATGGAACGCACCGCGAACACCAGTAATTCGTTGATACTGTTTTCCCTAAAATAGTCCACCAAGGCACACCTGAACAGAAAGCATTGTTCAACTTTCGAGCAACGCCTGAAGTACTTGGTACATTGTTTCAAGAATAAGTAGTTTATAACATGTAAGCCCGCACGGAGCGGGCCTCGATTTTACTTTTTCTTACGTGCTTGAATACGTAGTGATGGTGTAGGCATAGGTGGTTTTCTAACCGGGATTTTTTTCAATTTTGGTACATTTACAATAACATCATTTGGTTTTCGGGATTTTATTTTTGGGCTTACTTTGATAGTAATTGTTTGGTCAAGAATATTAAGGAATCTAAAGAGCCGTTCAAGAGAAAAGCCGGTGAGTTTTCCTTTGCTGAGTGCAGATATTTTGGGTTGATCAACACCGAGCAATGTGGCAGCGGCTGTTTGTGTAAGTTTTTTGCTGTTAATAATGTTATTAATCTGACGAGCAAGTTCAGCTTTAGCAAGCAGCTCGCCAGGATTTGGTAATTCAAGATCGGCAAATACGTTGCCAGAGCTTACTTCGTAATCTTTATTTTTTTTCATTTTTGGACCTCTCTTTATGTATATCTTCTGCCATTTTCAATCGTGTTTTGATAAGTTCAATATCAGCTTGTGGTGTTTTGATACCGTGTTTGGACTTTTTTTGAAACACATGAAGTACAAAAACAGTATCGGCCAGTTTTACAGTGTATACTGCACGATAGGTTCCTGCTTCATCCGAATCAATAATTTCAAGGACCCCAGCGCCGCCAAAACCTTTCAGCGCTTTGGCATCTTTAGGCATCTCACCGCATTGTGCGATATAGAGTCCGTAACCGATGGTTCTTTGCACTTCGTTGGGAAGCTCCACAAGAGCTTTCTTGCTTTGTCCTACCCAAATAAGTTCTTTTGGTTTCACTATAAGGTTCTCCTTGCTATGTAAAGACCATTATGCCACATGTGGCATGGTTATGCAAGGAGTGTGTGAAATGCTTCTCGTATTCAGCGTATTGATAGCTGCTTTTATGCATATATATAAAATAAGCCCGCATTGAGCCTGCCCTTCGTAACCCATGGGGCGAAGTAGGGCGGGCTTATCTTTGATCGCGCTTGTTTGCATTTAGCCTTTAAGAGGCAGCAGGAGTGGGTGCTGCGCTTTGTTTTTTCCTTTTGCGCCCTGTCCGACGTAGCGGCCTTGCCGTGCCCTGCGACTTGTCCGCCGAAGCCTTGGCGAAGGTGGAAGCATGGGGCGGAGTTGGATGCTTTGTTAACACGTTTATCAATAACGATAAGCAATTCAACGAATGTTGCAAACCGCTTACGTTTTTCGCATGACAATACAATCATGCTGGTACGTTTATGAGTAGCCATTAAGAAATAACTTTCTTTACGACAGCGGAAATTCGGAACTATCGGTGGTGATACCAAACAAGTCCAAGAAGGTGACGTTGTGGGTACAATCGGTGGAGAAACAGTGCAAGTAGCAGCTGAAAAAAAAGAGAACCAATCAGTGGCTTGCAAGTTTTTATCAAAATACTGGAATACGATTATGGGAGCGGTACTTGGAGTAGCTCTTTGCAGATTGTGTTCTAATATCTCAACGATAGCATCTCTGAATCGGTAATCGTTCTTGAGAATTATAAGAAGGCGTGGGACTAAAATCCTGCGCCTTTTCTTTTTTGGTGACATTGATAATGAACAGAACCATCCCCGTTCCCGTTTTGTGGTTCTTAACTTTCTCACAAGAAGTTGTGCTATTAACGCTATTTCTACTGACCGCGTAGCCAATCAAACCAAGATCTTAAGCCAGTTCCTGGAGCTGGTACCAGTAGGTCATTTTCATCAAAATGGACTTTATTAAATGTTGGGTAAATGCGCAATAGCCTATTTATGAGAGTAACGGCGTTATTGAACACGACCTTGTTGGCTTCGCTGTCTTTAAGTTCAGCAAATGAAGACACGCGTGTGACGTTTTTAGATTTA
>JABDBU010000025.1 GCA_013288455.1 Gammaproteobacteria bacterium | reverse complement strand
CGCAAGGTCATTTTTTGGGAATCGCTGGAGCAGATGGTAAGGTTAGGGATGCTAACGGTCATGTCATTGGTGAAATGGCTGCTGATGGCAGTGTACGTGATGCCAATGGTAAGGTGATTGGCCATGCAAATTTGATAAAAGGTTCCTTGAATAAAGAAAATCCTGTTATTCCAGGGGCGCCCGTTTACGATGATCAAGGAAAATTGATTGGAACCGTTGGATCAGATGGGCGTGTGCGGGATTCTCAGGGTAAGGTCATTGCCACTGTTGATCGAAATGGTGTTGCTTATGGGCCGAATCATCAAATTTTAGGAAAAATTGGTGCCACAGCGCCAGGTACACCGATTTATGATAAGCAAGGCCACTTAATTGGCACGGTAGATAGTACCGGTATCGTCAGAGATAGCCGAGGTATGGCGCTGGCCACCGTTGGTGCGGATGGGGTTGCACGTGATGCACAGGGTAATCCTATTGGCAGTACCGTTGCGCCTACTTTTAACGCTTCTGGATCTTTTCCAAACAATGTACTAGGTGCGGGACTTGGAGTAAGCAATCTTCCTGATCAAAATGCGGTTAGTTTGATACCGTCGGCATCGGATAATTCAAATCCAGCATTACAAGCAATTCTGGAGCGACAGGCGCAGCAGATATCTGCACAAAAGGCAGAACAGTTACAACAACAAATACAAGCATCAATGTCGACGCAAGCTACTCAGTTGTTCGCAGCATGGGCTTCCCCAACGCAGCAGTACGTCACCGGTGCCTCATCGTTATCTAATCAGTTTATTGGTGGTGGTACGGCAGGGTTTGCGGCAGGCAGTGAGGTATCAAAATCACCTCCGGTGGTAAAAGCAGGGACGATCATGTACGCTGTGTTATTGACAGCAGTAAACAGCGATGAACCTGGCCCTGTATTGGCAAAAATCGTGGAAGGTAAGTTTCAAGGAGGACGTTTGCTGGGTACGTTAACCAATCAAGGCAAAAAAGTCTTACTGGCTTTTAATACCTTAACCTTGCCCAATGTGCCACAGAGTATTGCGATTAACACAGTGGCTATCGATGAAAATACAGCGCGTACTGCTTTATCGAGTTATACAAATAACCACTATTGGTTACGTTATGGTACGTTATTTGCTGCTGCGTTTCTACAAGGCTATGGTCAGTCTTTCTTGGCTGCAGGTGCAAATTATTCAGGAGCGGTCATCATTAATCCATCGAGCACTGTGCTAAATTTAAATCCTCGTCAGCGAATTTTTGTTGGTTTAGGTCAAGTCGGTGTTCAGTATGCTTCGGTACTTGGCAGTGTTTTTAGTATGCCGCCGACGGTGCATGTTTATTCAGGTACCCCTATGGGTATTTTATTTCTTTCTGATTTATTCTCTGTATCCGCATCAAATGGAAATGAGTTAGGGTGACAGATATCTACAATGTGAGGTTGTGATGGATAAAAAAAATGATCATGTAAATGATGATGAAGAGTACTCGTTGCAGCAGCCAGAATCAGCTGCAAGCTTTACAACAGTTTCTACAGCGGCACACAGGAATATTTTTGAACAAATTAATCGGCGACATATTGTTTTAGGTATTATCTTTTTATTTTTAATCTACGGAGCTTATGGGTTGATTAAACGATTCATTCATACTTCGTTAACAAGATCAACACAGATAACGAAAGGAGTACAACGAGTAGCCGAAAAATCTAATGCAACGGATGCCGTTGTCAATGTCAAACCTGCTGATCCAACAATGGTTCGCCTTGATCATCTTGCGCAGGGACAGATCGATATCCAGTCAGAAATTCGTTCCCTGGATTCAAAAATATCCGCTGTTCAGACATCATTGCTAGATTTAGATACGCAGATCGCACAAGTTGACGATCAGCTGCAAAGCTTACATGCAACCCAAGAATTATTCATTCAAAAACAGATGCAGGCGGCAAAGAAGATCGAAAGGAAACATAGGTTACCAAACACAGTGTACTACGTTCGTGCGATGATTCCAGGCCGCGTCTGGTTTACGACGCAAGACGGTTCAGTGCTTACGCTAGGGGTAGGAGATAATTTAGCTGGTTACGGTGTGATCGATACTATCGATCCTGATCAAGGAATTGTTACGCTAAGCTCCGGCGCTGTGATTGGTTATAATCCAAATGATAGATAATATACCGCTCGTACTGGAAGATGCGAATCTTTTTAACTTACAGCAAGCGGTATGCTTGATCACATGACTGGCAAAAGCAAAGCTTCCGCGCAGTCATTCAAGGAGAGAATCGCGGTTCTTTCCTTGAAAATCCTCATCGCGCAAAGAAAGTACTTGAAGTGGCGCATTCGCAACTTCAAGTACAATGGGTATATATCATGCTGATAATTAAATCGATGAAGCATGTTTGTTTACTGTTAGTGTGCTTCTTGCTCAGTGGATGTGGTGTTAGCGTGGGCTTTCCACGCGTTGATAACATGCTGATCAGCCTGAGTCGTGAGTTTCCCAGTATTTATCGCTTGGTTACCGCAACAGCGTATCTAATGGGAATTTCATTTATTTTTCGTGGTGTTTATCAGCTAAAAGTATACGGAGATTTACGAACGATGATGTCAGTACAAACCAATTTTAAAGCCACGATGATGCTTTTTGTAGCGGGTACTGCCCTTTTGTATATGCCTGAAGCTTTCAAAATTATGTTATTCTCTACGTTTGCAACCACCACTGTGACAGATCCTATGAGTTATCATTCTTCCAAGCATCTTTTGAATCCACTGGCTATGCAGGCTGTTTTGCGCTTTATCCAATTAATAGGTAGCATCTCCTTCGTACGTGGCTGGGTTTATTTGACACAATCATCCAATCCTAACGTTCGCAGCGCGTTTGGGAAAGCAGTAACGCATATCATTGCCGGAGTATTGGCAGTCAACATTGAGGGAACATGGGAGATATTACAAGTAAGTTTTGGCATTACATAAGATTACCTTATAATGACATAGGTGTTACGAGGTATTTAGTTTTGGAGAAAGAGGTACATGAAGAATATATTTTTGACAGAGCAGTTATCGAAGCGCGTGTTGACTTGGCAGACCAAATTAGGGATGTTGGTGGCTCCGTTTCTTTATGTAGAACTTGGCCATGCCGAAGCTAGCGATCTAGGGTCGGTTGCCAGTACGCTAACGAGTTCTTTTGCAAATTTAGCCAAGCTAATTACTGCCGGTGCTTACATGGCAGGGCTGGGGTTTGCTATGGCGGCGATGTTAAAATTTAAGGCACATAAGGACAACCCTACGCAAATTCCTATTGGTACGCCAATTGCACTTTTATTTATCGGTGCTGCTTTGATATTTTTGCCAAATATTTTTACTATTGCTGGAAATACTATTTTTGGTGGAACGAGCGGAGCTGGTGGAGTGACAGGTACAACGGGTCTGTAGCGCGGTTTGGCCAAGTTAATTACCGCGGGTGTTTAATACGTGTATCCACTCAAATTAAATGTCAATCCTGAAGGGTGGCGCATTTTTATGCATCGTAGATCAGATCCGCGCTTTATCAATTTTACTCAAAAGATTCTGCGCCGCGATAATTTTTCTTGCCAATATTGTGGACAAAAATCTACGCAGCATCAGGAGATGATTAATTTAGATCAAAATTATTTCAATAATAAAATATCAAATTTAGTGACCAGCTGTAGCTTTTGCGCACAGTGTTTTTTTCTAGAGTCTGTAGGGGCTGGATATGGCGGCGGAGTGCTCATTTACCTACCTGAAATATCACAGAATCATTTGAATGCACTTTGTCATGTGCTGTTTAGTGCTATGGACAATGACACTGAATATAAAGGGACCGCACAAAATGTCTACCGTCATCTCAAGTTGCGTGCGCACGTGATAGAGGATGAGTTGGGTGAAGGTATGGATGAACCTGCTTTATTTGGGCAGCTGTTGATCGAGTTTGATACCAGAACCTTGTTTGTTGAAAAAGTTTTTTCGTCGGTTCGTTTACTTCCTTCACATGCTGTATTTAAAACGGAAAAGAGATTGGATGCACCTGAATCTCTCAATCAATAGTATTTATCGGATAAGTGATGGCTAATTTTTTCAATTCTTTTTTAGAAGGGGTAGACACCTTTCTGGCTTGGTTAAGTACCTCACTGAAACAAACCACAGAATCTTATTGTGATTTAGAAACCGCCGATAGTCCCACGGTTATCGTTGCACATGACGGTTCACTAATCTCTTTATTAAAAATTTCTGGCGTAACACAATTGATAGGTAGCAGTGAATTTGAGCGTTTGAACGAGGGTTTAACGCTTAGCTTACAAACTGCCTTGTCTCGTGCCGGACATGCTCTGCAAGTGTTATTTCATTATGACGGGCAAATTGTTGCTGGCTTAATTCAAGATACCCTGGAACCGGGTCAACAAACTAGTCAACGTTTAGGTTTGGATTTAACAGATTTGTTTAAAGAGCGGAACGCTTTTTTATCTAAACATTGTGCCTATGAAAGTGTTTACTTTGTTTTGTGGACACGACCTAGCAGTTTAAGTCATGAACAACTTCAGCGTGCGAACAAAGATAAATTGCGGCTTATTCGTGATAAAAAAATACCTCCCTCTCGGTTTACACAAAATATTATTGCCGCTATCCCTGATTTACGTGATGCCCATGATGCCTTTATACGGTCACTCATGCATGATCTGTCCACGTTGAACCTGGCGGCAGATCTTTTAGAAGTACATGACGCCATACATGCTATCCGATCTGTTGCTGATTCTGCTTTTACAGATAAAAATTGGCAACCTGCTTTGCCAGGCGATAAAGTGCCGCTTAAAGAATATGATAAATCACGAGATAACATTTTCGATCTGCTTTGGCCATCACTGGCACGGCAGATATTGCCGCGTGACGCCGAAAACCTTGATTTAAGAACGGTTCGTCTTGGCGATCAAATTTATTCCTGTGTTTTTATTGATCTTTTACCGAAAGAAATCAAGCCTTTTAACGCGCTATTGCAGCGAGTATTGGCAGCGAGAATTCCTTGGCGAATTTCATTTTTTATTGAAAGTGATGCTTTACGCACAATAAAACTCAAATCAGTATTAGCTTCTGTGCTAAGTTTTTCATCTGCACAAAATCGTCTGTTGAGCGATGCAAATAATTTATTGCAGTACATTGCTATCAATACTGATGATGCGGTGGTACGTTTACGTGTGGCGGCGTGCACTTGGGCGCCAGAGGGTCAACTTCCATTACTCAGAACACGCGCTGCCGAATTAGCAAAAGCAATGGAAGGGTGGGGTTCCTGTGATATTTCAGAAGTATCAGGTGATCCATTCGCCGGTTTAGTCTCAACTATGCTAGGGGTATCGGCATATAGTGTAGCGACATCGACGGTTATCCCTTTTTCACAGGTGGTATACATGTTACCTATCACGCGTCCTGCTTCTCCGTGGAAGACAGGTGCGCAGTTGTTTAGGAGCCCTGACGGCAAACTTTGGCCTTTTCAACCGGGTTCCAGTGAACAAACTACCTGGATTGATTTGATTTATGCGCGTCCAGGTTCTGGTAAATCGGTACTTTCCAATACTTTAAATTTGGCCCTTTGTTTAGCAGGTGGTTTGGTAAGGTTGCCACGGATTGCCATTATCGATGTTGGACCTTCTAGTAGTGGGCTTATTTCATTGCTGCGCGAGGCTTTGCCATTGGAACAGCGCCATTTGGTTGCGTACCATCGTTTGCGCATGACGGCAGACTATTCTATCAATCCCTTTGATACACAATTAGGTTGTCGTTACCCCACACCCCAGGAACGTAGCTTTTTGGTTAATTTTTTAACATTACTTGTCACGCCATTGGCTACGCCCAAGCCTTACGATGCTATTTCTGACATGGCAGGATTAGTGATTGATGAGTTGTACAAAAATCTTTCTGATCGTGAAAATCCGTACCATTATACAGCGGGGATGGAGCCATTATTGGATGGTATCCTAGAAGAAATGGGTTTCATTCCTGATCAACATACAACGTGGTGGGAAGTTACAGATGCCTTGTTTATATCGGGCTTTTCTCATGAAGCAACGCTTGCACAACGTTATGCGATGCCTTTATTGGCTGACGCTGCTTCTACCTGTCGTCTACCAACGATTGAGGATTTATACGGAAAAATTATTGCGCCTACCGGTGAAAGCTTAATCAATGCTTTTGCACGTATGATTTCCAGTGCTATTCGGGAATATCCTATTTTATCGCGCGTTACCCGTTTTGATCTGGGGGAAGCACGTATCGTTTCGCTCGATCTGGACGAGGTAGCTAAAAGTGGTGGGGATGCTGCCGATAGACAAACTGCAGTTATGTATATGTTGGCACGTTATGTATTGGCACGTCACTACTACTTAAGTGAAGAAAATCTCAGCAATCTTCCTGGTCACTACCGGGATTATCACATGCAACGTATCGCTGAGCTCCAAGAAGATCCAAAACGCATTGTATTCGATGAATTCCACCGTACTGCTAAAGCAAAGGCGGTACGCGATCAAGTGGTGGTTGATATGCGTGAAGGTCGAAAATGGAATATCCAGGTTGCATTATTGTCACAGTCATTAGATGATTTCGACGAAATCATGATTGAGTTTGCGACTTCCGTTTATATCATGGATGCTGGGCCTGCACAGACAGTTGAAAAATCAGCAAAGATATTTGGATTATCTCCGACAGAAACCGTTGCTCTGCGTACACGTGTACATGGCCCAAGGGAAGAGGGTGCTACCTTTTTAGCACAATTTTCAACAAAGGAAGGAATGAACACCCAATTGCTAACTTTAACGCTGGGCCCTGTTGAATTATGGGCGTTTAGTACGACGGTAGAAGACGCTAATTTACGTAATAGGCTCTACCAGTATTTAGGGCCCACAGAAACCCGCCGAGTATTGGCACGTTTGTTTCCAAACGGCAGTATTAAAAAGCTTGTAGAAAAACGCCTAGCTAGCCTAAAAGAAGAGCATGGTCTCATCACGGATGATGCACATCATTTGGGTATAGTTGATCAAATTGCTGAAGAAATCATCAACGCTTACAGCAAAAATCCTGACTTACAGGCATTGCCGAAGCAGTCTCAAATTGCCGAAGCAGTCCTCAAAGGTAAGTAGCGCGCGGGCCAACAAATGGATGTCGGGGGACATCACTGTTCAATCCATTGATTATTTTGCAAATCATATTTGAAAAGCGCTTGCCCACCGCTAGGACAACCGTTAGGATCTGTGGATTTATATCGCGGAAATGCACGATAAATAGTGCCGTCTGTGACGGTGTATTCATCATGTCCCTCATAACCTTTAACAGTAGAGGGAAGCGATGCCATTTTTAATAAAGTATAGGTATTAGCTTGACCAGAAGCAGGAGTATAGACATTGACTATCCCATAGCTTCCACTACCTACATTCTGCAACCACACAATAACGGAAGGTGTAGTAGTTTTGCCGAGCGGTTCAAGCCATATCCGTTGTATCCAACCATCACGCTGTGACGTAAAATTTGATATCTTTCCACCTGGTGTCTTGATGATTAAATGGTAGCGTCCTATGCTACACTCCTCCGATTCATTAATAATGACGCGTGCTTCGTAATGGTATTTACGAATGGTCCAATCCAAACCGTTGCAACCGGCAAAAGCCATGCCAGCTGAAAAAATTCCTATTATGCTCAATACTGCAGACACAAGTAGCAAATAATATCTTTTTTTATTTTTCATATACAACAGCCTTTTTTGCTATAATTTTTTTCTATCACCAAACCACCACTATAAATCCACTAACGAGCATACTTACTCCACTTCTTCATAGGATTCATGAATTTTTAAGCGGTTTTCATTAGCAAATTTCATTATACAGCGGAATATATCAGGATTAGTTTCTGCTAAACGAGGGTCAAGCACCAGACATTTTGCACAACTTTCATTGTCCATAATGGGTCGCAACTGAGGAGAATACACCATACGTCGGTTGTTAAAACTGGCCAAACTGCCGCACATTCGCTCAGCCCAATCGCTCGGCCTAAATCTTTCACCGCTTTCTGTAATCCCTTCAATAACGATGCGCTTTTCTTTAGTGTATTTACCCTGCGCAAGCTCTAACATGACTCAGACTCTCAATTTTAATTAGTATGCACCCTATATTAGCGTAATCACTCACGTTGCACCAGCTATTTTCGCTGACAAATGATTATCTAAGTACAATAAATAGCCTCTTTGTGCCTTACTACGGGTCTCTAGTGTCAGTGGAATAGTTTGCTTGAGAATGGCGGCTACCGCATGGAGGCTAGCCACCTTACCTTGCTTTAGTTCCAGTTCAATTTCATGTAAGGGTGAATGCTGCGTAGCCGTACCGACTGTTCCTTGATCTAAAACGAGTTCTATTTGTGTATTTTCTATATCCGTGGAACTATAGGCAGCATCAGAAATGGTGTGTAGATTCCATTGTGTTCGTTTAAAACTGGTATAGAATAATTCTATCAATGGCTGGTCACCAATGATGACATCCAGTCTTTGAGAGATTTCCTTGTCCTCAAAAGCGTGAATAGCTGGAACATTATCCTTTATGGTCTGATCCCACTCATACCTATGATGCACATCATCGATTTGTGCACCGGCTGTTTTTAAGGTTTGTATAATACATTCTTCAGCTGCTCGGATGCGTAGCGAAAGACCCTGGTGCCATAAACGCAAATCCGGCGTGTCAAAATACCGGCTGACAAAATGTCCAAAGACGGGCGGTGATTGCATCAGCAATGGATGACTAAAAAGCAGATCGATGTGCGATGGATCGGGATCGATACTCAATTTAAGTTCAATTTCAAGAAACATAATAAGGGCGCCTCTAGATCACTAAGATCCGTGCTTGCTTGTTTTGAAATCGCGCTTACAAAACAGATCTTGGTATTGGTCTATTTCTTGCTGTTGAGACTTTGATTTTTTGCTATGCTGCTGATCGAAATGCGTCAAAAATTTATCGATCTCACTGACATATCTTCTATCGATATTAAACCGTGGGATAGTGGCGATCTTCATATCGCTGTTTCGATGGCAACGCGCAGTTCTTGGATGGCTTTTTGTTCCAGTTGTCGCACTCGTTCTGCAGAGACCTGATAACGATCTGCAAGTTCTTGCAAGGTAGCCTTAGGTTCAGTTAGCCAACGTTCCCTAATAATAGTTTGTGATCGTTGGCTCAAGCTACCCAGGGCTTGGTAGAGGCTTTCTTGCTCGCATTCTGCTGAATCACTTGCTTCTACTAAACGCGCTGGGTCATAACGTGTATCTGCAAAATGTAAATCGATCAACGGAGAATGGGTTAACGCGGAATCCGCGTCTTGTTCAGCACTCACGTCTAAGCTTATATCGTGAGAGGTTAAGCGCGCCTCCATTTCACGAACAGTGGCTGGTTTTACACCTAAATCTTCTGCAACGGCTTCTATTTCTTTTTGATTAAACCAACCTAGACGCGACTTCATTTTTCGCAGATTAAAAAACAACTTACGTTGTGCCTTCGTAGTGGCAATTTTAACGATGCGCCAATTTTTGAGTATAAACTCTTGTATTTCTGCCTTAATCCAATGTACAGCAAATGAAATAAGACGAACACCGACCCGGGGATTAAACCGCTTGACGGCTTTCATCAGCCCCATATTACCTGCTTGCATCAAATCATCCAAAGAAAGGCCGTATCCCCTATAAGTCTGCGCAATGTGCGCGACAAACCGTAGGTTGGCAATAATTAATTTCTTTGCTGCATCCAGATCGTGGTAATGATAGCAGCGTTCCGCTAATTCGGCTTCCTCTTGTGCGCTCAAGACCGGAATCTGTCGCAGTCGCGCGATATAAGCGTCCGTACTATTGAGGGGCAGTGATGTAGTGAATGCTGGTAATAAATGGGTATTATGCATGAATTTTATCTTGCTTTAGTAAATTTTAGATTTTCAAGGTACCCTTTCTACGGTACCCTATAAATTGCCAAAATTTTACCACAATAAGCTTTTTGTTTCACCTGCTTTGTTTATGT
>JABDBU010000024.1 GCA_013288455.1 Gammaproteobacteria bacterium | reverse complement strand
GTGTTTTTTTAAAAAAGCTAACGCTGTCTTCCACTATGGGGCCCGGTTTATCAATAAATCTTATGTCACTTGCTGAAATTTATTAAATGTGGGGATTTTTTGGCTGATGTCATGCTTGACTATTGCTTTTATTTAGGATAGAAGAGCTACCCCCCCTTTGACTTAAAAAAGGACTTTATAAAAGCCTGTGGCGTGTGCGATTAGTATGCAATTAGAAAGAATTTCAGAAGCGTAGGATTGTATGTAAAAACTAGGATAATTTTACTTGAATAAATCTTGCTTCGAAATAAGGTGGAGTAGAAGTCGTTGTGGGGCTGATACATTCAATGTTAGTCTCAGTTAAAATGAACGAGGAGAAATTACAGCGTGACATTAAGACTTGCAGATAAACAGGCCATTGTCACGGAGGTCGGAGAGGTTGCACGGAAGGCGTTATCTGTGGTGACCGCCGAGTATCGTGGCTTAAGTGTAGAAGAGATGAATCAATTGCGAGCAGAGGCACGGCGTGTTGATGTATATGTGCGAGTGATACGTAATACTTTAGCAAGACGTGCATTGGAGGGAACGAATTTTTCGTGTCTTCAAGATACTTTAGTTGGTCCCTTGCTCTTTGTGTTTTCTCAACGAGAGCCCAGTGCAGCAGCGCGGCTTGTTAGAGCATTTTCTAAACAGAACGAGAAATTTCTGATCAAAGCTCTGGCTTTTGATGGTCAGTTACTTGCCGTTAATGAGTTAGATAAGCTTGCTGATTTACCAACACGTGAAGAAGCGCTTGCTACTTTAATGGTAGTGATGAAAGCTCCTATAACTAACTTGGTTCGTACTTTAGCTGAACCTTGTGCCAAATTAGTACGCACGATTGCTGCGCTGCGTGATAAGCATCAAACAGAGAGTTAATCAAACTGTAAACAAGAGATTTTTTTATTTTTTTGGAGTAAACATGATGGGTGCGGCCGTTAATTCAAGAGAAGATATATTAAATGCAATTGCCAATCTGAGTGTAATGGAAGTTGTGAATCTTATTAAGGATATGGAGGAGAAATTTGGTGTTTCTGCTGCCGCTGCAGCAGTTGCTGTGGCTGCACCTACGGCAGGTGGGGTCGTTGCTGTGGAGGAGCAAACAGAATTTAAGGTACAACTGGTTGAAATTGGCGTTAATAAAATTAACGTTATCAAAGTAATACGCGAAATAACAAATTTAGGTTTAAAGGAAGCGAAGGATCTCGTTGAATCAGCGCCAGTCATGGTTAAGGAAGCTTTGCCAAAAACCGAAGCAGAAGCGTATAAGAAAAAGCTTGAAGAAGCGGGTGCAA
This sequence comes from Gammaproteobacteria bacterium, assembly GCA_013288455.1. GTDB lineage: Bacteria > Pseudomonadota > Gammaproteobacteria > Diplorickettsiales > Diplorickettsiaceae > JABDBU01. Next base: position 8,901 of record JABDBU010000024.1, on the reverse strand, counting down.
AGGTCGTCGTTAAATAAAGATTAATGGTAATTTACATTTAATTAAAGTGTTGGGGTAGGGTAGAGAGAGATTATCCAAAGCTTGGTTTTAACGTCCATGGTGTTGGGGATGTGTTGGATTCATTCACAGTGGTGGTTTAGGGTCTTCTTTCAGTCAAAATGTAAATTTTTTAATGTTGTTTCGTTTTCTATATTGGGTGAACTTTCATGGTAATTCGGACAACTGAGTCGACGGCTATATCTCATTCTTTTACGGAAAGAAAGCGCATTCGGAAGAATTTTGGTAAACAAGCGACGATCATGGAAGCACCGTATCTTTTAGCTACTCAGCTTGAATCGTATCGTTGTTTTCTGCAGGCTGATACCGGAATAGATGCACTCGATGAAATTGGATTACATGCTGCTTTTAAGTCAGTATTTCCCATTTCTTCTTATTCAGGAGGGGAGGCTACCTTAGAATACATTGGTTATCGTATAGGTCAGCCCGCCTTTGATGTAAAAGAATGTCAAGCGCGCGGGTTAACCTATGCTGCTTCATTGCGAGTGAAAATGCGTCTCGTTCTTTACGATAAAGAAGCTGCTCCTGGTACAACTCGAATTAAAAATATCAAGGAACAGGAAGTGTATATGGGTGAAATTCCACTCATGACAGATGCTGGCAGTTTTGTGATCAATGGAACCGATCGAGTTGTTGTTTCTCAGTTGCATCGATCACCGGGTGTGTTTTTTGAGCATGATAAAGGCAAAACGCATTCTTCTGGTAAATTGCTTTATGCAGCACGAATTATTCCTTATCGTGGCTCTTGGTTGGATTTTGAATTTGATCCAAAGGATAATCTTTTTGTACGTATCGATAGGCGTCGTAAATTGGCTGCTACGATATTGTTACGTGCGTTAGGATTTAGCACAGAGGAAATTCTTGAATTATTTTTCATTAATAATGTTTTTCACTTAAAGGATGAGTCACTTGTTTTAGATCTGGTGCCTGAACGCTTGCGTGGTGAAATAGCTGCTTTTGACATCAAGGATGCTGACGGTAACATTATTATTGAACAAGGTCGTCGTATTGCGGCTCGTCAGATTCAGCAATTAGAGCAAATTAAAATTAAGCAGTTACACTTGTCTTCTGATTATCTATTGGGCAAGACGTTGGCAAAGCCGATTGTGGATCCAGAAACCGGTGAAATGTTATTTGAGGCTAATACAGAGTTGACGGCCGAGATCATCAAAAAGATCGCTGGGTTGCGTTTGTGCACTATTGAAACGCTATACACCAATGATCTAGATTCCGGTGCCTATATCTCAACTACGTTACGTATTGATCCTAGCCATAGTCAACAAGAAGCGTTGGTGGAAATTTATCGCATGATGCGTCCTGGAGAGCCACCTACCAAGGAAGCGGCAGAGGTTTTGTTTAAAAATCTGTTTTTTGTGCCTGAGCGTTACGATCTATCTGCTGTAGGGCGAATGAAATTTAATCGTCGTTTAGGTCGTGGAACGATTACTGGTTCAGGGGTTTTAGCCAAAGAGGATATCGTCGATGTAATAAAGGCATTGATTGATATTCGTAATGGAAAGGACGATGTCGATGATATTGATCATTTAGGTAATCGTCGTGTACGTAGTGTTGGTGAGATGGCAGAAAACCAATTTCGTGTTGGTTTGGTGCGTGTTGAAAGAGCTGTGCGAGATCGCTTAAATGTTGCAGAATCTGAAAATTTGATGCCGCAAGATCTCATTAATGCTAAGCCAATTTCTGCGGCTATAAGAGAGTTTTTTGGTTCTAGTCAATTATCGCAATTCATGGATCAGGTAAATCCACTTTCGGAAATTACACATAAACGGCGTGTTTCTGCTTTAGGGCCCGGAGGGTTGACACGTGAGCGTGCTGGATTTGAGGTGAGGGACGTACATCCCACCCACTACGGACGTGTTTGTCCTATTGAGACACCGGAAGGTCCGAATATTGGGTTGATCAATTCTTTAGCGGTATATGCAAGAACGAATAATTACGGATTTCTAGAAACGCCTTATCGTAAAGTGGAACACGGTAAAGTAACGAAGGAGATTCAATATTTATCGGCAATTGAGGAAGGTAGGTATGTCATCGCTCAGGCCAACACTCGATTAGGTAGTGGAGGACAACTGATAGATGATCTCATTCCTTGTCGTCATCGCAACGAATCCATTTTAACAACGGCTGATAAAGTAAATTATATGGATATATCTCCGGCACAAGTGGTTTCAGTTGCCGCTTCTCTTATTCCGTTTTTGGAACACGATGATGCAAATCGCGCTTTGATGGGTTCTAATATGCAACGTCAAGCAGTTCCCAATTTGCGTACTGAAAAACCTCTAGTGGGAACAGGTATGGAACGTAAGGTAGCCGTTGATTCTGGTGTGGTTGTCGTTGCAAAACGTGGTGGTGTTATTGATTCAGTGGATGCTGGGCGAATTGTGGTGAGAGTTAATGATGAAGAGACGGTTGCCAGTATAGCAGGGGTTGATATCTACAACCTCACTAAGTACATGCGTTCTAATCAAAATACTTGTATTAATCAGCGTCCTTTAGTGAATAAGGGCGATAAAATTAGAAAAGGCGACGTTTTGGCAGATGGTCCCTCTACTGATTTGGGTGAGCTGGCGTTAGGTCGAAATCTATTTGTCGCTTTTATGCCGTGGAATGGCTACAACTTTGAAGATTCTATTTTAATTTCAGATCGAGTGGTTTCTGAAGATCATTTTACTTCCATTCACATTGAAGAATTAATTTGTATTGCGCGTGATACTAAGTTAGGTGAGGAAGAAATTACGGCAGATATTCCAAACGTCAGTGAAGGAGCTTTGTCTAAGTTGGATCAAGCGGGAATCGTGCATCTTGGTGCTTGGGTGGAAGCAGGCGATATTCTTGTTGGTAAGGTTACCCCTAAAGGTGAAACTCAGTTAACGCCAGAAGAAAAGTTGTTGCGGGCTATTTTTGGTGAAAAAGCTTCTGACGTGAAAGATAGCTCGTTGCGTATGCCATCGGGGATGAAGGGGACTGTCATTGATGTGCAGGTGTTTACAAGAGATGGCATAGAAAAGGATCAACGTGCTTTAAGCATCGAGGAGATGGTTTTAGAAAAAATTAAAAATGACTTATATGATGAATTTAGAATTCTGGAAAACGATTGTTATCAGCGTGTGGAGACGTTGCTGGTAGGTGCTGTTGCTAGCAGCGGTCCAGGTAAGCTGAAATCAGGTAGCAAAGTAACATCTGAATATTTAGCAGAATTGACTAAAGATCGCTGGTTTTCTGTGAAATTACGTGATGAAGCACTAAATCAGCAATTGGAAGCTGTTATGAAGCAGCTTGAGGCCGCTCGTTTGTCTTTGGAAGAAAAATTTGAAAGTAAACGTAAAAAATTGGTACAAGGAGATGACCTAGCGCCAGGAATTTTGAAGATTGTGAAGGTGTATTTGGCGATTAAGCGTTGTATTCAGCCAGGCGATAAAATGGCAGGACGTCACGGTAATAAAGGGGTTATTGCAACAATTGTTTCAGTCGAAGATATGCCCTATATGATCGATGGAACGCCAGTTGATATCGTGTTAAACCCATTAGGTGTTCCTTCTCGTATGAATGTTGGTCAAGTGTTGGAGACTCATTTAGGTTGGGCTGCAAAAGGTTTAGGTTTGAAGATTGCTAGCATGTTAGATACAAAGCAAAGTATGGAATCAATTAGGGCTTTTTTAGCGACTATTTACAGTGATAGCAAACAAACGGTACAAAGAGTCAATCTCGATAGTTTATCTGATCAGGAAATTATGGAGCTTGCGAAAAATCTGCGAGATGGCGTGCCGATGGCTACTCCAGTTTTTGATGGCGTGAATGAGACCGAAATTAAACGTATGCTGCGTTTGGCTGATTTACCAGAATCAGGTCAGATTGTTTTATATGATGGTAGAACTGGTCAGCGTTTTGAGCGGCCTATCACGGTAGGTTATATGTACATGTTGAAGCTGAATCATTTAGTCGATGACAAAATGCATGCTAGATCGACAGGGTCTTATAGTTTGGTAACTCAACAGCCATTGGGAGGGAAAGCTCAATTTGGAGGTCAACGGTTTGGTGAAATGGAGGTGTGGGCTTTAGAAGCGTATGGTGCAGCATATGCTTTGCAAGAGATGTTAACTGTGAAGTCAGATGATGTCGCGGGCAGAACCAAAATGTACAAAAATATTGTAGATGGTAATTGTCATATGGAAGCTGGTATGCCGGAGTCATTCAATGTATTAGTCAAGGAAATACGTTCATTGGCTATTAATGTGGAATTAGAAACTAAAGATTAATCTGAAGTGGAGAGTATAACATTGGCAAATAAACCAAAGGCTGCTGTAGTTGAAGAAGCTAAAAGTGTGCTGAGCAGTACTACTGATGCGGGAAGTACTAATATAGAGCCTATGACATTTACTGAATCCGTGCGTGTGATACACGATAAACAATCCGCTCAGCAAAGTTTGGCGAGTATGTTGGAGGCAGTGCAGCCCATCGTAGGTGGGGTTTCTTCTGATAAGCCTTTAATGTCAGATTTATTGGGTATTTTGAAGCAGGAAGATTATCTAGAGGAATTTGATAAAATCCGCATTTCCTTAGCATCACCAGAAATGATTCGTACTTGGTCGTACGGTGAAGTAAAAAAACCGGAAACTATCAATTATCGTACGTTTAAACCAGAAAGGGATGGTTTATTTTGTGCAAAGATTTTTGGGCCCATCAAAGATTATGAATGTTTATGTGGTAAGTATAAGCGATTGAAACATCGTGGCGTTATTTGTGAAAAATGTGGTGTTGAGGTTGCTCTGACTAAGGTGCGTCGCGAACGTATGGGGCACATCGAATTAGCGAGTCCGGTCGCGCATATTTGGTTTTTAAAATCTTTGCCGTCGCGTATTGGTCTTTTGTTGGATATGACTTTGCGTGACATTGAGCGTGTGCTGTATTTTGAAGCTTTTGTTGTCATTGAGCCGGGCATGACTACGTTGCAACGAGGTCAGTTATTAACGGATGAGCAATACTTAGAAGCTATCGAAGAGCATGGTGATGAATTTGATGCATGTATGGGTGCTGAAGCGATACAACGCTTGTTAAGCACATTGGAGTTAGTTGAGGCAATTACTTATTTGCGTGAAGAAATGCCCAATACCAACTCTGAAACAAAATTAAAAAAATATTCAAAGCGTTTAAAGCTTTTGGAAGGTTTTGAGCAATCAGGTAATAAGCCAGAATGGATGATATTGACGGTATTGCCTGTTTTGCCTCCTGATTTACGTCCTTTGGTACCGTTGGATGGAGGGCGTTTTGCAACCTCTGATTTAAATGATCTGTATCGTCGCGTGATTAATCGTAACAATCGTTTAAAGCGTTTACTTGATCTGAATGCGCCCGATATTATCGTGCGTAATGAAAAACGCATGTTACAGGAATCCGTCGATGCGTTGCTTGACAATGGCCGTCGCGGACGCGCCATTACGGGCAGCAATAAACGGCCGTTGAGATCATTAGCAGATACAGTTAGAGGAAAAAAAGGTCGATTTAGACAAAATTTATTGGGGAAGCGGGTAGATTACTCAGGTCGCTCTGTGATCGTGGTTGGGCCTACGCTGAAACTACATCAGTGTGGTTTACCTAAAAAGATGGCCTTAGAGTTATTTAAGCCATTTATCTTAAGTAAACTGCAATTTCATGAATTAGCTCCCACAATTAAAGCGGCTAAAAAAATGGTGGAAAATGAATCACCGGAAGTATGGGACATTTTGGAAGAGGTGATTCGTGAGCACCCTGTTTTATTAAATCGAGCACCTACGTTGCATAGACTTGGTATTCAAGCTTTCGAGCCAATTTTAATTGAAGGGAAGGCTATTCAGCTACATCCACTTGTTTGTACAGCTTACAATGCTGATTTTGATGGTGACCAAATGGCAGTGCACGTGCCATTGACCATTGAGGCTCAGTTGGAAGCACGATCTTTGATGATGTCTACTAACAATATTTTATCTCCAGCGAACGGGGAGCCTATTATTGTTCCTACACATGATGTGGTATTAGGCTTGTATTACTTAACGCGTGATAGGATCAATGCTAAGGGTGAGGGTTTGATCTGTGCGGATATCAACGATGTACGCCAACTTTATGACAGTGGTTTTGCTGATCTACACGCTAAAGTCAAAGTTCGTATCACAGAAGTGTTATTCGATGCGGAAGGAAAGTCGCAATCCACAAGGATATTGTATGATACAACCGTCGGTAGGGCGTTATTGCGTGAAATTTTACCGGATGGTTTGTCTTTTGCGCTGATCAATAGAACCTTAAATAAAAAAGCTATTTCCAGCTTAATTAACGAATGTTATCGTCGTTTGGGGCTCAAGGCGACAGCTATTTTTGCTGATAAATTAATGTACACTGGATTTAGTTATGCCACGCAAGCTGGTATTTCTGTAGGGATTGAAGATTTTATCATTCCAGAAAATAAAGCAGCGATTATCGCTACAGCAGAGATTGGTATAAAAGAGATCGAATCTCAGTATGCTTCTGGTTTGATTACACAGGGAGAGCGTTATAATAAAGCAGTTGATATTTGGTCTCGTACCACTGATCAAGTAGCGAAGGCCATGATGGAAAAGTTAGCTATCGAAGTGGTAGTTGATGTCGATGGTAAGTCGGTTTCACAAGAGTCATTTAATCCTGTTTACATGATGGCGGATTCAGGAGCACGGGGTTCTCCTGCGCAAATGTGTCAATTAGCGGGTATGCGCGGTTTAATGACAAAACCAGATAGTAGTATTATTGAGACGCCAATTACTGCTAATTTTAGAGAAGGGTTAGATGTTTTACAGTACTTTATTTCTACCCACGGTGCTCGTAAAGGTTTAGCTGATACGGCATTGAAGACTGCTAATTCAGGATATTTGACGCGCCGTCTCGTTGATGTTGCTCAGGATATGGTTGTAACAGAAGACGATTGTGGTGCTGTTGCTGGAATTTTGGTTACTCCTCACATTGAAGGAGGGGAGATCATGGTTCCATTACGTGAGCGAGTGTTGGGGCGTGTATTAGCAGATGATGTAAGTTTGCCGGGCAGTGATGATGTTGTTGTTACCAAAGGCACTTTGTTAGATGAGCATTGGGTCAATATTTTGGAAGAGCGTGCAGTTGATCAAGTTAACGTACGTTCTCCTATTACCTGTGAAGCGCATTATGGAATTTGTGCAGCTTGTTATGGTCGAGATTTGGCACGCGGTCACTTAGTCGTTATTGGTGAAGCAGTGGGCGTGATTGCGGCTCAATCGATTGGTGAGCCAGGTACTCAGTTAACCATGCGTACTTTTCATATTGGAGGAGCAGCTTCGCAGGTAGCTTTGGCTAGCCATATACAAGTAAAGTCTAAGGGTTGTATCAAATTACACAATATTAAGTTAGTGAAGCATGTTGACGGTCATTATGTCACTGTTTCTCGTTCAGGTGAATTAACGTTACTTGATGCGCATGGACGTGAGCGTGAACGTTACAAGCTGCCCTACGGTGCTACCATTAAAGTTTCGAATGGCACAGAGGTGTTGCCTGGGCAGGTGATTGCTCAATGGGATCCGCATACGCATCCTGTAGTGACTGAGGTAGCTGGTTATATTCGATTCATTGATTTGATTGAAGGTATTACGATGCATCGTCAAACTGATGAAGTCACTGGGCTTACCAGTATTGTAGTGACAGATTCTAGACAAAGGGGGATCGGTGGTAAGGAATTACGGCCGATGGTCAGGTTGGTCGATCAAGAGGGTAATGATTTATTTTTGCCCGGCACGCGCTTACCTGCTCATTATTTTTTACCAATTAATGCTATTTTAAGCTTGGAGGATGGTGCTGCTGTAGGGATAGGCGATATTGTAGCGCGAATTCCGCAAGAAACTTCCAAGACTCGAGATATTACGGGAGGATTGCCTAGGGTTGCCGATCTTTTTGAAGCACGTAAGCCAAAAGAATCCGCTATTTTGGCAGAAATTTCTGGAATTATCAGTTTTGGCAAAGAAACGAAGGGAAAGCGACGGTTGATCATTACTAGTAATGATGGTGAGATATTTGAAGCGTTGATTCCAAAGTGGCGCCATGTGACCGTTTTTGAGGGTGAGCATGTTGAACGAGGGGAGGTTGTTGCTGATGGTCCTTTGAATCCAAATGATATTTTGCGTCTGCTTGGAATTAATGCATTGTCTAATTATATCGTCAGTGAGGTACAGGAGGTTTATCGTCTACAAGGGGTTAAGATCAACGATAAGCATATTGAAGTAATCGTTCGACAGATGTTACGCAAAGTAACTATCTTAGATCCGGGTGAAAGTCGATTTTTAAAAGGGGAGCAAATCAAGGAATCTTACGTTAAAAAGAAGAATCAAACATTGGTTGCAGATAATAAGCTACCAGCTCGTTACGAGGCAGTCTTACTGGGGATTACTAAAGCTTCTTTGGCGACAGATTCTTGTATTTCTGCTGCCTCCTTTCAAGATACGACGCGCGTATTGACTGAAGCGGCAGCAATGGGTAAGTCTGATGAGCTTAGGGGACTCAAGGAAAATGTGATCATAGGGCGCCTCATTCCAGCAGGTACTGGCTATCCTTGTCATGTTGAATCTCGCTATCAGCGAGCTGCCGCTAGTTTGGCACGACAGCAAAAAGTAACAGAAGTACAGATGACTGCGAGTGATGTGGAGCAGGCATTGAGTCAGGCGTTGTCAGAACCAAAAAAGGAAGAAAAAGAGGATAAATCATAGTGGTCATATTTAGATATATGACGATTATGCTAAAATGCCTGACTAAGCAGGCTATATTAAATGATGTAATTCAGTAAAATGGTAATTATAGAGAGGT
>JABDBU010000023.1 GCA_013288455.1 Gammaproteobacteria bacterium | reverse complement strand
CTGCATGCATACATACTGATTTTTCAAAGGGCTTCATTCGGGCCGAAGTGGTTGGATATGATGACTTTGTTCGATGTAGGGGAGCACAGGGTGCCAAAGAAGCAGGAAAGTGGCGTTTAGAAGGGAAGAGTTACCTTATTGAGGATGGTGATGTTATTCACTTTTTGTTCCATGTATAAAAGCTCGCGTTCCCAGTACATCCAGCTTACTAAATAAACAGTTAATGGTGGTGTGGTTTAGGAGTCGGAGTAACACGGGTCGTCTCCACTGATTTATCATCAGCTGAGGATTGAAATAATATTGGTTCGTGTGTCGGATCTTGGTGTATTCCACACATATGGAGAATCCAATCAATAATTTTTTGTACGAAATTTCTTTCATCAATATATTTTTTATACTGCTCTTTACACATAACCTCTGACTTAATGACTTTAACTTGTGCCTCCCATTGGGTTGGCAATTCCAATAATGTTCGTTCTTTTTCTTCACATAGTTTTATTTCAATGACCGTTTTTGCCTCAATGACAAACGACTTCTTTTCTTGCTCATCCATTGCTTCTATTTTCTTGCAAACATCCTCTATATTACTAGGGGCATTAATTACACATTCACGATAGCCATGCCAAAAATTAAGGTAGAGAGCTTCTTCGGAAAAAACGACATTAACGTGCCATTCTGGAGATACAAGTATCATATCTTGATCACTCACTTGTTTCATAATGATAGTGCCGGGTGAGTGTTGCAACGATTGGTTGAAGTACCTGAGGAAAAATTGTTTATATAATTCCTGTTTCTGTTGACTAATGTTTTCTGGGAATTTGTTGAAAATAGCGTAAAATAGCTTGTCAATGCTAGGCGGCGGCATAGCTAAGTTAGTTTTAAACCTATTCGATTTATAAATAGCATAATCTTTGAGGAATTCCTGAAATTCGGAAAATTCATTGAGTGGAATATTATTAAAGGAAACAGATTCCCCACTTCTTTCTAAATCTCCAAAAAACGCCCCTACATCTTTTGGAGCTAGATAATAATCTTTATATGTGGCAGCTAGATGGGGCACATATCTTCTGTAGTTTTCAAATTGAGGCATATAAGCTACGACCTACATTAATTTATAACAATTATTAAGTATCTATTATAATGCTTTATATATACACTAGATACCAGTGGCTGACATTTACCTTTATCTATCTATATAACCCATTTGCCCTTTGTTGTAAAGGCTAGCGTTTCCCAGTGCATCCTAGTGCATCAAAAGCTTACTAAATGGCAATGGATGGTCTTGGAGTCGGCGTATCACTGATTACCTCCATCGATTTACCATCAACATTAGTTTGGTTTGAAAAAAATCTAACTGGTGCTGATCTAGCTAGAGCAGTACCTGGAGTATCACTGATTGTCTTCACCAATGTACTATCATCATCAATTAATCTATCTGATTGAACTGATTGAAAATCATATCTTTTAAAATTAATATCATATTTCTGGTTCTTATCACACATAAAAATACGGCTCAACCAATCCATAATTTTTTCTATAAAATTTCTTGTATCAAACAAACCTTTATACTTGTCGTCACATTCAACCTCTGATGAAATGACGCTAACATCATATGCATATAGTTCTACTAGTTCTACTTTAATGACCGTTCTTGTCTGCATGACATATGATCCTGATGATCCTGATAAATTTTTTAATACATCAAGATTATCAGTATCCTTATATTCACATATACTAGAAAATGCATTTGAAATAACAATGTACATAGCATCTTCTGATGGTATGACGATATTAATGTGATATTCATTACCAGAGGAAATCATATCTTTCAGCATTATTTGTTGCGCATATATATTACCGGGGATGTTCCAGAATTCTTGAGTAATGTAGCGTTCAATAAATTTTTTATATGACTCCTGTCGCTCTGGACTAATGTTTGGACATTTTTCAAAAATCTGGCGAAACAGATTTTCTGCGCTATTAGGCATAGCAGTTGCATTACAGAATGTTTTAAATTCGGAAAAATTATTTAGTGGAGTTCCATTAATAGACATAGTACTCCCACTTCTTTGTAAATCTGCAATAAAACCACACTCTAGCATATTCTTTGTGCGTTTATTGGTATCTATAACTAGCTCTTTCCATGCTTTATCTAGATATGGAATAAATTCTCTGTGGTTTGAAAAGGATGGCATAAAACCGACAACCTATTTTCTTATTAAATTACATTAATTATAACGATTTATATTTACATTATATACCAGCAATTGGCTGATATTTACCTTTATCTATATAACCCATTTGCCCTTTGTTTAAAGGCTAGCGTTTCCCAGTGCATCCTAGTGCATCAAAAGCTTACTAAATAGTAGTTGATGGCCTTGGAGTCGGCGTATCACTGATTGTCTCCACCGATGTGCCATCCGCTGAGGATTTAAAAAACATTGGCCTAGAGGTTATTGACGGAGCTTGGCGTAGAAATTCCTCTGAGTTAATATCGTTACTTAGGTTCACACACTTGAGATAACGGAGAATCTCTACAATCAAATCAATAAATTTTTCCACGTAACTTCTTTCATCCAAGAAACTCTGAAATCTTTCATCACATTGAACCTGCGATGTAACAAGCCCAACTGTTGCTTCCCATTGTTCTTTACTTAGCAATCTAGATAATTTTACTTCATAGGCTGTTTTTGTCTCAACGAAACACGACTCCTCTTCCCCCCAGCCTTTTCCCACCAAGCTACCTGTGTGCATCCTATATTTGTTATAAGTGATCGAAACAACAAGGTAAATAGCCTGTTCGGTCACTAAAATATTAGTGTACGCTACTGCTCCCGTCAGTAATATATTGCTCTGCCATTTTTCTAGGGGAAGGCAGGTATTGTAGTAGAATCCTTGATGCAAGCAGATGTCGAAAAATTGTTTGTATAACTTTTGTTTCTCCACACTAATATCTGGAAATTTTTCAAAAATATCGAAATACAGAAAATCAAAGCTGGGGTTTTTATAAAACTCGGAATCTGCATTATAATACTCGGAATCTGCATAGAATTTCTGAAATTTTTGAAAATCTTTTAATGGAACTCCTCTAATATACAAAGAATCGTGACCTCTTAGTAAATCTACCAGAGTCTTCATCTTTGTGAATGCTTGATCTAATGTTCGCATTTTTAGAAAATTTCTCTTTAAAACTCTATTATGTGCTCTGTGGTTTGGAAAGGTCTTCGTCTTCATAAAATTAATCTATTTTTTTATTAAAATTTAATTTAAACAATTATAGGTAATTTTTTATCTTTTTTCAATCATTTAACTGCTGTTTTACGCTTTTTTTACCATAAAAACTACTTATTTGCTTACAATTTACGATATAAAAAATTTCAGCAATTGACTGACATTTACATTTTTTATCCTTTTATTTTTTTACCCTTTTAAAGGATCTATCAATAACTGCTTCCCTACCCTCACTAGCGTGTTACGCATTAAAAAAAGCTTCCAACGTGAGCCGCCCAACTGCCTCCACAAGACGGCTGAACGAACTCCAGCCAGCAGAATGGCACGTATTTTGCTAATGACCTCTGCTTGATTTAAATAGCCACTATGACCTACCACTTGTAAACGAAAAGAAAGACGCCCCAAGGTAGCTAGATAGATATCCGCTAAACTATTGATAATCAATTGTGGTGAAGAAGCAAAATAGCTGGCCTGTAGCACAGCGTGCTTAATCCGCCGGCTCAGTGTTTGCTTTATTTCAGAAGAATAAAAAAGCTCACGTTCCAAGTGCATCAAGCTAACTAAATAACGGCTCATATCTCTGTTTTGAGCAAGTTTACTATGATCTAATAACGCAACAAGTTCCCGTAAGCCTAAACGTAGGCTTGCTATATCGCCGTAAATTTGTTCAACACTGTCGGAATCAATTCGATAAATTGTCTGAATACTTGCATTAAACGCCGTGTTTTCAGCCTGCCCCGTTCTTGCTAAATCCCTGACAAGCGCAGCGGATTGGAAAATACCAGCCAATGCAAGGCCCAGCTCAACCAATTTTTTTTCATTTTTTTTGCAAAACAACATACTTTCAAAATAATAAAACCGCAAACAACAAGGCTAACGAAGCTTCAAGGTAGCCAAACCAAATAAAACCAATATTACTGTTATGATCCAAAAACGAACGATGACGCGCGGCTCAGGCCATCCTTTTAATTCGAAATGATGATGGATGGGTGCCATACGAAAAATACGCTTACCAATTAATTTAAAGGAAACAACCTGCAGGATCACCGAAACAGTTTCCAAAACAAAAACCCCACCCATAATGAGCAACACCAGCTCCTGCCTGATGACTACCGCAATAGAACCCAAGGCAGCGCCCAACCCCAAGGCACCCACGTCGCCCATAAATATCTGCGCAGGATAGGTATTAAACCATAAAAAACCCAGACCAGCACCCACAATTGCACCGCAAATGACTACAATTTCGCCAACACCGGGTATAAATGGGATCACTAAATATTTTGCATAAGTAACATTCCCGGTTAAATACGCAAAAATACCTAAGGCCCCCCCTACTAATACGGTTGGTAATATGGCAAGTCCATCGAGACCATCCGTCAAATTAACGGCATTACTACTACCGACCAAGACTAAATATACCCAAGGGATATAAAATACGCCTAATGGAATAAGCAAGTTTTTACAAAAGGGAATGAGTAATTGTGTCTCAATGGGAAAGGTAGCACTTTTATAAAGCGTGCATGCAATTCCTAAACCCAATACAGATTGCCAAAAATATTTCCAACGGGGTGCAAGGCCTTTGCTATTTTTTAATATAAGTTTTAAATAATCATCCACAAATCCGATTAAACCAAATCCAATAATAGCTATCAAAACGATCCAAATCGACTGATTGCTAAGACTAGCCCAAAGCAATGTCGTCAATACAATCGCAATTAAAATTAATGAACCACCCATCGTTGGCGTGCCAGCCTTATTTAAGTGTGCTTGCGGACCATTATGGCGAATAGACTGGCCAATTTGATGATGACTGAGGGATCGTATCAGTCTAGGACCCAATAAAAGTGAAATTAAAAAAGCAGTCAAGCTGGCTAAAATGGCACGCAGTGTTAAATACTGAAAAACATGGAATGCATGATAAAAATTTGATAAAAATTCGGTTAACCATAGCAACATGTGTTTTGTTCTCTCTAAATAAAATAGGGACGAATTAGGCTCCTCTTAGTCAACTAAAGCCTGCACTACTTTCTCCATTTGTGCACGGCGGGATCCTTTCACGAGCATGGTAACACCCTTCTGTAGCAAGGGTTGTAGCGCGTGAATAAGCGCTTCTTGACTAACGTAATGCTTTCCCAGAGGGCCAAAGGCTTGAGTTGTGAAAACAGTTAACTCTCCGTACGTATACACATGTTCGATGTTCAGTTTTTTTGCTAATTGACCAATTTGTTGATGATAATACACCGCTTTACTACCTAATTCTGCCATGTCTCCCATCACAAAAATACTTTTTCCCGGATAATGAGCTAAAAGTTGTAGTGCGGCAGCGACCGAGCATGGGTTGGCGTTATAGGTATCATCGATAATCATGGCACCACTTCTACTTTCTAAAACAGTGGCTCGTCCTGACATACCCTGCATTTTTTCTAAACCGATTTTAATATCGTTTAGCGAAGCACCTACTTGACTGGCCGCCGCTGCCGCCGCTAACGCGTTTAACAAATTATGTTCTCCGGCTAGTACAAGATGAATCGATATCTTTCCAACGGGGCTTTGAAGCGTAAACTGCGCCCTACCCTGTGGATCTAACTGAACATTTTTTGCAGAAAAATCAGCCGTGTTATGTAAACCAAAGTGAATGACACGATGCTTGCTTAAACGCTGTTTCCAAGTACTTTCAAAATGATCATCGCTATTGATGACAGCCACTCCCTTGGAGGACAACCCCAAAAAGATCTCTGATTTCGCTTCTGCCACGCGCTCAACAGAACCAAATCCCTCTAAGTGAGCAGGCGCAATATTGGTAATTAAGGCGACATCCGGTTTTGTTATTTGGCTTAAATAAGCGATCTCTCCCAGATGATTTGCACCCATTTCGATCACGGCGAATCGATGCTCGGCTGTTAAATCGAACAAGGTCAAAGGAACGCCGATGTCATTATTAAAACTCTTACGACTTGCCAATACTGCACCACGTTCACTGAGGATTGCGCGTAACATTTCTCTGCTCGTCGTTTTTCCACAACTGCCTGTCAAGCCAATGACGGGAATAGAAAACTGTTCTCTATGCATCTGTGCCAATTTTCCCAGCGCTATCCGAGTATTTGCTACTTGTACCAAAGGAATATCTGAGGGAACGATTTTTTCAACAAGTGCCGCTACGGCGCCATTGTTTTTAGCTTGCTCAATAAATGCATGGCCATCGAAATTATCCCCAGCAATAGCGACGAATAAATCTCCTGCTTTAATCGATCGTGAATCGAGGCTCACGGATGTGTAATGACACACTTGACCAATTAACCGCCCTTGCAGAATATGTGCCAACGTTGTCAGTTTCACAGAGAAAAAAGATTAAAAAAATAGACCATAGTGTTCTAAATATGTACTATTACGCAACGGTAAATAATTAAATTAAAACAACCGAAGCAACAGTATGCGCGTTTTATTTTGTAATTTCCATGAAGGTCATGGTGGCAGTCAAGATACCTATCTTCTTGTTTAATCAAAGCCTTACGATCCAAGCATGTTGTTGTCGCTTTGGCTAGCCCAGAGACTTCCCGACTTTATTTTTAAAAGCGTCCTTAACTTCTATAGCATCGCTAAATACAAATTTTTTTCCAGCGATCAGCTGATAGGCTTCGTGCCCCTTACCTGCCACGAGAATAACGTCCTCGGCGTTAGCCTTTCGCATTGCATAACGAATGGCACGCCGTCTATTCTGTTCAATATGAACAGGCTTATTCCCCGATAGACCCTGCTGGATATCCCAGATAATTTGCTCTGGATCCTCAAAACGTGGATTGTCGTTCGTTAAGATGATACTATCTGCATGCTGGTCGGCTACCGCGCCCATTAAGGCACGTTTTCCTCTATCTCTATCCCCACCGCAACCAAATACACAATATAAAACACCCTGGCAATGGGCACGTACAACCTGTAAAACTCGTTCTAAAGCATCTGGTGTATGTGCGTAATCAATGATAACCAATGCTTGATGTGGGGTGTAAAATGACTGTAAACGACCTTCTACCCCTTTGATATGAGAAATAACCTTCGCAATATCCACGATAGAATAATCCAGTAATTTTAATATCGTTATGACTAACAGTAAGTTACTTAAATTAAAGGTTCCCATTAAAAATTGATTTTCAATGCTAAATCTTCCCCATGGACTAACGATGTCGGCGCGTATGCCTTGTTTATCACAGACATAATGCGCTACCGTGACATGTGGAATATGCGCTACAGCTGGTTTAGGCTTGGCAAGAGAATACGCTGTTAGGGGTAATTGACCGTATAACTCGCCGATCCATGCTTGCCCATATGGATCATCGGCATTTAATACAGCCTGTTGCACGCTAGGTAAGTTGAAAAAAGAACGCTTCGCATTGGCGTAGTTCTCCATGCTGCCATGATAATCAAGATGGTCTCGCGTCAAATTGGTGAAGGCAGCAATACAAAACTCTGTACCATTTAAACGTTGCTGTGCTAGACGATGTGAAGAGACCTCCATCAGCACAGTTTTTGCATGTTGAGTATGGAATATATCTAGCAATTGTTGTAATTCAATAGCATCTGGCGTTGTTAACGAACTTGGTGTCAAGCATCCTTGTAGTCCATTTCCTAAGGTGCCAATCAGGCCACAGGAATGATGCAGCTGCTGTAGACACTGTGCTAAAAAATGCGTACAGGAGGTTTTTCCATTAGTTCCAGTAATTCCAACGACGGCTAGCTGATGACTAGGATGCTCATAAAATCTCGCCGCAATAAGGCCTAAATAAGCGTAGAGATTAGCAATGGGAATAAAAGGGATGGAAGATGGTGCAACAGGTGATGATCCATTGGATTCGAACAAAACGGCAGCTGCTCCTTTTACAACTACCTCTGCCAGAAAATTTCTTCCATCAGACTGGTTGCCTGGATAGGCAAAAAATAAATCGCCAGGTTTAAGCTGACGGCTATCGTGGCACAGGCCAGTGATCAACGGATCATTCACTGTGTTTATTTTAGAAAAAATTCCTGCCAATAGTTGATGCAAGTGTTGAACAGTCCTAGACATACGCTTTGTTTCTTCAATTCCATTGAATTGTATCGCTGAATGAGTGAAATATACAGCTTTTCAAAAAAGCCTAGCCAGTGACTGCCCTCGAACATGTAGTACAGTGTATTTTATCGTGTAGTTGGTTTTAGTGTTGCAGTAGCGCTAATATCCTCTACCGATTTACCATCGGCTGATGATTTAAAAAAATAAGGGCTGGAAACCATTGGTGGATTTGAAGATAAGCATTCCCTCACAGTAATATCGATAGAGTCTCTTGACGATGCGCTAATGTCAATATCAGAATTTTTAAATCGCCAGTACCAGTATTTGACTAGCCCATCAAGCCAATCAAAAAATTTATCTAACAATTTTCTGTCATCAAACCAATGACTATACGCGTCTGCACATTGAATTTTTACGCTAGCAATTCCAATCTTTGCTTGCCATTGATCTCCATCAAGCACAGAGGGTTCTATTTTATAGGTCGTGTTTATTCGAACAAAGAATGGATCTGGCGAAATAGGCAATTCTTCTGTATCAAAACTACCTATCATTACCTTATCATGGGTAGCTACAACATTAATGTACAAAGCTTCTGCTGAGATGCAAACATTTGCTTGCCATACTGGCTGTTGAGGCGCGAATTCCGAACAATTTATTGTTATTTTTTTAAATATTACACCTGGGCTGTGGTCTAAAAATTGTTGTTGAAATAAGCAGCATAGAATTTTTACATAGAGCTTCCGTTGCCGCTCACTAACACTTGAAAAGTGTTGACTAAATTCCTTTTCCAGAATACTAACAGCTACATTTATAGCTTCGCTACTATTATAATCCGTAGCATCCGATTGAGCCAATTTATTCGAACATTCTTGCTGAAACGTTGTATTTTTGCTTATCGAAATTCCGTTAATGAAAAATAACTCCGCATTTCTTCTGAAATCCTTCATAAACTCAGTATGATTGAAAAGATAAGCCTGTCCTATTCGCTGTGCCTGACTATTTTTTGGGTCTCGATTTGCTTTCATATCAGCCCACTCTTTAATCTGTAGCGAACCCAGCTGTCTAGTGTATCGAAAGGACTTCATAAACATGGACCTACTTTTTCTATAAATTAAAATATAATTATTTCATGCCTGCAGGCGATTTACCAGATCACTTATGGACATGCGTGATTCATATTCAATTTTACTTCCAACTGTGAAGAGGAGTTAGTAGCCGCTGCCTCTGTGGGTTTGAAAAATTTGAATAAAGAACCAGTGACAGAATAGTTTTGAATTTTATTTTCATAGCGCTCAGCAAAATTGAGTTGGCGTTCAGAGGGTAGGCACCCCATCACTCCGCCCAAATCCAAAATATCCTGAATTTTATCTGCATGGCGCTCAGCAAAATCGAATCGGTTTTCATCGGGTAGACATTTAAGCACGGCTGTTAAGTCAGAAATATTCTGAATTATTTTTTCATGGCACTTAGCAAACTCAAATTGGTTCTTAGAGGGTAGCACCTGAATTACGTTTTTTAAGTGATAAAAATTTTGAATTTTATCTTTATAGGCACTAGAAAACTTTAGTCGGTGCTCAGGGGAGAGTAACACAAGCACTTTTACTAAATCAGAAGCTTGCAAAATTGTATCCGTATGATACCTAGCCAATACGAGTCGATCGTCATGAGAGGATAGCGCCTGAATTACTTTTTCTAAGTCAGAAGCATTATGAATTGTTTTTTCATGGCACTTAGCAAATTCGAGTTGGTGCTCAGGAGATAAACTACTAAGCACGTCTGCTAAGCCAAAAGCATTCTGAATTTTAATTTTATTTTCATCGCGCCTAGCAAACTCGTATCGGTGCTCAGGAGATAAACTACTCAGCACTACTGCTAAGCCAGGACCATGCCGAATTATGCTATTTACATGGCAACTACTAAGCCACTCAAGTTGTTGATCAGCGGGTATCAATTCAAGCACGTTTCCCAAGCTCAAAACATCACGAATTATATTTGCATAGCATTGAGCAAACTGGAGTCGGTTCTGAGGGGATAGCAACTTCAATACTGTTTCTAGAGTAGCA
>JABDBU010000022.1 GCA_013288455.1 Gammaproteobacteria bacterium | reverse complement strand
GTTCTAATTGATTAATTTGATAAGAAATTATCATGTGAAAAAGTAGTACTAATGTACAACCTAATAACAGCGGAGCTGAAAAAAATATAAATTTTATTTTATTTCGTTTATTTTTCTGAAATTTACGTGGCAATAAATTTATTTCTTTCATTCATTTTTAATCCTTTAAAATGAACCATACACAGACTACATGAAACGATGTGTTGAAGTAAAATGGCAATTTATAGAGGTACTTTTAACACAAATTCATAATAAGCTTGCCTTTAGTCCTCGAAATGCCAAACTAAAACTTAAAAACAAAGTCGGAAATAATGAAATAAATTCCTCTTGATTTACGTGGGAGCAAAATAATAAAAGATGCTGCTCTAAGATTAGAATTTCTATCTTTAATCCGTATAAATCAGTCAATTTTTCTATTAAAAATTCCAATAACAAACGATCAGAACCGATAAAAATTAATTTATTGAATTGATGATAAGGGTAGCTAAGATAAAATAAAGAAAAAAATTGCTGTACTCGTTGCAGAATAGTTTCTTTACTAACAAGTGCTATCATATTTTCATGACAGCTATACATTTGTTGAGTTTCGCTCCCAAATGAGAGCGTAAGATGTGTAGCACCTATATCGACTAATATGCAGGTTTGCATTAAGTTAGCAGAATATAGTCTCGCGTAAGTCCATCTGATGACATGTGAATTTATTTCAACAGAAAGCGGAGTGAGTCCGGCATAGTGCACTATCTCCAAGCGAGCATCCACCTGTTCTTTTCTACAGGCAACTAGTAATACATCTAGATAATTTTGATCAGTGGAATAAGTATCAAAGACCTGATAATCAAAATAAATATCGTCCAGCGGACAGGGAATGTATTCTTCCACTGCAGCGTGCAAGGCGGTTTCAATATCTTCAGCCGTAGCACTATCAAAACGGAGCCACCTACTTGTTATTACACTATCAGGAACTGCTATGACACAGTGCTTTGAGTAAGTATCTATTGTTGCCAATGATCGCTTGATACCGGCGGTAATCTGTTCCTTTGCGTGAGTCGGCCAATGCTGAGTGAGTCCTAGAGACAAAGGTTCAACACAATAGTGCTTAAGTGTCAACGCAGGCCCTGAACTTTCTAAAACAACGGACCTAATTGCTGAATACCCGATATCTAACCCAACAATATCCCTGCTAGATTCTGTATTTTTAAATCTATCCTTAATAAAGCCCATATGCTCATCCATTAATCCATTGCAAGGAATTATTAGGCTAAATATTCAATATTTTTGTTTATTATGTCTGTAAATAGTTTTGTGTCAATTACTTAATACATAAATTTTATTTGCTCTTTATGGTAATTTTTCGTAAAGGTATCTCTATATTTCTATTTCTAGGGACGCTTACCTAACCCTAGTCGAGGATACTTATAGGCGTACTCGTAGACACAGAATCTTATGGATAGGACATGGATGAAAAGATCCTATATCATGACGTGAGCTGATTAGTGTTGCCAACCATGAAAACCCCCCTTGCTTTTTTTCGTCATTTTGTGCTGATGCTATTGAGTTTTTTCATTACATTTATTGTAGGTCTAAGCCTAGTATATCTGTATATTGCTCAACAATTACCCGACGTTGATGAACTGAGGTCCGTACAATTACCCATTCCGATGCGGGTTTATACCAATGATGGGCAAACCATCGCAGAATTTGGCGAATTACATAGAAATTTAGTTAAATTGAACGAAGTGCCTACGAGCATGGTTCAAGCATTCTTAGCCACTGAAGATCAACGTTTTTTAGAGCACCACGGTGTTGATTTTTTCGGTCTACTCCGTGCTGCTGGGGAGCTGTTATTAACAGGCACAAAAGCGCAAGGAGGCAGCACCATAACCATGCAAGTGGCTCGTAACTTCTATTTGTCTCGTGAAAAAACCTTTTTACGTAAAATTACTGAAATCCTTCTTTCATTAAAAATAGAGCGAGAATTTACTAAAGATCAAATTCTGGAACTTTATTTCAACAAAATTTTTCTAGGAAATCGAGCTTATGGAGTCTCTGCTGCTGCTCAGATTTATTTTAGTAAAACCTTAGATCAACTGACATTACCTGAAATCGCGACGATTGCTGGTTTACCCAAAGCACCTTCTGCGATTAATCCTTTGGTCAATCCTATTGCCGCAAAACAACGTCGTGACCATGTATTGGCGCGTATGTTGGAATTAGGTTACTTATCGCAGCCTGTTTACCAGACTGCTATTCAAACACCCATGCAAACACATCCGGACATCAGCAGCAACGGCATGATCAAGGCACCTTATGTTGCTGAAATGGTACGGGATATGATGTACAAAAGTTTCGGTAATGATATCTATACAAAGGGGTATAATGTCTATACAACGCTTAACACCGTTCAACAGCTAGCTGCCAATCAGGCGTTGCGCACCGCTCTGTTAGCTTATGATCACCGACATGCCTACAGAGGTCCGGAAAGACGTAGTGGCCCTGTGAATTCAAAAAAGCTTGTATCTATCTTAAATGAACTGCATCGTGTTTCGTCGGTGAACGGCCTGCAGGCTGCGATAGTCACGGCCATTACCGAGCAAGGGATTAGTGCTTTGCTAGCAGATAATCAGTCAATTATTATTCCTTGGGCAGGTATCGCTTGGACTTTTCCAGAATCACATCAGCTCAATCCACCGTCGAAAATGCTAGCAAGCAGGGTGAAGATAGGGGACATCATACGTGTACAAAATAAAAACCACACATGGCAACTTACACAAATACCAAAAATACAGGGGGCGCTGATTGCTATGAATCCTCAAAACGGCGCTATCACTGCCCTTGTAGGAGGATTTGATTACAATTTAAGTAAATTTAACCGAGTCATTCAAGCAGAACGACAACCTGGGTCAGGATTTAAACCTTTTATTTATGCAGCAGCACTGGCTAAAGGGTATACATTGGCCAATGTATTTAACGATGCGCCTCTCGTATTTGATATACCAGGACGCGATGAACCATGGCGCCCGCAAAATGATAATCATATTTTTAACGGACCAACACGCTTACGCGTCGCTCTAGCAAGGTCCGTCAATCTCGTCTCTGTACGTTTGTTGCAGGCAGTCGGTGTCCCCTATGTGTTGACCTACATGAAGCGCTTTGGTTTTATCCCCAAAAAGCTACCCAGTAATCTCTCTCTTGCTTTAGGTACAGGGGAAGTTACACCTATGGAGTTGGCACGTGCTTATGCTGTTTTTGCAAATGGTGGATTCAGAATAACACCTTATCTTATTGATCATATTACCGATGAGCAGGGACAGACTATTTATCAAGCAGAACCCAAAATAGCATGTGAAGATTGTTTAACTGGTAAAATTAACCTGCCAAATATAAAGGATAACAGTCCT
This sequence comes from Gammaproteobacteria bacterium, assembly GCA_013288455.1. Classification (GTDB taxonomy): domain Bacteria; phylum Pseudomonadota; class Gammaproteobacteria; order Diplorickettsiales; family Diplorickettsiaceae; genus JABDBU01. The sequence goes on along the minus strand of JABDBU010000022.1, from coordinate 7,424 downwards.
TACGCACCACAAGCCATCCCTGCGGATATTGCGTTTCTTGCTACATCTGCTTTGCAAGATGTCATTCGTTATGGTACAGGTACTCAAGCGCTGAGTTTAGGCCGTCACGATCTTTCCGGAAAAACAGGCACTACTAGTGATTATGTGGATACCTGGTTTACTGGGTTTAATAGTGATTTAGTTGCTACGGTTTGGGTAGGATTTGATCAGCCAAGCTCAGTGCTGGAGTATGGCGCGAAGGCTGCGTTACCAATGTGGATCAATTTTATGCGCGTTGCTCTACTCGGAAAGCCAGAAAAAACAATGCCGCAACCACCTGACATTGTCACAGAAAGTATCGATCCCGTGACAGGCTACCTACTACCACAAGGAACATCGGGTTCCATCATGGAATATTTTCGTCAAGATAATCTATCTAAGGTGCCGGAAGAAGCAGAGCTGGGAGTTATTGATACAATAGACGACACGAGCGAAAGTCAGGATCAAACCTTAGAGCAGATTGAAGACCAAACAACAGATCAAACGAAAGTGGAAAATTCGGTAGATAGCTCAGTAGATAGCTCAGTAGATAGCTCAGGCGAGCCACTGTTTTAACCTTCTTTATTCCTCACAGTAACCGTAGTGTCCGTCATGTATCAAAGTATAAACGGGTTATTATAGCCCGAGTGCATGTTCTAAACTACGTTTGGTCTGGGGACCTTGTAGTATGCGTTTCAATTTACCATCGGGACCTATCAACAGCGTGGTAGGTAGGCCGGAAATTTTTTCCATGTGGAAAGCAAAATACTGTGTAGGATCATAAGCAAAAGTGGGGAAAGCGACGCCACTTTCTTGCATTCGTTCCGCTAATCCTGCTACAGATCCGTCTTCATAATTAACGCCAAACAACATGACTTGATTTTGGTGGGCGCGATAGAATGCATTCAGTTCAGATATTTCCTCCATACAATAGTTACACCAAGTTGCCCAGTAACTGATCACGATCCATTTGCCCTGGTAGTTCGAAAAATTAACAGGATCCCTTACAATGAAAGAATTAGTTGGCGTCACCGCTGATACGACAGCAGGAGATGAAAACAGGACGCTAGTTAGAAAAATAAGCCAAGCTACACGCATTTGCATCCCCAAAATATAGAACTCAGTAAACTCATACAATTTAAGAAAATCGATTCGCTTCCTACTTTCTCGCTACATTAAAAGCTAATTTTCCAGATAACTCAAGCAGTTTTAGAAAGGAGTAAAGATCAGATGAGCCGTTAATTTTTTATTCAATTTTTCTATTATCGATAAGACGAATTTCATTTAACCACACAGCGGCTAAACGTCGGCCCCAATGATCAGCAATATAGTCGACTTTAAAACCCATAGCTTCCAATTCTTTTACTGTGGCTTCCTGACTTTGTGTTTTTTGTAAAATTGCTGGAAAAAATCTTGCTTTTTTACGCTGTGCTACGGTTAATAGCGAATTTCTAGAGCTTAATGCTAGGCCATCTTCGGCTCGAACGGTGGCACAGGCAACAATTTTCGTTTCTAAAAACAACGCTCGAGCCATCTTTTGTATAAGTAACAGTTGCTGATAATCCTTTTCACCGTAGTAAGAACGTGTAGGCTTGACAATATTTAGGTATTTTAAAACGACGGTCAGCATACCGGCAAAGTGACCAGGTCTAAACTGTCCCTCTAGTGTTTGACCTAATTCTGTTTTTTCGAGTACTTGAATGTGGTAATCACTAGGATAGACAGTTTGTTTGTCTAATAACAGCAAGTAGTCAATTTTTTGTCGTAAAAGCAATTCCTTGTCTGTTTGTAAAGTGCGCGGATAGTTGACAAAATCCGCAGTCTGATTGAATTGAGTGGGATTAATAAAGATAGCCACTACGGTAACGTCATTTTCTTGCTGAGAGCGCGAGCACAGACTTAAGTGACCAGCGTGTAAATGGCCCATAGTATGCACAAAGCCGATACTTGCGTGCTGTATTTTTTTGCGAATGTTTCGCCAGTCAGTTAAATTAGTAACACTGTTCATGTGTTGGAAACTTTCCTTGCCTGACCGACTGAGCATAATCATCAACACTTTGGCTGAGTAATTGACTACCGGCCAAAAACTGTTTGACAAATTTTGGTTTGAAATCTGGATATAATCCCAATAGATCGTGCATCACCAGTATCTGGCCGTCGGTATCAGCACCAGCGCCGATGCCAATAGTCGCTATTGTTAAGCTTTGGGTAATTTCTTTGGCTAGGCTCGCTGGGATACATTCCAACACCAGTGAAAAACAGCCCGCTGCTTGTAAGGCTAGGGCATCTTTTTTTAGTTGCTGCGCAGAGGAGGGAGTTTTTCCCTGGACTTTATAACCGCCTAAGGTATGCGTAAGTTGCGGAGTCAAACCAAGATGCCCCATCACTGGAATACCAGACTCAACTAAATGCGAGATGAATGCGAGATTGCCTGCAGCGCCCTCTAATTTAACTGCGTGTGCACCGGCTCGAATTAATCTCTCTGCCCCCGAAACGCCTTGACAAAGTGATTTACGATAGCTTAGGAAGGGTAGATCACTGATGATGAATTGGGTTCCTGCACCGCGACTGACAGCCGCTGTGTGCATTTCCATCATCGTTAATGTCGCCATGATTGTATCTTTAAAACCGTGCACAGTGACCGCTAAACTGTCGCCGACTAGTAGGGCATCTAGAGAGGAATTTTGAAGAATTCTTGCCATAGCGTAGTCGTAACAAGTGAGCATGACGATCTTTTCTTGAACGGACTTTTTTTTGTGAAAAATCTGGCAATGCATCGATGATCGACCTATAAAATACGGGGGTGGTAGAAAATCAAGTACTCGTCGCTTGATCAAATGCTAGCTATCGAATCGTTTATACACGCCTTGCATGCAGGTGCTTTTTTCTACCGCGAACGCTAAAACGGATGTAGTGTACTTAAAGTACGTAGCTATTCGCAAGTGACAGTGCAAGCTTAACACACCTCTTTTTTTGTGCTAGCGTAGCCCGGGAGTCATCACTGCTACTTTTACAATTACTGTATTACTGTTGTTGCATGCGTGTTTTAGTCGTGAAAATGTCTTCAATGGGCGATATTATTCATACCTTGCCCGCTTTGAGCGATGCAGCAGATGTCATACCTAGCATTCAATTTGACTGGGTTGTAGAAGAAGCCTTTACAGAAATTCCGACTTGGCATAAAAGCGTTATCCACGTGATCCCAGTCGCATTACGTCGATGGAGAAGACAACCCTGGTTAGCCTTACATCGAAAAGAAGCATGGCATTTCTGTCAACGGTTGCGTGCTCAATGCTACGATAAAGTGATCGATGCGCAGGGGTCTATCAAAAGTGCGGTAGTGATGCGTTTAAGTCGTGGGTATCGTTTAGGTATGGATAAGGATTCAGTGAGAGAAATTTTTGCTGATTTTGCTTATCAGAAAAAATTTTTTGTGCCGCGCACTCAACACGCCGTACATCGTTTGCGCCAATTGTTTGCGCAAGCACTGGAGTATCCATTACCGGATAATGCAATCCGTTATAATGTAGCAAAGAATCGTTTTTGCTCGTTAAGATTCAATCTTCCAAACGATTATTTGGTTGTCGTACCTAATGCCAGTGACCCTAGAAAATGTTACTCAGAAGCTTTCTGGGCCGCGTTGTTGAAAAAGACAGCGCAAGCGGGGATATTCGTCGTTGTGCCCTGGGGCAGTGAAGAAGAAAGGAAATGTGCCATACGTATTTGTGGTGATGGTCAACATACGGCCGTATTGCCACGCTTACGCTTAGGGGAAATAGCGAGTCTGCTTTTGCAGGCCAAAGCAGCAGTGTGTGTTGATACGGGATTAAGTCATTTGGCGGCAGCGTTATCCATACCAGCTATCACACTGTACGGGCCAACGGATCCTGGCTTGATAGGGACACTGGGGCCGACACAGATTCACTTGCGTACCATAGGCGATCGCATAGTATCTGTAGAAACGGTGTGGCAGGCGCTACAACAGGTTTTGGCAGTTTGATTGCACATCCCTGGCTTTACGTGTCTGTTTATGAATCTCTGGTTTCGCTCGGATTTGGGAACGACATTCAGTTAGTTTTTTTTGGTTAACAACATGGCGCTGATTCTAAAAATTGCGCTTGCAGTGCCTGTAGATCACTGTTTCGATTATCTAGTACCGATAGATCTGACTGATATTGTTTTAAAAAAAGGATTACGTGTATTAGTTCCATTTGGTAGGGGGCAGAAGATAGGTTTCTTGATTGAAGTTAGCGAGACTTCTGCCTTACCTATGTCTAAACTGAAAACAGCACTGGCCATTCTCGACACAGAACCGCTGTTTCCTGACTCCTTATGGCATTTACTTGAATGGACGAGCCATTATTATCATTACCCGCTGGGTGAGGTGTTTTCCAGTGCGCTGTTGCCTATGTTTAGAAAACAAAAAAAAAATAGGTATGCCTCTGTAGAGGTGGTGACACAGCAAGAAACCAAAAATACCGATGATAACAACACCTTAGCAGCAGCGGTGACATTAAATATGCACCAACAAGCGGCTGTCGATACGATAATACGCTCGTTGGGCACCTTTACATCTTTTTTGCTATACGGCGTCACAGGTAGCGGAAAAACAGAAGTATATCTACAGGTTATCGCGGCCACGCTCCATCGAAAAAAGCAGGTACTCGTATTGGTGCCTGAGATTGGCTTGACGCCGCAAATGCTAGCACGTTTTCAAAATCGCTTTTCCGTTCCTTTGTTGCTATTTCACTCAGGACTCACGGATAAGCAACGCTTGAGTAATTGGTGGTCAGCTAAGATAGGTGTGGCAAGCATTATCGTAGGTACACGCTCCGCATTATTTACGCCACTGCTACATCCGGGGCTGATTATTGTCGATGAGGAACATGATTCATCGTTTAAGCAGCAAAACGGACTGCGCTACCATGCACGGGATGTAGCATTGATGCGCGCTAAATTGGAAAATATTCCAATAATATTAGGATCAGCAACCCCTTCCTTAGAGAGCATAGCTAATGCCAAACTGCGGCGCTATCATTTTTTATCTTTACCTAATCGTGCAGGTAACGCGGTTCATCCACAATTCCGTCTTGTCGATATCCGGCACCAGAAGCTTTATCAAGGATTGTCTTCCCCATTGTTACGGAGCATGGAAGCACACCTGAAAAACCAAAGACAGATACTATTATTTTTAAACCGACGCGGTTTTGCGCCGCTTACCATTTGTCACGCCTGCGGCTGGACTGCCGATTGTCCACACTGTGATCAAAAAATGACATTGCATAAAGCGCCTGCACATTTACAGTGCCATCATTGTGGTTACTGTTCTCCTGTAGCTTCTCATTGTCCCGCTTGCCAGGAACCCCAGCTAGTTGTTGTAGGGCAAGGTACACAACGTCTAGAAACTACTTTAAAAAAATATTTCCCGGGAGTGAGTATCGCACGCCTCGATCGCGATAACACACGGCGAACAGGAAGTTTACATGGTCTATTAGAAAGCATACAACAAGGAGAAAGTCAGATTTTAGTAGGGACTCAAATGTTGGCAAAGGGGCATCATTTTCCAAATGTAACATTGGTCGGTATATTGGAAACCGATGCAGGATTATTTAGCGCTGACTTTCGTGCATTAGAACGCGTCGGACAACTCATTGTACAAGTAGCAGGACGGGCTGGTCGAGCAGATGCGCCTGGCGAGGTATTGATTCAAACTCACCATCCTGAAAATCCCTTATTGATCCATTTGATAAATAAAGGTTACTTGAGTTTTAGCGAAACCTTGCTCAGAGAGCGAGAAGCGTCAAGGCTACCTCCATATACTCACTTAGCATTAATCTTAGCGGAGGCAAGATCGTCCTCTAGTCCATTGGATTTTTTAAATGAGATTAAGCAACGTGCTAACCGGCTGAAAAAAAAAGTCGCTGTGTTAGGTCCAATCTCTGCTTTATTACCACGCCGCGCAGGATACTATCGAGCTCAATTACTATTGCAAGCTGACAAACGCGATGAGCTACATGAGCTACTGAAATCATTATTAAAATTACTTCCTGAACTGACCAGTTGCCATCGCGTGCGCTGGTCACTGGATGTTGATCCATTGGAAACTATTTAAGGTTTAACAGTGCAGACTAAATGTGACCGTCCTAGTTTTATAACCTTCTGTTCGCAGCATTCTGAGATGTGCTACTGTCTTGAGTTTCTGTATTCAATGTTGTTCCCAACGCATCACATAATTTACCCAATCTAGCGTTTCCTAGAGCGGGATAAAGTTTTTTTAGATTTACTAAGTCTTTCGATGAACGAGAGTTCTGCGTTAAGTTCCTCTTCAAAACATCAACCGCCTCCTGTTTTTGACTCGTAGTATAGCCAAAATTCAATCTCCAAAATTTAGTAATGCAAATAACTCCTTTTACTTTTCTATCGTTTAGTTCTTCTTGATATAGAGCAAATAATTTTTCAGTAACCTTAGTTAAGATTGCTAGATTCGATAAATGATTTTGATGAAAATACTGTAATAATAATGCTGAATGCTCAGATAATATTTTATCTAATATATGTAAATCATTACTATTCGTCGGATCTAATTTATTCATTCGATGAAATATGCCTACAGCCACTTGTTTGGGATCGGAGTTTAACTGAGATTCCGTTATAAAGCGTGAAAGCGCAATTTCTGCTGCAGACTGTGCCAATTTTCTCACTGAAGAATGGGACGGGACTTTTGGTGTAGGTGCATTACGAGAGGTATCATGACAACAATTCGCTAAATTTTCTGACGGTTGATAACGGCCTGCAAGAGAATGTAATCTATTTTGAATCAGATTGTCAAGCAATTGAGAAAGTGTTGTACAGCCGCCGCCAATCGCAAATTTAGATTGCCCCTCCTGATTTTGCCAGCCAAGCGTACATACGCTATCGTCTTGGCAAGACAAAGTATCTTCTATACGTGCTAGGTCTGTAAGAATGTATTGCTTTTTTTGTTCTTCGCTGGGCTTAGATGAATAATAGGTTGTCGTAATAGGCTGAATTATAAATTTTCTTTGCAAGTGTTGGTAAGATGCTGTAGCTAATAAATCCTCTGTAGCCTTTACAACCGCGGCTTGATTAGCACCACAAATGTTTGTTTTCCATTCGCCACTTCCATAGGTGCTGTTAATCGTGCGTGTCTGTTGATCGTTTGCAGAATAAATAAGGCCAACTTTATTAACACCTTGGGCAACTAAGCGATCAGCTATGGTGAGTATTTTTTTTGCTTGTTCTGCGGCAGAAATATATTGAGAATTACGCTTAAACTCAATACATACAGGGATGAGACAACTTTTTTGCCGCTGCTGTTGTGATGGCAGCGTTGATGGACGGCGATTTCGCGAATACAAGATAGGTATGGCTGTTGCTCCAGACGGTGG
>JABDBU010000021.1 GCA_013288455.1 Gammaproteobacteria bacterium | reverse complement strand
ATACGTGAATGCGTCGAGCGAGGCAGCATGCCATACTCAGCGGTAATCCATCCTTGACCTGAATTTTTTAAAAATTTCGGAACCCCTGTCATAACACTGGCATTGCATATCACCTTAGTATTGCCAAATTCTATCAAGACAGAACCCTCTGCATACCGAGTGTAATGACGCGTGATACAAACAGGTCGAAGTTCAGTAGCTAAACGGGCAGTAGAACGCATCGTTATTTTCCATAGTAGCTGGACAAATAATTGAATTAGCCCCTTATCGTCCAAGAATCTGTGTTTGATTAAATAAATTGGTGGCCGAAGGCGGAATCGAACCACCGACACAAAGATTTTCAGTCTTCTGCTCTACCGACTGAGCTATTCGGCCTTGAGATCTGCATCCAAAAGCGTAAGGATAAAAAATCGATAAGGAGCTGCGTATTAAAGCGGGTCGCTTCAATTGAGTCAAGTGTATGTATCAGACCCATTCCAGAATACTGCATTTCCTTATCTTCATCTTCGTTATTTTCAGTTATCTTCGTTACATGTATCTTTTTCCTTTCCTTTTCGTGCACTGAAAATTAGGCAGCCAATACACTAACTTTAAATTCTATATGACATGTTGTATCATCCTTGCCGTATGTGATGTGGCTAAAATTTTGGCAATGAGGGCTGTAATAAATGGCTCAAGTACCGACAGAAGCGCATTGGCGTGATTCAGCTCGTACGCCTCGGTTTTTTTTAATAGATGCACGCGCAGCCTTCCCTTTGCTGTTGTTTTTGCTTCACATACGCGTGTGGAGCTTTATTTTAGCATTGCTGGCAATGGCGTTTTTTGCCCTGTTGGAACGATATGGCTTTTCGGTGACAGTTTTTTTGCGCTGGTTACGCACGGTTTTAGCAGGACCACGCAAAATAGCAATTCCTTGGTGGAAAGAGTAGGACACGATGGAATTAAAGAAAGCTTTGTGTGCAATTGCAAAGGCTTTGAAAGTAACTTTTACCCTCAAAGATAAAATTATTACTTATGAAGAGGTATTTTCTGAAGTAGGATTGCTGCCCGCTATTGCGCGTAGAGCCGACCAGCTTTGCTTACTGTGTTTGGGATATGGCATCGGTGTTACGTTTGGTGAAGTAGAGCAATCTTTGTTGGGGGTCAAGGTAACTTTCGACGGAGTAACGCCTAACGTTCTGCGTTACTTATGTATTACGGATGTCCTATGTGAATTAATCCTAGGTGGTGGTTCCGTCGCCAAAACCCCGTTGGACGAATTGATGTACGATTAACATTTAGCCAAAGCTCGGATGCAATTCGATCAATACAACACTAACATAGCAATTTTTGTAAGCTTTTGAGAGGTTTGAATGTCGTACTCCCCAATTTCACGGAACAGTGAGCCTTTACGCACAGCCATTGCGCGGGCTTATTGTGCCGATGAGAGTAATGCAGTTAAACAATTGGCCGCAGCAGCTGCGCTTTCGGATGATGTTATCTCGAACATTGCCGAAGTTGCACGTAACTTAGTGCAGCAAATTCGCAAAAAACGTCTATCGAAAGGTGGACTGGATGCTTTTCTACATGAATATAGCTTGTCCAGCCAGGAGGGTATTGCGTTAATGTGCTTGGCAGAGGCACTATTACGCATTCCTGATAGTGCGACTATTGATGCTCTGCTAGAAGATAAGATCAGTCACGCAGACTGGGCATCGCATCTAGGACAAAGTTCATCTTTTTTTGTTAATGCCAGTACCTGGGGATTGCTGCTGACGGGGAAATTACTTAAATCGGATGAACAAGGTGGATTAGGCGTTGCATTGCGTCGATTCATCGGACGTAGTAATGCACCAGTGATTCGTGCCTCTGTTAAACAGGCCATGCAGTTGCTGGGTCGCCAATTTGTTATGGGTCAAACCATCGCAGAAGCGCTGACACGTGCCAGGAAATATGAAACGCAGGGCTATCGTTTCTCCTATGATATGTTGGGAGAAGCGGCACGTACTGCAAAGGATGCAGAGCGTTATTTTCTCGCTTATCAGTCAGCTATCAGTGCTATTGGTAACGTGTTACCAGAAAAATCATTGCGGGATGCACCGGGTATTTCTATCAAATTATCAGCTTTACATCCTCGTTATGAATTGGCAAAACAAGATACGGTAGTTCCGTTTTTGGTGCGTCAGCTTAAATCTTTAGCTCTACAGGCTAAGAAAAATAACATCAGTTTAACCGTTGATGCAGAGGAAGCTGATCGCTTAGATATTTCTTTGGATATCATTGAAGCCGTATTTTGCGACCCAGAATTAGCAAATTGGGAGGGATTTGGCTTAGCTGTGCAATCCTATCAGAAACGTGCACCGTTCGTGATTGACTGGTTGGTCCAGCTTAGTCAAAAACAAGGCAAGCGCTGGATGGTACGATTGATTAAGGGCGCTTACTGGGATACAGAGATTAAAAATGCGCAAGTCAAAGGCGTAAAAGGTTATCCGGTGTTTACGCGCAAAGTGTCCACTGATATTTGTTTTGTCGTCTGTGCAAAAAAATTATTTGCGCACAAAAAAGAAATTTATCCACAATTTGCCACACATAACGCTTATACTTTAGCGACTATTCTGCAATTGGCTCGTTTAGTAGGATGCAACAAATTATCACGTTCAATTGCCAATGCTTCCTTACGCAATTCCGAAAAACTCGTGACGCTCCAGATATCTGCCGTTACTGCATAATCCTTCTCGAGCATCTCCGCTGCTGCAATGACCTCATTCAAAATGGTACCAGATCCCAGTAATTGCACATGTCGTCGATTCAGCGCGCTACTCTTTTTTAACAAATACATACCCTTGACAATACCCAGCTCACTTCCCTGTGGCATGGGCGGATGCTTGTAATTTTCGTTCATCAATGTTAGGTAATAAAACACATTTTCTTGATTTTGTATCATGCGAAACAAACCATTTTGAATAATGACGGCAAGCTCGTAGGAAAAGCAAGGATCATACGCTACACAATTTGGAACGACTGAAAAAAATAGAAGATTATGACCATCTTGATGTTGTAAACCTTCACCTGCCAGTGTGGTCCTACCGGCTGTCGCACCTAAGATAAATCCTCGTGCTTGCATATCACCGGCGGCCCAAATAAAATCTCCTATTCGTTGATAGCCAAACATTGCGTAATAAATATAAAAAGGGACCGTACTGAAATTATTGGTACTATACGATGTTGCCGCTGCCATCCAAGAACAAAATGCGCCACCTTCATTAATTCCTTCTTCCAACAGCTGACCTTTCGAGTCTTCACGATAGTACATTAATTGATCAGCATCTACTGGTTTATAACGCTGGCCTACCGGTGAATAAATTCCAATCTGACGAAACAGACCTTCCATTCCAAAGGTACGTGACTCATCGGGAACAATGGGTACAATACGATATCCTAGGATTTTATCTTTTAAAAGTTGCCGTAAAATTTCTACAAAGACCATTGTGGTAGAGATTTCACGCGCACCGGAATCCTGTAATAACTTGGTAAATGCCTCAAGCGCGGGTATCGTTACTGTTTGTTCACAACGAATACGCCGTGCAGGTAAATAGCCGCCTAAGTTTCTACGTTTTTCTTGTAAATAAGCTATTTCAGGACTTTCTTTTCCGGGATGATGAAAACTTAAATTTTCAATCTCTTCGTCACTGATCGCCAGTTTGAATCGATCGCGAAATAACAGCAGTTGTTCATGTGTCATCTTTTTTTGCTGGTGTGTAATATTTTGTCCTTCGCCGGCTGAGCCCATACCATAACCTTTGATGGTTTTAGCCAAAATAACCGTCGGCTGCCCAATATGTTCAACCGCTAATTTATAAGCAGCGTAAACTTTTTTAGCATCATGGCCTCCTCGTTCCAAGCGCCATATATCTTCATCACTCAAGTCTGCTACCATTGCTCTCAATTCAGGAAATTTTCCAAAAAAATGTTCCCTAACATAGGCACCATCTCTTGCTCTACAATTTTGATATTCGCCATCAACGGTTTCCATCATCACACGTTGCAACAAGCCCAACTGATCTTTTGCTAAAAGCGCATCCCACGTACGCCCCCAGATCACTTTGATGACGTTCCAGCCAAAGCCACGAAAAATACCTTCTAATTCCTGTATAATTTTTCCATTTCCACGAACTGGGCCATCCAGTCTTTGCAAATTACAATTGATGACAAAAATAAGATTATCCAATTTTTCACGTGCCGCAATTGAGAGTGCACCCAGTGATTCGGGTTCATCCATTTCGCCATCACCGCAAAACACCCATACTTTTCTATTTTGCGTATGTAATAAGTTACGGTTCTGTAGGTATTTTAAAAAGCGTGCTTGATAAATCGCCTGCATGGGCCCTAACCCCATAGAAACGGTGGGAAACTGCCAAAAATTTGGCATTAGCCAAGGATGTGGATAGGAACTAATGCCTTGGCCGCCAATTTCTTGACGAAAATGTGCAAGCTGAGTATGACTTAATCGTCCTTCTAAAAAGGCCCTTGCATAGATGCCTGGGGAAGAATGGCCCTGTATGTAAAGCAAATCACCGCCATGCGCATCCGAGGCAGCACGGAAAAAATGATTAAAACCAACTTCGTATAAAGTAGCAGCGGAGGCATAGGTAGCAATATGACCACCCAATTCTGGAGAAATTTTTCCTGCTCGCAATACCATCATAACGGCATTCCAGCGAATGATAGCCGCAATGCGTGCTTCTAATGCTTCATTACCTGGGAAAGCGGGTTCAGCATTGACTGAGATACTATTAATATAAGGAGTAACTAAAGCGTCTGCTAAAGCTAAACCCTTTTGTCGCGCCATATTAATGAGTTGCTGCATCAAGAATTCAGCTCGAGCACCGCCTTCGACTCTTAAAACAGACGACAACGCTTTTAACCATTCTTTTGTTTCAATGGGGTCGCAGTCCAGATTTGGTGTTCGCTCCATCATAAAATTAATGGCAGTCTCCGTCCCTAGAGAATATTTCTAAAACTACATAACATTTCACGTTTTTAATAATACTCCCAACGCAACGGCAAATGTAATGAACAAAAAAAGAATAAAAGCACGCTCAATTAATCCTAAGGATTGGTGATAATTCTCCGCTGTTAATTCAGCCGTCTCTCCTAACCCCAAAGCAACACGGCCGCTTTTGTCTAAGAGCTCGCAATTAAACGATGCATCTCTCAACAAGTACTTCAAACACACTGGACTTGTGCAAACAAAATTACCACCGAGGGCATAAAGGATGGATAATAGACGAACGGGCAAATAATCAAGAATTGCCAGCACTTTGCTCGCTGCTTCACTAAATGTCAGCTCATTAGCATGGATATGCACAGAACGTTCTACCAAGCGGTAAATGAGCGCTGCAACTGGACCTAATACAGCAAACCAAAACACAACTGCAAACAGGGTTTCATTCGCTTGCCAAAATATCGATTGATCCACCTTCTTTGTTTCATAAATATCCACAGGTCCTAAACAATAAAATAGAACAAATGCACCGACAAAAAAAGCAAGTAAGCCATGCACAAACAGTGAGCTTAAGGCATAGATAACTGCCACTACTATCACAGAAGGCAATACGACAAGCACTAAAAAAACATAATGCGACTGAGCCCAGGCTTGATCCCGCATCAAGTGATGTATTTTGTCAACATACTGCTCGAACCAATTAAAGCGACCAAGCCAATTACCTTTATGCAAAAATCGTTCCAAGCCTAAACACAATAGAAGTGTGATAAACGTCATAAGATCCCCTAGCCACTACTAAATGTAAAATCAAGTTCCGGACAACACCAATACACCTGCTAGTCTACCCGCATCTTCTCATTCAATGCCAATGGTGTAGGATAACGCAAAACTACCCAGTAGGACGAACCAACAAACGTCAAAATAGTAACGGCTTGAATCAGGTAATTCGCTTTTCCACCGATTAAAGCAGGTGAGGTTTCCGCTGCCAGGTACGCAATCAATAAGGAAAATTCACTCGCTTGCCCCAAACGCACACCCACTTCCCGCGCAATATTCTTTTTCTCGCCCGACCAACGCAGTAAAACTTGAAATAGCCAAGGTTTAATTAATAACACCAAGCTAGCTAAAAAAAGCGCAGGTATGATGACTACCGGCAAATAATGCAGATCAAAACTTGCGCCGATAGCAAAGAAAAACATGATTAAACAAAAATCGCGTAACGGTTTCAGATTATCGGCAATGAAAACTGCGATAGGTCCCTCTGCAATCGAAACACCTGCCAAAAAAGCACCTATTTCCGCTGAAAGACCTAAAGCACGCGACAGCTCAGCTAAGCCCAGACACCAACCCAACGCAGCCAAAAACAAATATTCTTTGACTCGATCAAAACGCGCAAACAATTTACTAATAAAATAATGCTGAATAAGGAAGGCAAACCCCAGAAACAGGGGAAATGTAATCACAGTCAATCCCAAATCTGCCAACTTTGATCCCGTCATCTGTGCACCGTGCACAAACAATAACATGCCAATAGCCAACAAATCTTGTAGTAGTAAGACACTAATCATCCTTTCGCCGATCGGCTTATGATGCAAAGCCAAGGTGGGTAATAGTTTTAACCCAATGATCGTGCTCGAAAAAATTAGACTTACACCTATCAAGAGACTTTCTAATAAAGTAAAGCTAAACAGATAACCTACAGCGAAACCGATCATGGTAAAGAGGGCGCTAAATACTAATGTCACTAAAGCAGTCTTTCGCAAGCTACTAAAAAATTCCCGCGGAGTAAGATCAAGTCCTACCAAAAATAAAAGAAATATAATCCCTACATCACCAATGCCACGCGCTACATTGATGTTTGGCACCAACTTCCAGCCACTTGGCCCCATCAGCACACCCAATACCATATAGGCCACTAACAACGATTGTCGCGTGTAAAGCGCAACTGTTGCTAAAATAGCTGCTCCTGTAAAGATAACAAAGGTAGAAAAAACAAAGCTATGATCCATCCATCATTCCTCCAAGCACAGCAACGAAGCATTGCCTCCCGCTGCCGCGGTATTGACGGATAGTGTCCGCTCTACGCACAAACGAGGTAAGTAGTACGGCCCCCCCGCCTTCGGACCCGTTCCAGATAAACCTTCGCCACCAAAAGGCTGTACGCCAACAACAGCACCTATCATTGTCCGATTAACATATTGATTACCCGCATGCACCTGACGAATAATCGTATTGATAGTACTCTGGATTCGGCTCTGTATACCTAAAGTTAAACCGTAACCCGTATGATTGATAGAGGCGATAACTTCTTCACGTTTCTCAGTTGCGTAGCGAATGACGTGCAAAATAGGGCCAAATACCTCCTGTTCTAAACATTCCAAATTATTTAATTCAAACAAAGCGGGTCCAAAAAAATTGGTTCTATCAATGTCGTCCGGCAGGTTAACTTGATAGAGCAGTTTAGCCTCTCGTTGTAAGCGATTAAAATGTTCTTCCAGATTTTTTTTTGCAGCGCTATCAATCACAGGACCTATATCGCTAACAAGTTGTGCTGGATCACCTAGCTGTAATTCTGCCATTGCACCGCAAAGCATTTCGATCAGCTTATCAGCCATTTCATTCTGCACAAACAGCACACGCAAAGCAGAGCAGCGCTGTCCAGCACTTCCAAAAGCAGAATTTAAGACATCGACTACAACTTGTTCCAACAAAGCAGAGGAATCTACAATCATAGCATTTTGACCACCCGTTTCCGCGATGAAAGGAGTAATGGCTCCACCACGATTTGCTAAACCCTGATTAATCGCCTGAGCTGTTTCTGTGGAACCGGTAAATACAATGCCCTTGATCCGTTGGTCGAGCGTCAATTTTGGGCCTACCACAGCGCCACTTGCTGGTATTAAATGTAATGCTTGGCCTGGAATTCCTGCTTCATGCAGTAATTGAACTGCCGCTGCCGCTATCAACGGTGTTTGACCAGCAGGCTTTGCTAACACAGTATTACCAACCACCAATGCAGCGGTGACTTGCCCAATAAAAATTGCCAATGGAAAATTCCACGGACTGATGCAAGCAATGACACCTCTACCTCGAAAACTGAGAGTATTTTCCTCACCTGTAGGGCCTTCCAATTGTCGAGGCGTGAGATCGAGACACGCTTGCATGGCATAATAGCGGCAAAAATCAATTGCTTCCCGTACCTCTGCCAACGCATCTGGCAAGGTCTTACCACCTTCACGTACTGCCAAATCCATGAATATGGCTAATCGCTCTTCAAATAGATCAGCAGCGCGATTCAAGCAAGCAGCTCGAGTCTCTAGCGCTGTGTTAACCCAGGTAGAAAAATATTGGTGCGCACTCGCAAGCGCTGTTTCAACTTGTTCTGTACTGGCAAGAGCCACCTCTCCTATTATTACCTGAGTTTTCGCAGGATTAACCAGCGACCGTTTTTTTTCACCTGATTCTAACTTTCCATTAATAATGGGACCCGCTGATAAGTAGCCATGTCTAGAAGCTTTTTCCATTTGTTCAAACAACATGGAGCACGTTTCGGTATTTGCAAAATCAATACCTATAGAATTTTTTCGTCCCATTCCATAAATGTCGGCAGGCAAAGGAATTTTAGGATGAGAAATTACATGTAGTTGTTGTAATTTATCTATTGGATCGATCAAGAGTTCCTCGATCGGCACCGCCGGATCTACAATACGATTCACGAAGGACGTGTTAGCGCCATTTTCCAACAAGCGTCTAATAAGATAGGCCAGCAAATCTGCATGCCCACCTACCGGCGCGTAAACGCGACAGGGAATGTCAAGTTGATCTCGTCCAACAATATTTTCATAAAGGGTATAACCCATGCCGTGCAAACATTGAAATTCAAAATCCCGATTTTCTCCCGCCAATTGCAGAATAGTCGCTAAAGTATAAGCGTTATGTGTGGCAAATTGTGGATAAATTTCTTTTTTGTGCGCAAATAATTTTTTTGCACAGACGACAAAACAAATATCAGTGGACACTTTGCGCGTAAACACCGGATAACCTTTTACGCCTTTGACTTGCGCATTTTTAATCTCTGTATCCCAGTAAGCGCCCTTAATCAATCGTACCATCCAGCGCTTGCCTTGTTTTTGACTAAGCTGGACCAACCAGTCAATCACGAACGGTGCACGTTTCTGATAGGATTGCACAGCTAAGCCAAATCCCTCCCAATTTGCTAATTCTGGGTCGCAAAATACGGCTTCAATGATATCCAAAGAAATATCTAAGCGATCAGCTTCCTCTGCATCAACGGTTAAACTGATGTTATTTTTCTTAGCCTGTAGAGCTAAAGATTTAAGCTGACGCACCAAAAACGGAACTACCGTATCTTGTTTTGCCAATTCATAACGAGGATGTAAAGCTGATAATTTGATAGAAATACCCGGTGCATCCCGCAATGATTTTTCTGGTAACACGTTACCAATAGCACTGATAGCTGACTGATAAGCGAGAAAATAACGCTCTGCATCCTTTGCAGTACGTGCCGCTTCTCCCAACATATCATAGGAGAAACGATAGCCCTGCGTTTCATATTTCCTGGCACGTGTCAGCGCTTCTGCGATGGTTTGACCCATAACAAATTGGCGACCCAGCAACTGCATGGCCTGTTTAACAGAGGCACGAATCACTGGTGCATTACTACGTCCGATGAATCGACGCAATGCAACGCCTAATCCACCTTGTTCATCCGATTTAAGTAATTTCCCCGTCAGCAGCAATCCCCAGGTACTGGCATTAACAAAAAAAGATGAACTTTGTCCTAGATGCGATGCCCAGTCTGCGTGACTGATCTTATCTTCTAGCAGAGCATCAATAGTCGCACTATCAGGAATGCGTAATAGTGCCTCTGCCAAGCACATTAACGCAATACCCTCCTGGCTGGACAAGCTATATTCATGTAGAAAAGCATCCAGTCCACCTTTCGATAGACGTTTTTTGCGAATTTGCTGCACTAAGTTACGTGCAACTTCGGCAATGTTCGAGATAACATCATCCGAAAGCGCAGCTGCTGCGGCCAATTGTTTAACTGCATTACTCTCATCGGCACAATAAGCCCGCGCAATGGCTGTGCGTAAAGGCTCACTGTTCCGTGAAATTGGGGAGTACGACATTCAAACCTCTCAAAAGCTTACAAAAATTGCTATGTTAGTGTTGTATTGATCGAATTGCATCCGAGCTTTGGCTAAATGTTAATCGTACATCAATTCGTCCAACGGGGTTTTGGCGACGGAACCACCACCTAGGATTAATTCACATAGGACATCCGTAATACATAAGTAACGCAGAACGTTAGGCGTTACTCCGTCGAAAGTTACCTTGACCCCCAACAAAGATTGCTCTACTTCACCAAACGTAACACCGATGCCATATCCCAAACACAGTAAGCAAAGCTGGTCGGCTCTACGCGCAATAGCGGGCAGCAATCCTACTTCAGAAAATACCTCTTCATAAGTAATAATTTTATCTTTGAGGGTAAAAGTTACTTTCAAAGCCTTTGCAATTGCACACAAAGCTTTCTTTAATTCCATCGTGTCCTACTCTTTCCACCAAGGAATTGCTATTTTGCGTGGTCCTGCTAAAACCGTGCGTAACCAGCGCAAAAAAACTGTCACCGAAAAGCCATATCGTTCCAACAGGGCAAAAAACGCCATTGCCAGCAATGCTAAAATAAAGCTCCACACGCGTATGTGAAGCAAAAACAACAGCAAAGGGAAGGCTGCGCGTGCATCTATTAAAAAAAACCGAGGCGTACGAGCTGAATCACGCCAATGCGCTTCTGTCGGTACTTGAGCCATTTATTACAGCCCTCATTGCCAAAATTTTAGCCACATCACATACGGCAAGGATGATACAACATGTCATATAGAATTTAAAGTTAGTGTATTGGCTGCCTAATTTTCAGTGCACGAAAAGGAAAGGAAAAAGATACATGTAACGAAGATAACTGAAAATAACGAAGATGAAGATAAGGAAATGCAGTATTCTGGAATGGGTCTGATACATACACTTGACTCAATTGAAGCGACCCGCTTTAATACGCAGCTCCTTATCGATTTTTTATCCTTACGCTTTTGGATGCAGATCTCAAGGCCGAATAGCTCAGTCGGTAGAGCAGAAGACTGAAAATCTTTGTGTCGGTGGTTCGATTCCGCCTTCGGCCACCAATTTATTTAATCAAACACAGATTCTTGGACGATAAGGGGCTAATTCAATTATTTGTCCAGCTACTATGGAAAATAACGATGCGTTCTACTGCCCGTTTAGCTACTGAACTTCGACCTGTTTGTATCACGCGTCATTACACTCGGTATGCAGAGGGTTCTGTCTTGATAGAATTTGGCAATACTAAGGTGATATGCAATGCCAGTGTTATGACAGGGGTTCCGAAATTTTTAAAAAATTCAGGTCAAGGATGGATTACCGCTGAGTATGGCATGCTGCCTCGCTCGACGCATTCACGTAT
>JABDBU010000020.1 GCA_013288455.1 Gammaproteobacteria bacterium | reverse complement strand
GACCATGGCTTCTTCTATAAATTGTTGTGCTGTTTGTTGACAAGACTCTGCTGCTTCGATGACTAATTCATCGTGAACCTGCATGATGATATGGGCATCGAGGTTTTTTGATAAAAAAGCCCCGTCGATGTCTATCATCGCTCTTTTGATGATATCTGCGGCACTGCCTTGTAGAGGTGCATTGATGGCGGCACGTTCACTGGCCTTGCGTCGTGTAGAATCAGTGGCATTAATATTTGGTAATTGTAAGCGCCGTCCCATCAGGGTGGTAACATAGCCTTGTCGTCGCGCTAATTGGCGAGTGCGATCCATGTAATCTCTTACGCCAGGGTAACGATCGAAATAACGATCAATGTAGTGCTGCGCTTCTTCACGTCTAATTCCTAATTGTCTGGCCAATCCGAAGGAAGACATGCCATAAATGAGACCAAAATTAATTGATTTGGCGCTACGCCGTTGTTCTGGCGTAACTTTTTCCAGTGGCAGTTTTAGTATTTCTGCAGCAGTTGCTCGGTGAATATCCAAACCTTTGGAAAAAGCCGCTCG
Organism: Gammaproteobacteria bacterium; assembly: GCA_013288455.1. GTDB lineage: Bacteria > Pseudomonadota > Gammaproteobacteria > Diplorickettsiales > Diplorickettsiaceae > JABDBU01. The sequence goes on along the minus strand of JABDBU010000020.1, from coordinate 11,288 downwards.
CAAGCCATCATCTTGAGAGAAGTGAGCAACAATGCGCAACTCAATCTGTGAATAATCAGCTGAAATTATCCGATAACCTGGGGCAGCGATGAAAGCCTGGCGAATTTTTCTACCTTCCACTGTTCGTACAGGAATATTTTGCAAATTAGGATCGGAGGATGAAAGTCTGCCAGTGACAACGGCTGCTTGGTGATAAGAAGTATGAACTCGCCCTGTTGTAGGGTTTACTTGTTTCGGTAGCTTATCGGTGTAAGTAGATTTTAATTTACTTAAACGTCGATGTTGTAAAACAACTTGAGCTATAGGATGTTTTGTTGCCAGTATCTGTAGCACACTTTCCGAGGTAGATGCTTGGCCAGTTGGAGTTTTTTCAAGCACAGGAAGTCGTTGTTCGGTATAGAGTAAATTTTGTAATTGTTTAGGTGATCCCAAATTAAAGATTTTTCCTGCCAATTTATAGGCCCGTTTTTCTAATGTAGTAAGACGTTTTTTCAATGAAACACTTTGATTTTTTAATAATTTTGAATTAATCAAGACACCGTATCGTTCAATACGTGACAATACTGCAATCAGTGGCATTTCTAGTTCAGTAAAAACAGAGGCCAAATTTGGCAATGCACTGAGTTGTGGCCAAAGCACACGGTGTAATTGTAATGTAATATCAGCATCTGCAGCTGCATAGGCAGTTGCCGTAGTGAGATCAATTTGATTAAAGGTCTTTTGTTTGCCGGCTTTGCCAGCGATTTCCGTGAAAGAGGTAGTTTTGTAATGTAGATGTTTTAGTGCCGCACTGTCTAAACTGTGCTGATTGCTCGCACTATCAAGTAAGTAGGATTCTAGCATGGTGTCGAAAGCAAGCCCTTGTAGATTAATGCTATAATTTTTCAAAACACTCATATCATACTTTAGATTGTGGCCAATTTTTAAGTAAGCTGGATCCTCCAAAAGGGGCTGTAATTGATCCAGCACCCATTTTCTCTGCAATTGTTGCGGTGCCTTTGGGTAGTCGTGTGCCAATGGAATATAAACAGCGCTGCCAGTTTTTGTGGCAAAGGATAAACCAACCAATGCTGCCTGCATCGCTTCTACACTGGTCGTTTCGGTATCGATGGCCCATTGTTTACTAGCTATAAGCTGTTTGCGCCAATGATAAAAATCAACTTCATTGAGAATGATGGAGTAGTGTACTTGGGAAACCTTTTTTTCAAAAAAGGCCGATGCAATTGTATTTTGATTTGGTATATTTTTTAATTCTTGTGTCCATGCTGTAAATTCAAATTTTTTATACCATTGCATTAACCGAGGTATGTCAGGAGGCTTTAGACGTAAGTTTTCCAGTGGGTAATTCAACTCAATGTCTTTTTTAATCGTGACTAATTGTCGAGCAAGCATGAGTTGATCAAGATGCAAGCGCAGATTTTCTCCTACTTTACCACTAATTTTATCTGCGTTTTTTATTAACGTTTCCAAATTTCTATATTGAGTTAGCCACTTAGCCGCTGTTTTTGGACCCACCATAGGGATACCCGGTACATTGTCTACCATGTCACCGACTAAGCTTAAATAATCCACTATTTGCTCCGGAGCTACACCAAACTTTTCGATGACACCTCGGCGATCAAGCCGCGTATTATTCATTGTGTTGATGAGTGTAACATGCTCATCAACCAATTGTGCAAAATCCTTATCGCCAGTCGATATCAAGACAGGCCAATGTTGCTGAATGGCTTGTTGCGACAAACTCGCAATGACGTCATCAGCCTCGATCCCTGTTTCCACTAATCGAGCAAGACCCATGCTATCGACAATGGCATAAAGCGGTTCAACCTGTTGTGCTAAGTCATCCGACATGACAGGACGATTAGCTTTGTAAGCTGTGTATAAATTTTCACGAAAAGTTTTACCTTTTGCGTCAAATACGATACCGATATAGTCAGGTTGATAGTCTTTCAGCAACTTGCGTAACATACTAATTACGCCGTAAATGGCGCCTGTGGGTTCACCATTTGAATTGCTGAGGGGGGGGGAGGGCATGATAGGCACGGTACAGATAAGACGTACCGTCCACTAAAATAAGTGGCTTTTTCATTACAAGTCTCGTGTCTGAGAACACCCGTTATGATAACATAAGCGGCTTGATGATTGTGTCACTTTATATTGAGAGTGTTGTAGTGTGGGTTTGGATATACACTGGCTCAAGCCCTCGCAACCTCCATGAAGGTTGATTATACCGATGAACGGAACTCGTTGTGTTCACGCTTTCTTGGCACGGCAGATGAGGATATGGCCCCATGCGTATTGAGCAAGAAATAAAGTTAGATTTCAAAGATGTACTCATTCGTCCTAAGCGCAGTACCTTACAAACGCGGGCTGACGTTGATTTGACGCGAGAATATAACTTCAAGCATTCGAAATTTTCTTGGAAAGGCATCCCTATCATCGCTTCTAATATGGATCATGTAGGTACCTTTGCAATGGCAAAAAGCTTAGCAAAACATCAACTATTAACTGCCATTGATAAATTCGCTAGCCTGAGCGAGTGGAAGCGATTTTATGCCGGAGATCAACAATTATGCAATTATTGTTTGGCAACCACCGGGATAAAAAAAGAGGATGATGAATTATTAGAGAGAATATTGGATGTAATTCCTACCCCGTTTATTTGTATTGATGTAGCGAATGGGTATACGCAGCGTTTTGTAGATTGTGTCATGGCTTTACGCAAAAAATATCCCAACAAAACGCTGGTGGCCGGTAATGTCGTCACTGCTGAAATGGCAGAAGAACTGGTTTTAGCGGGAGCAGATATTGTGAAAGTGGGGATAGGACCAGGTTCTGTCTGTACTACTCGTTTAAAAACTGGTGTAGGCTACCCGCAACTCTCTGCCATTATTGAATGCGCAGATGCTGTACACGGTTTAGGGGGGCATTTATGCGCAGACGGTGGTTGTGCTGCTCCGGGTGATATTGCTAAGGCGTTTGCGGCTGGATCAGATTTTGTTATGCTTGGCGGTATGTTAGCGGGACATGAGGAATGCTTGGGAGAAAAAATACAAGAAAATGGGCAGTGGTTTATGCGATTCTACGGTATGAGTTCCCGTGAAGCGATGATGAAACATTATGGCAGAATTAACCCTTATCGTGCCAGTGAGGGTCGTTCGGTAAACATCCCCTATAGAGGTAAGGTAGAATATACCATACTCGATATTCTTGAGGTTTACGCTCCACCTGCACTTACGTTGGCGCGCAGCGTTTAAAGGAGCTTTCTAAACGTACCACTTTTTTTGCGTGTGACGCAGCAGCTTAACGAAGTTTTTTCTGCTTTTCAGGTAAGTGAATTAATCAGCGAAAGCTAGGATATACCCATGGTACTTGAAGTTGCTAATGCGCAACTTCAAGTACTTTCTTTGCGCGATGAGGATTTTCAAGGAAAGAACCGCGATTCTCTCCTTAAGTAAAATTCCTAATTTCTAGAAGCGCCTTTAACGTAGATAAATAAATAAATGCGATGAATGCAGTTCAAAAAAGACGTTTATATTTTATAGTATTTTTGCTAGTAATGATGATAGCAGTGGTTTCTTTAGCACTATATGCTTTAAAACAAAACATTAATTTGTTCTATACTCCCACGCAAGTCGCTAATGGAGTGGTAGCGGCGGGTCGATCATTTCATTTAGGTGGACAAGTAAAAAACGGTACAATGCGGTGGAGTCCAAATAATTTGCAAGTTTCTTTTGTCGTGAGTGATACCTTGCATGATGTTTTCGTTGAATATACGGGTGTTTTGCCCGATTTGTTCCGTGAAGGGCAATATGTCGTGGTAGAAGGCAGTGTGGATCAAGGGGGGAGGATCATGCAGGCCACAAGGGTATTGGCAAAGCATGATGAGCGCTATAAACCACTCGCGAGTGGTTAATGCGAGATTTTTGAAACGCGATTTTAAAAATAGGAACTCAATTCATGGAACGGTTGAAAGTAATTGCGGTTATTGTGTTAGTTGTCGTAGCCGGTGTAGCTTATTTTCTATGGCTGCGGTATTTACCGGATGAAAAGGTTTTTTCTTTAAGTAAATCGTTAACACGCGTCTTAGCTGTTGATCTAAAAGTGAAGAGCAACGGGAATTTTCCTACTTTTTTACCCAAAGATTCCGGATTTTTAGTGATACATCCTAGTCAGTGGAATGAAGATCATAGCGCAGACAAAATGGAGACTCGCGATATTTTTGATTTATTAGCGAAAAAAAATAAAAATACCGTTGGCAAAAACGACGAATTTTATGCTGAGTTGGAAATATTATTTTTGCAAAAAACTGTACAAGGATTACGCGCAAACTACGTCAGCCTTGCCACGGTACGTGTAAAATCAATTTTCTTTTATCCTGATTATTTATCGCAGTTTTCTGCGTTATACCAAGATGCGCTACCGCATGCCGCTGGCTACATGGTGATGGCTGATGGTAGCCAACGATTGATCCATGATATTCTAGTACGACAAAGTAGGAGCTAAATCATCTGCGTGCACGATGTAAACTATGCAAGAAAAAATAAATCGTTTGCGTTGGCAGTGTCGTCGAGGAATGCTGGAGCTGGATATCCTATTGCTGTCTTTTTTAGAAAAGCACTATGTAGGTCTTAGTGCAGTTGATCAAGTGCTATTTGAACAGCTACTTAGCTATCACGATCTGGATCTTTTTCAATATTTAGTTAAACAGGAACCCGTGGCAGAGCCTTTGTTGCAGAAGCTTGTAGAGGGTATTTACCGTGGCTACTAAGTCTTTTCGTCTTAGATCCTCTTATTATTTGGCGATATTGTTGCTCATCGTACACGGAGGTGCGATTGCCTGTCTATGTTTTTTACCTTGGCCTTGGTGGACAAAATTAATCTTAGCGTCAGCGTGTTTGTTAAGCTTTGTGAAGCTTTTTCATCAACATGCCTTGTTGAGCAGTCCGCGTTCTATTATTGAGTTTTGGCAACCAAACGCCGGTTACTGGCAGCTCAGAGACAATTCAGCAGAGATAAAGGCGGCAAAACTTTCGGATAACAGCATTTGTACACAGTATTTTGTGTTACTAAATTTTGACTGTCCCAAGTATAGGCCGCGGCATATTAGTGTTTTAATTTTGTCGGATAGTCTCGATGTTCAAGATTTCAGACAGTTACGTCGACAGCTGCGGGGCTTGCCTTAGTGAGATCGCCTTTAGGGCGTTTTTGATACCTGAACAAGGCATGGATTTTATGGATTTTGCATATATAATAACCCTTAGTTCTTTACAAGAGGTTTGGTGTGAATGGCAACAGTATTACGGCAATCCAATGTTTCAGTAAAGCAGACTTTTCCGCCAATGGATCGTCTGATAATGACAGAAAATGTGGCTAATAAGGTCTGGGAGCTTATTCAGGAGGAATATAAATTTGGAGAAAAACTTCGTGTATCTATCACAGGCGGGGGATGTTCTGGTTTACAATATGGTTTTACTTTTGACAAAGCGGTCAATTTTAACGATACAGTCATTAGCAAGGAACTTGCAAAAGAGAAATTAACAGATGCTAGGAAAATTGGAAAAAGTATGGCTGTACGATTTTTAATCGATCTGATGAGACTTGTTTATTTGTTAGGTGCCGAAGTCGATCTGATGAGCTTTGTTTATTTGTTAGGTACCGAGATCGATTACAAATCCGATTTTAGTATAATTGTACAGATTTTAGTTGTTCCGATGAGCCTTGTTTATTTTTTCAGTGCCGATAGTGATGATAAATTCGATATAAGTATGGCTGTAAAGCTTTTAGTCGATCCAATAAGTCTTGTGTATTTGGTAGGCGCCGAGATCGATTATAAATCCGATTTTCAGGGTGAGCAGTTCATCATCCGTAACCCAAATGCTAAAACGACTTGTGGGTGCGGTTCTTCCTTCTCCGTGTAGACCTCTACTACTTTCAAGGTTATTTTATAGAGGTGCTTTTAAATAAATCCCACCCAGCACAGTGAGATTTCTAGCACCGGTAACTTCAGGGAGGTTGCAGGTCTTTCCTTCCAGTGTTTGTTTGGCAAACCAGCTAAATGCCATAGCTTCCATCCATTCAGCAGGTACCCCCAGATCATCGCAGAGCCGGAGGTGACGTCCTGGACAACGATAGGCTAAGCGTTCTTTTAAGTAGGTGTTTTTACTTCCACCACCACACAGTAAAATTGAGCCGCATGTGCTATCAAGCTGTTGAATCGCTGTACCAATGCTGGCAGCGGTCATTTCACACAATGTGGCTTGCACAACGGACGGCTGTAGTGATTTATTCCAGCGATCGAGCTGTTGTTCCAACCAAACTAAATTAAAGTAATCATGGCCGGTACTTTTGGGTGGTTCTAGGAAAAAATAAGGATCCGATAGAAATTGTTGTAGCAAACCCTCATCAAAAACAGCGCTGGCTGCCCAGCTGCCATCTACATCAAACCATTGCTTCCGGTGTCGATATATCCACTTATCCATGAGTAGATTGGCGGGACCAACATCAAAACCGATCACGGGGGCTTTGGGATCAGCTGGTAAATAGGTGATATTTGCAAAACCACCGAGATTTAACACGATCCTGTCTTCTTTTTTGCTGCGAAAAATAAAATTATGGAAACCAGGGGTTAAGGGTGCTCCTTGCCCACCAGCCGCTATGTCGCGTCGACGAAAATCTGCAACAGTGGTGATATTAGTTTCTTCAGCAATAATATTAGGATCTCCGATTTGCATGGTAAATGGATAGTGATACTGAGGAAAATGAAAAACCGTTTGGCCATGACTCCCAATAGCAAGCACATCACGAGTGAGCAAAGACGTTTTTCTTAATAATGCTTTGACAGTATCAGCAAACGCGTGACCCATTCTTACGTCGAGTGCACCAAGCTGCAAAATCTTAACTGCTCCTTCCTCACCTAATTTATTGAGGTCCAACCGTAACTCGGTTGGTAAGTAAGATTTATGAGTGGTTACTAATTTTGGGAAATGATTTGAAAAATCAACTAAGGCGGCATCTATAGCATCCGCGCTGGTGCCAGACATAAGGCCGATATAGAGTTCCTTCATGGCAGCTCCTAATAGGCACCTCTACAAATTGCCATTTTATTTCAATATATTGTCATTGATACTGAGAAAATAGTACACTACGGGTCGAGAGTTAGCTAGACAGTCGCTGTATTTATAATACAGAGGAAAGTCCGGGCTCCCTAGGGGAAAGTGCCAGGTAATTCCTGGGAGGCGAAAGCCTACGGAAAGTGCCACAGAAAATATACCGTCTAGTAGTTTTACTAGGTAAGGGTGAAAAGGTGTGGTAAGAGCGCACCGCATCGTTGGTAACAATGATGGCAGGGTAAACCCCACTTGGAGCAAGACCAAATAGGAACCTATCACAGCGTGACCCGCGCCAGGTTCGGGTAGGTCGCTTGAGGTATATGGTGACGTATATCCTAGACGAATGACTGTCCATGACAGAACCCGGCTTATCGGTTAGCTCTTTCTTTTTTCCATACCTAATACATTCCCAAACATTCCCAAAGCGCTATTGCTACGTGAGCTAACGGCACATCATTTATCACCTGTTCGGTTTCTTACTTCACCCTTGACAAGAGGTCTTTAGAGTTCCTATAGTGTCATTAAGTGGTGAAATGTGGGAAAAAGTGGGATAAATTATGTTTCGCGGCATAAATTCAGTCATACTGGATGCTAAAGGCCGTATCAAGTTACCGATGCGTTATCGAGCATTGTTACCGACAGAAAAAATGTCCCAACTTATAGTGACCATCGATACAGAATCTCCTTGTTTACTACTTTATCCCGCTTTGGAGTGGGAGGTAATAGAGGAAAAATTGCAAGCTTTGTCTAGTTTTAATCCGGTGGTTAGGCGTATTCAGCGTTTGTTGATAGGGCATGCGACGGATCTAGAGTTAGATGGTAATGGACGGATCTTATTGCCATCGCTACTTCGAGATTACGCCAACATCGAAAAGGAAGTTCGGGTTGTAGGCCAAGGTAGAAAGATTGAGCTGTGGAGTGCAGTGGAATGGGATCATCACCGTACCCGATGGATTGAAGAGGTGATAAAACCCGGTGATTTACCGGATGAATTACAGTCCTTGGCGCTGTAAATGCAAAAAAAAGAATATCACCAACCAGTTTTACTGGAAGAGGTGATTGAGTGGTTGGCGATTAAACCCAATGGAGTTTACATCGATGCAACCTTGGGGCGAGGTGGTCACAGCCGAGAAATATTACGGCGTTTAAGCGAAGGGGCTCGCTTGCTGATGATTGATAAAGATCCGGAAGCAGTGGCCTTTGCACAGCGAAGTTGGGATTTGGATCAGCGCGTACAAGTGTATCAGGCTTCGTTTGCAGAGCTTGAAGACATTACAAAAGCCAGTGGTGTATATGGGAAAGTGGATGGTCTTTTACTGGATTTGGGTGTTTCTTCGCCACAATTGGATCAAGCGGAACGAGGGTTTAGTTTTTTAAAAGATGGGCCGTTGGACATGCGAATGGATCCAAACCGTGGAATCAGTGCTGCACGGTGGTTGGCTGATGCGACAGAAAGAAAGATTGCGCAAGTCATTAAAGATTATGGTGAGGAACGATATGCGAAACGTATTGCAGAAGCCATTGTCAACACGCGTCGGCGGGAGGCAATTATGTCAACAGTTCAGTTAGCGACCATTATTAAGCGGGCGCATCCTCGCTGGGATCGGCACAAGCATCCCGCTACACGAACCTTTCAGGCAATACGAATTTATATTAATCAAGAAATAGAGGATTTGAAAAGCTGCTTACAACAAAGCATTGATGTGTTGGCAACAAGTGGGCGTCTGTTAGTCATTAGTTTCCATTCGATAGAGGACCGAATAGTGAAGCATTTTATTCGTAGGCATGCTGATGAACCAGTAGCATTGAAAATGCTACCGATCATACCTGCGGCATGGAGACCCAAACTGAAGAGTTTGAGTCGAGGAATTAAACCCACTGTGCAGGCTATCGCGAGTAATCCAAGATCGCGAAGTGCTGTATTAAGAGTTGCGGAGAAATTACTATGAATTTGGCGGCACGTGCATTAGCACGGGGTCCTTTGGTGTGGGAATGGCGGCAGCCATGGGTGAGCTCGCAAATTTCCTTGCAGATGCTCGGCATTATGTTATTACTGCTGGCCGTATTGTCTTCAGCATTGTCGGTGATTTACGTTAAGTCCTTGCAACGAATGCTCTGTAGTGAATTGCATATCAAGGAACAAGAACGTAATGACTTGGTAACACAGTGGAGCCAATTGTTACTTGAAAAAAATACCTGGGCTGCACCAGAACGCATACAAACGTTAGCGCAACAAGCATTAGGCATGCAGATTCCACACGCAAAGGACGTCATTTTACTGACACAGCCTGTGTAGGAACGACCTAATTTCATGGGAGTGCGATATTCCAATACAGTTGAGCGTACCCCATCTGCTTTTAACTGGCGTTTAAAGATTGTTATATTCGCTCTGATTGTTATCACGCTGGGGTTGATCACTAGGCTTGTTGATCTAACAGTTATTAATCGCCGATTTTTGCAAAATCAGGGTAATGCAAGAACGATTCGCAATATCATTATCCCTGGCCATCGCGGGATGATCCTCGATCGCTATAACAAGCCGCTCGCGATTAGTACACCTGTAAATTCTGTATGGATAGATCCTAGCATTTTTAATCCTGATCTTTTGCAGTTACGTGCACTGAGTCGATTATTGCACACATCAACTAAAATGATTCAGATGCAGCGTCTGCGTGGGCTTGGCAAGGAATTTTTTTATTTAAAACGAGGAGTTAATCCCACTCTGGGTATGGAAATAAAATCGCTTAAGATACCTGGCTTATTTTTGCAAAATGAATACCATCGCTACTACCCAGAAGGGCCAGTGACCGCACATGTTATAGGTTTATGCAATGTCGATGATCAAGGTCAAGAAGGCCTGGAATTGGCCTATAACGATTGGTTGGAGGGTCGATCAGGTTTACAACAAGTTATCAAGGACAGACTTGGGCACATCATTGCTGATGTACGTTCTGTCCGTGAATCTAAGCCAGGAGGGAATCTACAGCTCAGTATTGATAAGCGGATCCAATACATTGCGTATAGAGAGCTGAAAGCCGGTATTAAAAAATATAAAGCGGATTCTGGTTCCGTGGTTGTTCTGGACATTAGAACAGGAGAAATTTTAGCGATGGTCAATTGGCCATCCTATAATCCTAATGATCGATTGAAAGTACAAGATGGTCGTTCTCGCAATCGAGCGTTGACAGATTTATTTGAGCCTGGTTCAACGATTAAAAGTTTTAGTATGGTCAGTGTATTGGCAAGTGGAAAATTTTCGCCAACGAATCAGATTGACACCTCACCCGGTTGGATAATCGTTGCTGGAAAGCGAATTATGGATGAACATAATAACGGGGTACTGAATTTAACGGAGATATTGCAGACATCAAGTAATGTAGGTATGTCTAAACTTGTTTTGTCCTTACCTTCTGAAAATCTATGGAATATGCTACACGATGTTGGTTTTGGTCAAATCACACAAAGTGGCTTTCCAGGAGAGAGAATGGGTGGTTTTCCACATTTTAAGATATGGAATCCCTTTGTGTTGGCCACCTTATCTTTTGGTTATGGTATTTCTGTAACCGCACTGCAGTTGGCACAAGCGTATGCCACCTTGGCGAATGGAGGAATCAAGGTTCCAGTCACATTTTTGAAAGTAACGGATAGTCTGCCACCTGGCCAGCCTGTTCTCGATCCAGTGATCAGTCAAGAGATACTGGATATGCTAGAATCGGTACTGACCAAAGGCGGAACGGCGCCTCTAGCGCGTGTGCCTGGTTATCGAGTAACGGGAAAGACTGGAACGGTTCGTATCGTAGGCCCGCAGGGTTATGAAAAGCACCGTCACAATAGTATCTTCATCGGGATAGCGCCAGCCAGTCATCCTCGCTTGGTCGTCGAGGTAGTTTTGCATGACTTAGATGGGTATCTTTATTATGGTGGATACACGGCGGGGCCAGTTTTTTCACATATTATGGGTAGTATCTTGCATTTGCTTAACCTGCAGCCAGATGATTTAACTAGTTTACACCAATAACTTAAGTGATTACCAAAACACAACCCAATACAAAAATTTACAAAGACTAATGTTAACACACTGGCAGTTGTTGCTTAAAGAAGTAGTCACTTCTCCTATAGAGTTGTTGACTCAACTTAACTTAGATGCCGATTTGCTCCCTGCTGCACAACAGGCAG
>JABDBU010000019.1 GCA_013288455.1 Gammaproteobacteria bacterium | reverse complement strand
TACAGTTGGAATTGCTAAAGCCAGAGCTTTCTCAGCAAAAATTGAAAATCGAATCGACCATTGTCGTATTCGGTAGCGCCAGAATCCCAGCTCATGATGCGGCGAAACAGCAGCTGAAACAAGCACAACAAGAATTCAAAACTAATCCGGAGAATCCTCGTTACAAAAAAGCGCTTAAACTAGCTCAAAAACAATTAGAAAAATCTAATTATTACCAAGAAGCGCAGCGTTTTAGTCAAATCGTCTCTGAACGTTGTCAAAAAAATAAACGACGACATTTTGTCATTGTGACAGGTGGTGGCCCTGGTATTATGGAAGCCGCTAATCGTGGCGCACAGGATGTACAGGCCAAAAGCATTGGTTTGAACATCGTCTTACCACATGAACAGTCACCAAACCCTTATATTTCTCCAGAGCTTTGCTTTCAATTTCATTATTTTGCGATCCGAAAAATGCATTTTCTCATCCGTGCACGTGCCTTAGTCTGCTTTCCTGGCGGTTATGGTACTCTCGATGAATTATTTGAAGCCCTTACCCTACTACAAACTCATAAAATTAAACCGATCCCTCTCTTGTTGTTCGGAAAAAAGTACTGGTCTAAACTCATTAACTTTCACTTGCTAGTCAATGAAGGAATGATTTCCCCTAATGATCTAAGATTATTTCGTTACGTGGAATCTGCTGAACAAGCATGGAAGATCATCGCTACGTTCTATGATCTTCCAATGAAATAAATAAAGACCCCCTAATGGTTTTTTTAATAAAAACAGCGCTAATATACTTGCGTGCATAAAGACGCGAGAACAAGCAAGGTTTGCTTTTTAATTGAACTGCTCGCTGATTCAGTGACATTGCTTTTAAAAAATTTATTTACTAAAAATATCAAAAACAGTATGCAGCAGCTTTGCAGAAATTTAAAGCATTTATTTAATCTTAATAGACTTTATTTAATCGCAATAGTAGACTTTATTTCTAGCTTATCAGCGTGTCATACTTAAATACGGCTGACCTCATGAAAAAAATAATAAAATCACACAATTAATAATATTAATAACATTAAAAAGGATATTAATCATGCCAGCTCACACTGTAACTCCTACCGCTACTACAACCATCGCAAAGTTTAAAAAAAGTGATATTCGTTCCATACTGGGAACGGATGGTTCTCTACTAACCATTATTAGCATGGAGAGCCCGAAACAAACTGGATCCAATTTTAAGGCTTTTGTTGTATTAGTTAACGATAGAGTAGAAACTGATAACGTTTCCCTCCTATATATACTTCTTACAGGTGAACTGCATATACATTATCTTCTCTTACAATATCCTAAAGATCCAGAGCAATCGGAGAACGACTATAAAAAATTTATTACTGAAAAAGCAAAAGAGATGAATGAAAAATGGCAACGGGATAATGAAGCCACTCTTCAGCATTTAAAGTGTAAGGTTGCAATAATAACGTGGGGACAACTACGCAGCGACCATGAAAATACCTTTCAAGTTACCCGCCGTGTAATTCAGTATTTGTATAACAATGAACAGGAGTTTCAAGAGATAGTCGATCAACACAGTAAAATATGGCATGGAAATAAACTTTACAAAAAACAACAAGCCTTACACTCACCAGGAGCTGAAAGTGAAAGCCTCCTTTTAGCTTGCCGGAATGCCTCGGTTAATTATATAGTGGAAGAAGCGGCGTTTGTAGCTGCCATACTATCATCTATGCGCTATACCGGTTTTTGCTATCCTGGACAAGCAAACAAACCTATCGAATGGTTGCAAAATCACCAAGAGCATCTACCAGCAACAAACCGCCTCCCAATTTGCGTAGAGTACGAGCTGACCACAAAAAAACTGCAATCTGATCAAGCTGTGCAAAACTCAAAAACAGTAAAAGATCGAGAAAAATTGCAGCAAAGTCCTAACAAAAAAGCTATAAGAAATGAATTGCGTATTATAATAACAGAAACGCTTCATCAGCACAGGCAACAGCGTTTAGCACAATTGGAATTTTTTTTTCAGATGCAACCATTGCTAAATCCTGTCTGTACACCCGAAGTAGTACTGCTATCTAACAAAACTGTTCAAGCATTGGGTAAAACAACACAAGAGTTAAATAAACAAATGCATATTATGCTAGAAAGACAGCTAGCCGCGGTTGAAAAGCAAGGTGGCACTGCAGCACTGCTACTTTTCCGCTGGCAAGTTCTGGTTACAATATATAATTTCACCGCATCTACTACCGCATTTGAAAAGCAAAATGGTACTACGGTATCAAGCCTCTTCTTCCGGACATTTGATACTATGGAAACATCTTTCACTACAGCTAAGGCAGAACCTAAATGCAGAAAATTCAGTTGCTAGACAAAGATCTGTATCTGCTAGTTAATTTTTTTAGTAAAAACGTTTTTGTCCCCATGAATGTTTTTATTTTAAATTCTGCGGGTTCTATTGTTTGGGCTAGTGATCGCTTGCTTAAGGAAGCTAATGTAGAGCAATTAGAATCAATTTTGGGTAAAAGTGTAGCCATCTTTGGAAACACAGTTTACGAGGGCGTGATAAAGGTTATGTACAGCAAAAAAGAAGAAATGGTAGTCGAAAAATACAATACCAGTCATTATATTACTTGTAGATACCCTGTCGTTGATTCGGATGGAATGATCAAATACATTGCTGGCGTCTCATTCAATATCGACCAAATTAAACAAGCTGAATTCGCGAAGCAAGAATTTTTACAAAACATGGCACATGATTTAAGGACGCCTTTAGCAGGTATCATCGGTCTATCCAGCCTGCAAGCTGCAGGAGATATCCGTGATCCCGAAGAAGTAAAAGAGTATGGTCGCATGATTCATGGTGCTGGCGAGCAGCTATTGGAATTATTCAATACCGTCATTCAAATCATCGACACAGAACATATGACAGACTCAGTGAAAGCAGCTCCTCTTGATTTAGCTGACCTGGCTAAAGAGTTGCAAACACTGATGGAACCCTCTGTTTACAACAAAGGATTACAGTTTAAGCTAAAGCTGAGCGCTGAATTACCGATTGTCCTCAGCGATCATGTTCAGCTAAAACGTGTTTTGCTCAACCTTCTGTCTAACGCCGTTAAGTTCACCAAGCAGGGTGAGGTGGGCTTAACCGTTACACTGTTATCCGTAGAAAATGATCAGGCAAAAATAGAAATGCAGGTAGTGGATACAGGCATTGGGATTGCGGAGAACCACCTCGATAAAATATTCGATCGTTTTTACCGTGTACACCCATCCTATCGTGCGGAATATGACGGTTATGGCGTCGGCTTATACTTGGTGAAAGCGGCTCTGCAATTGTTGAAGGGAAATATAGAGGTCTTTAGTGAAGAAGGAAAGGGAACCTGTTTTACTTTACAATGTAATTTTCCTGTGTTTCACCAAAATCGATATAAAATGTAAAAGTGTTACCACCAAGCGATGCAGTTGTATATTAATTACCAAGGAAAATTGACGGATGTACTGCTCGTACGTGAAGATGTGAATCTTTTTAACTCACAGCAAGCGGTATGCTGATCACATGACTGGCAAAAGCAAAGCTATTTGGTTAAATATACTCCACTCTATCGATTCTTACACTGAGTACACCTGCCGGTATCTGCATGTCTACCCTATCACCTTCCTCTTTTCCTATCAGAGCTCTTGCAATGGGAGAAACTATAGAAATTTTACCCTGTTTAATATCCGCTTCATCTTCACCAACAATTTGATAAACAAACGTTTCTTCAGTCGTTATATTGACGAAATGCACCGTCGCGCCAAAAATAACCTTGCCATGATTCGCAATCTTTCTTACATCAATCACCTGGGCAGTAGCTAATTTATTTTCAATTTGAGCAATACGTCCCTCAATAAAGCCCTGCATTTCCTTAGCTGCATGATATTCACCATTTTCCTTGAGATCGCCATGAGCCCGCGACACTGCAATATTATTGATCACCTCTGGACGTTTCACAGTTTTCAATTCATATAATTCATTTTCCAGGCGTTCAGCACCCAGTACTGTCATAGGAAATTTTTGCATGCTCTTTTCTCTATCAAATTCAGACGACACGCGAAGCCAACAAGTATCAATCAACATGCACCGCTAACGTAGTCATGAAAAATTATGATCATACCTGTTTACAATAGATTTTTCGAGCATCTGCCTCCTTCCTCATGTAGACCTATCTTGTATTAAAGGCGTTTTTAGAAATTAAAAATTTTATTTAAAACAAGACATGATGGCGGTGAGTAGATGCTACCTGTTAGCTTTGTTTAGTAAAAAAGGTTCGCATCGCTTCAAGCCACCGCTTTGACTGAGGATAATGGTTTGCAGTAGACGGCTGAGAGGACGTGGAGTAACGATGCCCTTCAACCTGATTTTGCAAGATTGAAGATTTTTCAGACAGCTGGTCCTCTAGTTTTTGCACTAAATCCTTTTGATCTTTGCTGAGATTAACCGGTGTCTCCACAAAGACACGACATAGTAAATCACCTGATGCACCAGGACGTCCTGGAACCCCTTTGCCACGCAAGCGCAGTATTTTTCCACTTTGCGTTTCGGCAGGAATATGCAATTTCACAACACCTGTCAAGGTAGGAACCTCAATCTCTCCACCCAGTATCGCTGTTGCAAAATTAATAGGCACATCAGAATATAAATTATTCCCTTCACGTTTAAATAAGGCATGTGGCCTTAGATGAACCTGCACATATAGATCACCTGCTGGCGCACCACGTGTGCCAGCTTCACCTTCACCGCTTAATCGAATTCGGTTTCCTTCATCAATGCCTGCTGGAATTTTGACAGATAAGGTTTTTGCTTCCTGTACTTGACCTTGGCCACGACAATCTGGACAAGGATCTTTAATAATGTCTCCACGTCCATGGCATTCAGGACAGGTTTGCTGAATTGTGAAAAACCCCTGTTGAATGCGTACTTGACCCTCCCCTGCACAAGTTTTACAGAGTATAGGTTTATTACCTTTTCGCACACCTGTTCCAGCGCAGCTTTTACAGAGCGCTAGACGAGGAACACGAATTTCTACTGCAGTGCCGTGCAATGCTGATTCTAAATTAAGTTCTAAGGTATAACGGAGATCTGCACCACGCTGTGGGCGTTGATTAGATTGACTTGATCGACCACCAAAAATGTCACCGAATACCTCCCCCATCTCACCAAAGACTTCATTAAAATTAAAACCGCGTGTACCAGCACCGGAACGTACTCCTTCAACACCGGCATGACCAAGCTGGTCATAAACATTTCTCTTCTCTGGATCAGACAAAACTTCATAAGCTTCTTTAGCTTCTTTGAATTTTTCTTCTAATGTTTTATCCGATGTATCGCGATCGGGATGATACTTCATTGCAAGCTTGCGATAAGCCTTTTTTAAATCTTTCTCGCTGACATCGCGGGTAACCCCTAATACTTCGTAATAATCGTTTTTTTTTGCCATAAAAAGAGGTGCCAAGGTGCGCCACTAACCCCAAGAACACAGAAAAACGCAGATCACTCCTTATTTTTATCCTTTTTGTCCTTCACTTCCTCAAACACAGCATCCTCAATGTCTCCTTTTTCTTTTGTAGTGGACTGCGTAGAATCCGCCGCAGTAGATTGTTGAGTCGCGGCCTCTGCATGTGAACCACCTGGAGCATCTTTAGCATAAAGACGTTCGGCCATTTTTTCTGAAATATCCGTCAACGCACTCAGCTTCGTTTCAATATCTGCCTTATTATCGCCTTTCAGTGACTCTTTCAATGAATCGATCGCTCCTTCCAGCTGGCTTTTTTCATCTGCACTGATCTTTTCACCTGAATCTTTCAATGCTTTACTGACTCCGTGGATCAAACCGTCCGCTTGGTTGCGGATCTGTATAAGTTCATGGAATTTGCGATCCTCCTCTGCATGTATCTCGGCATCTTTGACCATTTGTTGAATTTCTGCTTCCGATAGCCCACTAGCCGCTTTAATGACAATTTTTTGCTCTTTACCGGTCGCTTTATTTTTAGCAGACACATTAATAATACCGTTGGCATCAATATCAAAGGTCACTTCAATTTGTGGGACACCACGCGGCGCCGCTGGTATTTCTGATAAATCGAAACGTCCTAATGATTTATTGGCAGACGCCATCTCCCGTTCACCCTGTAACACATGGATCGTGACAGCAGTTTGGTTATCATCAGCTGTAGAAAAGGTTTGACTAGCCTTGGTAGGAATCGTTGTATTTTTATCAATCAGCTTAGTCATAACGCCACCCATGGTCTCTATCCCTAAAGAAAGCGGCGTCACATCCAACAACAAGACATCTTTCACATCTCCAGCGAGTACACCGCCTTGAATGGCTGCACCAATCGCCACTGCTTCATCAGGATTTACTTCATGACGCGGGTCCTTCTTAAAAAAATTCTTAACCACTTCCTGCACTTTAGGCATGCGCGTCTGCCCACCGACCAAGATAACTTGTGTGATCTTCTCTATAGGAACGCCAGAATCCTCAATGGCTATCCTGCAAGGACCGATGGTTCGCTCAATGAGATCCTCGACTAGCGACTCCAATTTTGCACGAGTCAGCTTCATATGTAGATGCTTGGGGCCACTGCTGTCCGCTGTAATATAAGGTAGGTTAATCTCTGTTTCTTCTGTCGATGAAAGCTCAATTTTTCCCTTTTCAACAGCCTCTTTAATGCGCTGTAAAGCCAAAGGATCCTTGCGCAGATCAATGCCCTGCTCCGTTTTAAACTGTTCTACAAGATAATTTATGAGACGAAGATCAAAGTCCTCGCCGCCTAAAAAGGTATCCCCATTAGTTGCCAACACTTCGAGCTGGTGCTCGTTATCGACTTCAGCAATCTCAATGATTGAAATATCAAAGGTACCCCCACCTAAATCGTAGACAGCAATGGTGGAATCACCGCCATGCTTCTTATCAAGACCATACGCCAAAGCAGCGGCAGTGGGTTCGTTAATAATGCGCATGACATTAAGCCCAGCGATCCGACCAGCATCTTTAGTCGCTTGACGCTGGGAGTCATTGAAATAAGCAGGTACCGTAACGACGGCATCTTTGACTTCATGGCCTAAATAAGCCTCGGCATCACTCTTTAATTTCATCAAGACCTGCGCGGCAATCTGTTGCGGTGACAGCTTTTTATTGCCAACCTGTATCCAGGCATCACCATTTTCAGCTTTGATAATGGAATAAGGGACCATTTCGATGTCTTTTTTTACCGTCTCATCATCGTAGCGACGACCTATCAGACGTTTCGCCGCATAAATAGTGTCCTTTGGTTTGGTGACAGACTGCCGCTTTGCCACTTCACCCACTTTAATTTCATTGCCATCGTAACAAACAACGGATGGTGTCGTCCGACGTCCTTCCTTGTTTTCTATAACCTTAGGATTTCCATTTTCCATAACGGCAATACAAGAATTCGTGGTCCCGAGATCGATACCTATTATTTTTCCACCCATAATGCTCTCCGCTAAATGACTAATAATTTCTTTCAACCAAACCCAGGTTTAACAGGAATACGTCGTTCGTCAGCTACCCATTTACATGAATCGATAGATAGCTTCTTTCTAAGGTTGGGTTGAACCACTACATTTTCAAGACGCCTTCCTTAATAAGCCACGTTACAAACGGATCCATTAGTTTTCTTCAGCTGCCTTGGCAACAACGACCAGCGCGGGACGTATAAGCCGCCCATTAAGCAAATAGCCTTTTTGAAGGACTTTTAAGATAGTATTAGGCAACTGTTGGTTATTCTCTTCGGCTAGCATCGCTTGATGGTAATGTGCATTAAAAACCTCACCTAAAGCAGGTTCAATGGCCTTCACCCCGTTTCTGTCTAGGACTTTTTGAAATTCCTGTAGTGTCAACTGTACACCTTTTAAAATCGAGCTATTTTCTAGCGTACTATTGATCACATCTAACGCAGTTTCCAAATAATCTTTCACCGGAAGTAGGTTTTTAACAAAGCTTTCCAAAGAAAATTCACGAACACTCTTAATGTCAAGCTCAGAACGGCGCCGGAGGTTCTGCATTT
The DNA here is from genome assembly GCA_013288455.1 of Gammaproteobacteria bacterium. Taxonomy (GTDB): domain Bacteria; phylum Pseudomonadota; class Gammaproteobacteria; order Diplorickettsiales; family Diplorickettsiaceae; genus JABDBU01. The sequence continues at coordinate 4,753 of JABDBU010000019.1, read as the reverse complement.
CAGCCGCGTGATAAATCACTTGCTGCTCATATTGAATCACCTTGCTCTTGTGTTCTTCCAATAGGGTCTCCGTCTTAAGCAATTGTTCCTCCAAAACCTCATAGGAAGGATGAGTCAACTGGCTCGCTGCAGGCTCTGGTTTTTTTGTTGTGGTAGTGTCCGCTTCATCCACTGAAGTAGCGGCTGGCGTTACTTGTTCCGCTTGCACATTTAATTTTCCCCAATCCTTTATCTTAGAGCTCTCATTTTTCTTCATTCCAAACAATCCCCCATTTTTATATAAAGCTACACGGATACCCTACAATTTGACTGAATTATGGGGGATAAAAATCCAGGATTCAAGATTTTACACGTGTTAAAGTTTAATTACGTGTTACCATTTTCCTCGCATAGCGGTGTTCAAAATAGGTAATATGACATGTCTAAGCACTTTACTACTATCGGTTTGATCGGCAGACAAGGAATTCGAGATGTCAGCGATACTTTGATCGCTGTCTTAGATTATCTGCAGTTCACGGGATCCAAGGTACTTGTTGAACAAGAGACCGCTAAATCCCTCAAAGGCCGTCCATGCGATTGTTTTTCCCGAACGCATGCATTAGCGCATATCGATTTATTGATCGTAGTAGGTGGTGACGGTAGCCTCATTAATGCGGCTCATAACGCTGTGCTTTATGACATCCCTGTCCTTGGCATTAATCGAGGACGCTTAGGCTTTCTTACGGATATTCATCCACAGGACGTAGAAAAAAAAATCGGTGAAGTATTAGCAGGCCATTACCAAGAAGAAAAAAGATTTCTATTACAGGCCACCATCACCTTAGCAGGCAAAGCAGTACAAACAGGTATTGCTGTCAATGAAGTAGTATTGATGCCAGGAAACGTCGCACGCATGATCGGATTTTCTATTAGTATTAACGATCAATTTGTCTGTGTGCAGCAAGCCGATGGTTTAATCGTTACCACACCTACTGGTTCTACTGCTTATGCGCTATCAGGAGGTGGGCCAATTTTACATCCACAACTCGATGCGATTGCCTTAGTCACTATGTTTCCTCATACACTCAGCGCAAGACCTATTGTTGTCAGCGCAACAAGCCGTATTGTCGTCCACATCGATACCTATAGCCTGTCATCGCCATGGTTAAGCTGTGACGGGCAGGCTAGAATTGCTGTGCCTATAAACGGAGATATCACCATTCAAAAAAATGCCAAAGCGCTACGTCTGATTCATCCTCTTGATTATAATTATTTTGAAACGCTACGTACAAAATTACACTGGAATATAAATCATCATTTGAAGTAAAATAGCGTTATTGATTATCAGTGATTTTAATATGTAAAAATGGTTAAAAATTTCTTATTTTATACCATTAAATTGCCATTAACAAATCTATTTTTATCATTTTTGATTTTGATTTTTTTATATTTTTTTTAGTATATTTCGGTACTGAATTAAATAAAATAAAATCATGAAATAGGTTATTTATGCCATCCTCTATTGTTCCGTATTGCAACAAATTACATCTCCTTTCTCCGTTTTCAGACGAAACACAAGCACTGACCTGGCTACAGCAAAACAAACTCGATAACAACGGCATCACTTTGTTAGTGCCATTTTTAGATGAATTTGGAGATATTCATTTTCTAAAACCAACGAACGAAACAAACGATACACGAAATCACACGATCAGAATCCTAGGATCAGCCAACGAGTGGAAGCTAGGTTTACGGGAGAAATTATTGGACACAAGCTCCGATGCAATACATCACAGAGATCATGTTCCCTCTATTACCAGCCTGGATGGATCTAACATAACGATGCCTACGCCTCACGGAATTTCAATAGTTTATGCAGCAAGCTCAGATGCTAATGCATGTGAAGTAGGACAGCATATTTACAAAATATACAATGAATTAAATGCTCAATTAGCCAACACAGTTAAAAGATCGACTAGCAACAACTTAGATCAGAATATCAATGTAGAACAGTTGATGGAAGGCTTGTCGCTTCTAACGGTGATAAATCGTCATATACGATCCGGAAGCATCTATTTTGTTCAGAATGATTCTCCCAATAAAAAACTCTACAGATACATCTTTGCACAGGATGCTACTAATAAAACCGAAATGGCTTTCTTAGCAGCAGAAAAAACGACCACAGTAGAAGGCACCCCCATGGCCATAAGCACGAAAGCCCGTACAACAAAAAGCATGAATCACCATTATGGGGATAACTTCATGGAGTACGTAAAGGCGTGCGTTCTTTCTATCGCAATAGCGCTATTCATGAGCATCATATTATTCATCGCTCTGAGTATGGTCATGCCCCTACCTGTAGCTGTGCTCATGACTGGTATTGTCGGTGCGTTCATCTTCGGTATAGTGTGTGCAATAAAATTTGCACATGTGATTAAAATTAAAGATACAATTGACTATGGAGATACCACGTTTAAGCCATCACTCAACCATACTGATAATGATTGCTTCAAAACCTTGAAGTCACATTTGACGCACTGCTTACAAGATAGGGCTACCATGCTACCGGAGGAAATAGAGGAAACCCAAACGGCTGCCAGGACAGTGGGAGATACCAAGCACACTGCTACTGCAGCGCAATCTACTTCTCTTACAGAGAGTCTTTCATCACCCGCTGTGCAAAAAAGTACAATTTTCTCCCGCTTATTTAATTTTTTTAGTACACAAAATAACGCAGCTCTTCGATCAAAATCAGAAAAATTTGTTGAAACAGCGGGAGATAAATGGCAACAATCGTTACGTTCACACTGAGGAAAAATATCGAATGATACGTAAAAATTTTCTCATAGGCAATTGGAAGATGCATGGCAGCAAACCCCGTGTAGAGCGGCTATTAACCGCACTTACCTCCTCTCCTGCGAATGATCCGAGCAATGCGTCAGTCAAAATAGTGGTTTGCCCCCCCTATGTTTTTTTGGATCAAGCACAGCAGTTATTGCAAGATAGTCACATTGCGTTGGCAGCACAAAATATGGCCTCTGAGCAAGAGGGAGCTTATACCGGTGAAATATCAGCGGCCATGCTGCGTGAATTTGCTTGCCAGTTCGTTTTGCTCGGCCATTCAGAGCGACGTAATTTATACGGGGAAACAAATGAGCTGATCGCTAGAAAATTTACGCTAGCAATTGAATTAGGTATTATTCCCGTGCTTTGCATCGGAGAAACGGATGAACAAAACCAAACTGGACAAACGCAACAGGTTTTACAACATCAATTAGACGGGATAATGGATTTAGGAGAAAGGGTGTTTGGACAGGGCATACTCGCTTATGAACCGGTATGGGCGATTGGTACAGGACGTTCTGCAAATCCCGCACAAGTACAATATGTACATCAATGCCTACGAAAACAGATTGCTTCTCGATACCCTGATCTTGTGCAAAAACTACCTATCCTGTATGGTGGCAGCGTTAAAATTGACAACGCAAAGGATTTATTCAGGATGCCTGACGTTGATGGCGGATTAGTTGGCGGTGCATCCCTATGTGCTGATGAATTTCTACGGATCTACCAGGATTGTGTTTTGGTAAAGGGCGCCTCTAGAAATTAGAAATTTTTCTTTAAGACAAGGCGTGATGGCTTTTTGTGTTTAACGGCTCTTGCATTAGCAAACGCATCCGTTTAGCACACTGAGGCTAAATTACAGGTATTTTTCTAAGTTGTGTTATGCTGCAGCCATTACTGCTTTTATTTCATGTGTTGATTTCCATTGGCCTCGTTACTTTGGTCTTGTTACAGCAAGGAAAAGGTGCTGAAGTCAGTGCTGGCTTTGGTAGCGGTGCCTCGCAAACCGTATTTGGCAGCCACGGCTCAGGTTCTTTTTTATTTAAATTAACAGGATTGTTTGCTTTGTTGTTTTTCATAACAAGCCTTTCCCTAGGTTACTTTATAGCGCACTCTGTTGAACAGGGTACGATAAAAAAGACAGCGGAACCGTCGCAGAACAATTGGCAGCAGTTGCCGATGTCAACCCCTATCAAGGAAAGCAAAGAAAGTAAAAAAACTCAAAAATTATAATAGAACGTTTCGGTTGCCGAAGTGGTGAAATTGGTAGACACGCCATCTTGAGGGGGTGGTAGCGCAAGCTGTGCCGGTTCAAGTCCGGCCTTCGGCACCACTGCCCATGCACTGATCATCTAGAAACTGGATGGCGCGTGACTTTCCTCTCTACTCCCAACACAATAATTAATCAGTATCAGCTATGCTGATTTTTTAAAAGCAGATTACTTAGTGTTACATAATTCATAACAGACAGTTCTTCGGGTCGTTTTCTGGGATCAATACACAATGATTCCAACTGTTTGCTACTGACCAATGTACCTAAACTATTGCATAGCATTTTTCGACGATGACTAAATGCAACCCGTACTATCTTGGCAAACAATGCCACATCATCAGCTCGACAGGGCGGTACTTTATAAGGGATAAGTCGAATAACCGCCGAATCCACCTTGGGCGGCGGTCTAAAGGCACCGGCCTTCACAGTAAATAGTTTTTTTACTTGACAATAGTACTGAACCATAACGCTTAGGCGTCCGTAATATTTGTCTCCGATCTGTGCTACGATGCGCTGTACAACTTCTTTTTGTAGCATGAAATGCATATCCGTAATGCCGCTGGCTTGATCTAACAGATGAAACAACAAAGGTGTAGAAATGTTATAAGGAAGATTCCCAACGATCCGCCATGGCATCACTCCATCTGTCAAAGATAG
>JABDBU010000018.1 GCA_013288455.1 Gammaproteobacteria bacterium | reverse complement strand
TATCATCTGCATGAGATAATCGTTCGTGAGACGAATCAGTACTTCGTTTTCTGTCGTTAGTAGATGAATATCCCTTACTTTCAAAACGAGCTCTTTCTTCTCTTGCGTGAGAACAAAAAGGTCTAGTATGTGTATTATTTTCTTGCCCATCAAAATTACGTGGCACGGCAACCTTTTCAGCTAACAGAACTGAGAATAAGGATACTGCTACTAACTGAAGGCAATATTAAGGGCACCTCTAAAAATTAAGCATTTTTTAGTAAAGTGAGAAGAAATGACGATATAATTGATTAAGTATTAGAATAAAGGTGAAAACGTACAAAGGATAAAAAACAAATGAAACAGTTAAATTTTTTTGATGTAGCCAATCGCTATGAGCAATTATCGAAACAAGGGGATCCCTTGGAGAAGTTAAATGCGAGAATGGACTGGAGTATTTTTGAACCACTCCTGAATCGTGCGTTTAAAAAAACTAATAAAGAGTGAGGTGGGACGGAAACCATTGAATCGATTAATGATGTTCAAAATCTTATTACTGCAGACCCTGTACAAATTATCCGATGCGCAAACTGAATATCAAATCAAAGACTGTTTAAGTTTTTCCAGATTTTTGAAATTAGAATTAGGAGACACGGTACCGGATGAAAAAACGATCTGGTTATTTCGCGAACAGCTTTCGGAAACGAAAACACTTGCGTGCTTATTTAAACGCTTTGATAAGTACTTAGCTGAACAAGGCATATTAGCTGAATTGGGCCATATTGTGGATGCCAGCCTGATTGAGGTGCCAAAGCAACGCAATAGTCGAGAGGAGAATGCCCAAATTAAACAAGGAAAAATCCCCGAATCCTTTACGAGGAACCCGTCGCAATGGCGTCAAAAGGACGTAGAAGCCCGTTGGGCTGTGAAGGGAGGAAAAACGTCTTATGGATATAAGAACCACATCAATATCGATGCAAAAAATAAAATTATTCGCGCCTACTGTGTGACGACGGCGTCAGCAGGGGATAAGAGTCAAGTAGAAAAATTACTCCATGCAGTGTCTGAAAATGATAAGAGGGTATGGGGAGAAGGAGCGTATTTTTCTGCAGAACAAGAAGTTCGATTACAGCAAGAGGGTTTCATCAGCCGAATTATCAACCGCACTAAGAATTTTCCTGAACATTCCGCTATTGCACGAGAAAATCATCGGCGTTCCAAGATTCGTCAGCGGGTAGAACATGTATTTGGTTTTATTCAAAATTCCATGCGAGGAAAGTTTATTCGTACCATTGGTTTAGCACGAGCCACTGTAAAAGTTGGGCTCATGAATTTCATGTACAATTTGCGTCGTTACGAGCAGTTAACTAGGATAGTTGCGTCTTAGTCTCAGCGAAACTCCGCTTTTCGACGTATTTTGAAACAAACCTTCTTATAAATATCAAAAAAACGGTCGCTTCCTTTTACAAATAAATCATTTACCTCTTTTTTATCGTCATTTCTTTTCACTTTATTAAAAAATGCTTAATTTTTAGAGGTGCCCTTAAGTTTATAAAAACAGATGACTTACAGTGCGCCCAATGTGCAGCTAATGAGGAAATAGGATGATCTTCAAGCTTTATACCTACATTCGCATTCTGTAACAGAGTGTTATGGTAATACAAAGCCAAACTGGGTGGAGCCATAATTTCATGGATTCCGTTTTTTAACTGCTTAATTTATATGAAGCTAGCTTAGTCACCCTCCTTAGTTTTACAGTACCTATAGGTAAATAGGCTACTAGCTCCTCTAACGCACGACGATAAACGTGCCGCTTAAAAGTGATGACTTGCTTAATAGGGTGCCAATAAGGCGCCCACCGCCAACGATCAAATTCAGGTGAGGAAGTAACGTTAAATCGAATTTTCTCAGCATTTCCCGTCAAGCACAACAAAAACCATTTTTGTTTTTGCCCAATGCATAAAGGATAAACATGCGCGCGTTGCAAATGGGGCGGCAACCAGTAATACAACCAACTTTTAGTACCTCCAAGCAATTCCACATCAGAGCCTTCAAGCCCCAATTCTTCATATAGCTCTCTGAACAACGCTTGCTCAGGTGTTTCATCCGCTTGCAATCCTCCTTGCGGAAACTGCCAAGCATGCTGGCCTATACGTCGCGCCAAAAGCACCTGGCCACTACTATTAACAACAATGATCCCCACACCTACGCGAAAGCCTTCTACATCGATCACACTATCCTCTCCGCACAACTTTGCATTGTTTCATAAAAACGAAAAAGGGTAAACCATAGTAATTTTACGCTAACCTCCGTTAGACACTAACTAACGGACAGATTCATATCCGTTGGCAACTCCACCTTTAGAAAAAACAACCTGCCAAAGTTGGAGGTCCCGTGCCCTAAAGGCGCCTGCACATGCTAATAAGTAATATTTCCACATTCGATAAAAAGCTTGATCGTAGTACTTTTGCAACAAACTCCAGTTCCTTTCAAAGTTTGCATACCAAGTCATTAAGGTTTGATCGTAATAGCTGCCAAAGTTATGCCAATCCTCCATAACAAAGAAAGATTCGCTGGATTTACCGATCTGCTGAATAGAAGGTAAAACCCCGTTTGGAAAAATATACTTGTGAATCCACGGATTTGGATATCGTTGCGATACATTATTACCAATTGTGTGTAACAAAAATAATCCATTTTCTTTCAAGCATCGATGAACCAATTTCATATAGTGATGATAATTTTTTGGACCCACATGTTCAAACATACCGATAGAACAAACTCGATCGAATGATCCTTGTATAGCTCGATAGTCTGATAAATAAATTTCTACGGGCAGCCCTTGACAATAACTATTAGCGTATCGATATTGCTCCTGGGACACAGTAAATCCTACAACAGACACCCCATAGTTTTCTGCTACATAACGACAAAAGCTGCCCCAACCACAACCGATGTCTAGGACTCGCATTCCCGGCTTTATCTGTAATTTTTTACAAATCAATGCCAATTTGGCTAGTTGCGCCTCATCCAAAGTGGCATGTTCCTTCCAATAGGCACAGCTATAGGTCAAATTTTTATCTAACATCGCTTGATATAGCATGTTTCCCTTGTCGTAGTGTCTCCTACCTACTTCAAAAGCATCAGACTTAGTTTGCAAATTCCACGTTTTTAAAAAAAAATCCAGAAACTTTGTTTTCAAAATATAATACAAAAAGTGCCAATCTTTTTTGATTTTTTCAGATAAATTTGCTTTCAAAAGACGATAAAAAAATTGATCAAGACATCGACAGTCCCACCATTTTTCAACATAAGCTTCACCTAACCCTAAGATAGGATCCCTGAAAACCCGCGTATAAAACCTTTCATCATGCACCTGAATATCTGCGTCGCCGTCACCATTGAGCTCTATTTTAGCGACTAGCAATAACTCTTGAATCCGCTTTTTAGCGTCCCGTACACTCATTAAAGCTACCTATGCAAGTTTCCTATAGAGAAGGTCTAATACCCTTACAACAAATAACAAGTTACGTTATAGTTGTTCAATAATTTAAGATTCCGGATAGTAAACCATAGCATTAAACCATGTCTACTCACCCTTTAATTGAAAATTTGCTTTCTAGCAAGATATATGGTCACGCTGTATCCCACCTAAAATTAATCGAAACTCATATTTCATGGGTCATTTTAACAGGGGACTATGCTTATAAAATAAAAAAATCCGTTAATTTTGAGTTCCTAGATTTCTCTACATTAGAAAAGCGTAGATATTATTGCGAAGAGGAGCTGCGCTTAGGTCAGCAACTTGCACCAGAAATTTACCTTTCTGTTTTACCCATTACCGGAGACAGCGAACACCCACAAATTAATGGCACGGGACCTGTTTTGGAATGGGCCATCAAAATGAAAGAATTTCCACAGAAGAATTTACTGAACGTGCTGTTGAAGCAAGGTTACCTAACAGAAACTATTATTGAAAAACTTGGTGCATTACTTGCAGAATTTCATAAAAATACAGTTATAGCATCGGAAGAATCACGTTTTGGATTAGCCACAGAAGTCCATGCACCGACTAAACAAAATTTTGAACAAATAGTTTCTTTTTTATCTAAGGTCGCCGATATTAATCGTTTAAAATGCCTAAAAAACTGGTCTGATCAGCAATATGAAAAAAATTACGATTTATTTGTTGAACGAAAAAAACAGGGCTTTATACGCAACTGCCATGGTGATTTGCACCTAGCAAACATCTTTCTTTATAAGGATAAACCCGTGCTTTTCGATCGTTTAGAATTTAATGAAGATCTCAGGTGGACGGATGTTATCGCAGATCTTGCTTTTTTAATGATGGACTTAACAGAAAAAAAACAAATTGGTTTGGCTAATGTACTACTTAACACCTACTTGCATCACACAGGAGACTATCAAGGACTTGCTCTACTACCTTATTATCTCACTTATCGTGCCATAACAAGGGCAAAAATTTCACTATTTCGCCTAAAACAAGAACTGAGCGACAAAGAAAGAAAGGAAGTACAGAACGATTACCGTGGCTTCATTGCACTTGCAGAATCTTACACCAAAGCACCCAGACCAAGTCTAATTATCATGCACGGGCTTGCTGGCTCTGGAAAAACAACGGTTGCACAACGCATCGCTAGACATTGTAATGCCATACATATCAGCTCTGATATCATACGCAAGCAATTATTCCACATACCACTGTATGCAAGTTCTCACTCCAGCTTACATAGCGGCATCTATACCACTACAGCAACTGAAGAAACCTATAGGACACTTGCTAAGCTAGCAGAGGTTGTCCTTAAAGCAAATTTAACAGTGGTTGTCGACGCTACCTTTCTCAAGCAGGTACAGCGAACTGCATTTCATGAACTCTCGGTTCAACTGCAAGCACCCTTCTATCTGTTGGACTGTCAAGAAAATAGCCATGAAATAGAGCAACGCATTAAAAATCGTCTACATCATGCAGTTAGCATTTCTGAAGCTGATTTAACCATTCTGAGCAACCAAAAAAAATATAGGGAACCACTAACAAACGCGGAAAAAAGCTATACACTCGTTATAGATGCTAAACAAATTTCTCTGGAAGATGTTTTCAAGCGAATTTGTTCAGAATCTACTAAAATCTGATTTCGAGATGCTATCCTAATTTCTAGAGGCACCATTATGTTTGATATAAGTTTTATCGAAGATATCGTTAGACGACTCGGTGATAGTGTTCCACCTGACTTACAGAAATTTAAGCATGACCTAGAAAAGAATTTTCGCGCTGTTTTGCAGAGCATGTTTTCGAAGCTTGATTTAGTAACGCGGGAGGAATTTAATGTACAACAGGGAGTTTTAACAAAAACTCGCGCCAAGATAAGTGTTTTAGAGAAGCAAATCGCTCAATTGGAAAAGTCTATACACAAAAAAACAGTGAAAAAAAAAGGATTGTAGTCTCTTGCACTATTGATACGCTACGAAAATAATCTGAATAAAGTAATTAGAAGGAGCTACTATGTCGTTGGCCGTCGTGCAGACACGAGCAAGCACAGGGATCAAAGCTCCCACCGTTTCGGTGGAGGTCCATATTTCCAACGGTCTACCTCGTCTGTCTATTGTCGGTTTACCTGAAGCAACAGTGAAAGAAAGTCGCGATCGCGTACGTAGCGCGCTTCTAAATTCACGATTCGATTTCCCTATCCGTCGAATTACCGTTAGTCTCGCACCGGCTGATTTACCAAAACAAGGAAGTCGCTTTGACTTAGCCATTGCGCTGGGAATTTTGGCAGCTTCCAAACAAATTCCAAGCGATGCATTGGAAAACTATGAATTTATAGGCGAATTAGCCTTATCAGGTGAGCTACGCCCCGTTTCCGGTGTATTACCCTTTGCGCTGGAAGCTCACAGAGTCAAACACAAAATTATACTACCGAGTGAAAACGCCTTAGAAGCTAGTTTGAGTCGAAATGGCAACATATTTCCTGCCAAAGATATCCTACAAATTTGTGCACACCTGCATGGGAAGGAGCAACTTATTCCGTATGCACCTGATATCATATCGTCTAAAATAAAAATTTTAGCAGATTTTTCTGAAATTCACGGACAATCTCACGCAAAACGTGCGATGGAGATCGCAGCTAGCGGTAATCATAGCTTATTACTAAGAGGCCCCCCAGGTACTGGAAAAACGATGCTTGCTACGCGTTTGATTGGCATACTTCCCGCCTTGAATGATGACGAAGCCTTGGAACTAGCTGCTATACGTTCCATCGCTGGAAAAACGTTAGAATTACATAATTGGAAATTACCACCCTTTCGAGCACCTCATCATACGGCCTCTAGTGTTGCATTAGTTGGCGGTGGTAGTCCACCTAGACCCGGTGAAATTTCTTTAGCCCACCAAGGAGTTTTGTTTCTTGATGAACTGCCGGAATTTGATCGAAAAGTTTTAGAATCTTTGCGTGAACCCCTAGAATCGGGAATTATTACTATCTCTCGCGCAGCACGCCAAGCTGAATTTCCTGCAAAATTTCAACTAATCGCTGCTATGAACCCATGTCCCTGTGGTTATTTTGGTAGTATTGTCCAATCGTGCAAATGTTCCACCGAACACATTCAACGTTATTACAGAAAGCTATCAGGACCTTTTTTAGATCGCATTGATATGCAAATTGAGGTTACTTTGCCTTCTAAAAATTTCTTTTTAAAAAAAATACGATCAGAAGATAGTGAAACTATTCGCCTTCGCGTACAAAAAACGCGAGACAAGCAACTTCGTTGTCGTGGTAAGTTAAATAACAGTTTACTAGGAAAGGCATTAAAAGACGCATGTAAAATTTCTGAGAATGATCAAGAGCTATTAGGGACCGCTTTCGAAAAATTTCGGCTTTCTGCACGCGCTTATCACCGTGTGTTGCGAGTAGCACGAACGATTGCTGATATGAATGACTTTGAAAAAATAGAAACTCCGCATTTAATGGAAGCCTTAAGCTATAGACCAACCATTCTCAACATAAAACAAATTTAATAGCAGCAGCTGTTGCAACTAAGCATATGTTCTGTTGACTCTTTATTGAAAGAAAGATAGTATTGTATCATAGGTTTTTTATATATGAATGTATTATCTACCTACAGTATCAATGCTTGGGACAAACCGCTTAAAGAAGAAGAACAGCAATCAGCCTTAATTAGTTTGGAAGCTGGAAAGGTTCTACTTTGTCCGCAGCTCTGTTTTCAATTATTGCCCAAAGAGCAGGTTTTGTTCATTCCATGCAACTTAGATACCAAAAATATCAGTTTTGATGCCAGTACAAACAGCATAAAAGGTATCCAAGGAAATCAAAAGCATGGAATGCAACTGAAACCGATATTAGCTCGTTTTTCACAACAGGCAAGGATATTTATGAATTCCTTGTTTCCTCTCTACGCAAGCATGCTCATTGTAGGGCGCACTAGTTATAGACCTGTACAAATTAAAAATCGAAAAAGCTCCGCGTACAAAGATGATAGTCGCTTACATATCGATGCATTCCATGCTAATCCAAATCAAGGAAAGCGTATCTTGCGTTTATTCTGTAATATTAATCCTTATGGGCAAGATCGAGTATGGCGTCTAGGTGAAGCGTTTCCTGATGTAGCAAATCGCTTTTTACCAAAAATTTCAAAACCAATTCCCGGTATTGCTAAATTTCTACACTGGGTAGGCCTTACTAAAGGTATTCGTAGTCATTACGACCATATCATGCTGGAAATTCATAATCGAATGAAGCTAGATATGAATTACCAAAAACAGGTCAAATACACAGAGGTTTGCTTTCCCTCGGGTGCTAGCTGGATTGTTTCCACCGATTCCGTCTCTCATGCGGCTATGTCAGGGCAGTATGTATTGGAGCAAACGTTTTTATTGCCTGTAACTGCCATGCAAAATCCTGTAGCAGCGCCGCTGCGTATACTAGAAAATCTGCTAGGTAGCTCCCTAGTTTAATGGCACTCTAGATAAGAAGAACCATACTCTGTATGCTTTCTGAGATATCACAACAGTTTTTAGATATCAGCATTAACATGAGGAAACTTGATAAAAAGGGCTATCACATTCCGGAAAAGCTTGAGTTATTCGATAAGGAACTCATTTTTAATGAGCTAGGTAGCACTGGCCAATTACTTGATCACTTAGAAATTTTAAATTCTGTCGATTCCACAAACACCTACTTGTTAAAAAAGGCAGCTGATTTAAAAAGATATGCCGTTTTTGCAGAACAGCAAACTAACGGAAGAGGTCAACATAATCGACACTGGATATCAGAATTTGGAAAAGGTATTGCCTTGTCCATTTTGTCTTATTTCCCTCATGATACCAATCATAGGTTAAGTGGTTTAAGTCTTGCCATGGGGTTAACTGTTGCACAGACTCTAGAGGAGTATGGGTTAAATGAAATTCAACTGAAATGGCCAAATGATGTAGTACATCGAGAAAAAAAATTAGCTGGAATTTTAATCGAAACAAAAATATCCAAGCCAAAGCTTTCTACTATTGTAGTCGGTATAGGACTAAATCTTTATAGACCAAATAACGGGTCACGTACCATCGATCAAGCAATTACGGATGTTCACACTATTTTGGCACTTCCTTTGCAACGAAATCGTCTAGCTGGCCTTCTATTAAAGAAAATATTGATAGCACTCTTCAAGTTTCAAGCAGAAGGCTTTTTTCCATTTTTAGAAGCTTGGCAAAGGATGGATAGCTTAAATAATCAGTACATAGATATACGAACATCTAAATCGAGTGTCATTGAGGGTGTTGCTAAAGGGGTCAATGTTCTAGGGCAGCTTTGCGTCGAGATCAATGGGGAAACACATTGTTTTTACAGTGGAGAAATTCGTATTAGAAAAAAATTTGATTTAAAAGCGCCACCAACATACAACCAACAACTGCAATAAAAGATTCTAGCAATACAGTTGCTCTCTATTTAAAGTAAGATTCTATATAATCATTCAGTTGAGCAAGCTGAATTCGTGTTTGTTTCATGGAATCTCGCTCTCTTATTGTCACTGTGTTATGGTTACTCCTATTATTACTTTTTCCAACCGTATCAAAATCGATGGTGATGCACAGTGGGGTACCAATTTCATCGTGACGCCGATAGCTTTTACCGATATTTCCAGTATTTTCATAAGCGATGCGTCCAATACTCATGGACTGAATGCTTCTCTGCACTATTTTAGCTTTTTCCACCAGTGCAGATTCATTCGATTTTAATGGAATAACAGCAACTTTTACTGGCGCTAGATGGGGTTTTATTTTTAATACAATACGTTTTTTGTCACCTTCTAATCGTTCTTCTTCATACGCCTCTGTCAAAACAGCTAATAAACCCCTATCTAGGCCAGCAGAAGGTTCAATAACATATGGCAGAAAATGCTGACCTGAAGGATCCTTGACCGTTAATTTACCTGTACTATCCCTATTAATAGACACGCTCGCTGTGATTTTTAATTCAGCCTGCCCTTGTGTGTGGGAGCCTAGATCATAATCTGTTCTATTAGAAATGCCTTCTAATTCTTCAAAACCATGTGGAAATCGGTATAATATATCAACGGTTGCTTTTGCATAATGAGATAATTGTTCCCTGGGTTGTAAAAATAATTTCAGGTTGTTTTCAGATAAGCCCTGATCCTTCCACCAAGCTAGGTGTTCTTCTACCCAATATTGTAGCCATTTCTCGGCTTCGGCTTTTTCCGGTGGAACAAAGAACTCTAGTTCCATTTGTTCAAACTCTCGTACTCTAAAAATAAAATTTCGCGGGGTTATTTCATTGCGAAATGCTTTCCCAATTTGGGCAACACCAAAAGGCAAGGTAGGAGACATAGAATCCATAATATTTTTAAAATTAATAAATATTCCTTGCGCCGTTTCTGGACGTAGATAAGCGTAAGAATCTTTATCTTCCAATGGGCCCATCGTCGTTTTAAACATCAAATTGAACGCTCGTGGCGCCATCAAATCCTCTGAACCACAGTTTTCACATTTTCCTTCAATGAGATGATCAGATCGCCAACGTTTCTTGCAAACTTTGCAGTCAACCATACAATCTATAAACGTACTTTCATGACCAGAGTAATAAAAAACATTCTTTTGTGTCAGAATTGCGGAATCTAGTCCGTAAATATCATCACGTTCATAGACATTCGATTTCCACCAAGCAGCTTTTAAGTTATTTTTTAGTTCCACTCCCAAAGGACCGTAATCGTAGATACCTTGCAGACCACCATAAATTTCGGCACTTGGAAAGATAAATCCCCTGCGTTTGCACAGAGAAACTATTTCTTCTAGATTTTTTGCTGACATAATAGTTTCAAAAATAATCTTGACTAATTAATCAAATTAGCTTGGAGTTATAACAGGTTTCGTTAAGCCTGTTAAGGGTTTTTAGGCTGAGCAGCTTACAGTAAATCGTTTTTCATCTTCCAAACGCATAGCCGTCAAACAATGACCCCATACGCAACCCGTATCCAAAGCAACAACCATAGGATCGCCTGTCTTACCCGCTAATGCTGCCCAGTGACCAAATAAAATCTTTATATTTTTACTTCGTCGATGTGGTACCTTAAACCAGGGAAAATAATCTTTTTTTGCAATATTTCCCTTAGTATTGAGATCTAAATTCCCTTCTTGGTCACAAAATCGCAACCGTGTCAGACAGTTGGCGATGACTCGTAGTCTATCCCAACCCTGCAGACTATTATCCCAACGGCTGGGAACATTACCGTACATACATTCGAAAAATGCAGGATATTGCTGACTCTTGAGTATTGTTTCCAGCTCATTGGCGCACTGTAGTGCGTCACTAAGGTCCCATTGTGGAGGTAGACCAGCGTGCACCAAGATAACATTCAAAGCGGCATCATAGTGTAACAGCGGCCTGTGACGTAACCAAGTTCCCAACTCTTCTTTATCAGGAGCACTCAAGATTGCTCCTAAAGTATCTTGAGTGTCCAAATTCGCCTTACCACAAAGTACAGACAACAGATGTAAATCGTGATTACCCAATACAACCTGGCTATGTTTTAATGTCTTAATAAAACGAAGTACTTCCAAGGAAGCGGGACCCCGATTAACGAGATCACCTGTTAACCATAAATTGTCCCGATTTGAATTAAATTTAATCTTTTCTAGTAAGTGGGTAAAAGGATCCAAACAACCCTGAATATCTCCTACAACATAGGTTGCCACGTTAAAAAATTACATTCCTGAATTATTGGAAGAGGGTCTTATTGTACTTTTTGCGGTCACATCCAAGGACAGCAATTTATGAAGTGGACCTGAAATAATCAGAGCAAGTAGACCAATATCCCCCTTTAAATATCGATGTCGATGTACGGGTGGTGCTTTTTCGTTCTCTTGGATAGAGGATAAGCCACCGATGCTGCGGTATCGCTGACCTAAATCACTGATTCCTGACAGTCCACCCTGAGATCTGTAGCGCTGATCCAGTTCACTGATAGAGATCGAATATACTTTTAGCACGTCGATAAATTGCTTTTCAACGATGGCTGGATGTCCACAGTGAGGATTTGCGCTGATGAACTGCTGAAAAAGCGCATCGGATAGGAAAATTTCTTTTTCTGTTACGCGCAGCTCACTGCCCTTATTAATGACAATCCTTTCATTCTCAATTTCTTTACGTAACCACTGCAAAAATGCATCTCCTTCTGAATCCACTAGCGAGATTCTTGTTCCTTTTCGATAATTTTCTACCATTTCTATCTTAGCGCGTGGAATCACTGACATAAAAGAAGTCATCGGAATACGACCTTCTTCTCCAGCAAGAAAAGCAAACCAATCAGCAAGTACTTTTAAATCACTGGCTATCCAGTTGAAACCACTCATTTCCTCTGAATGTTCAGTTACACTATCAAGTACTTGGCGCGCAATAGTAGGAGTTACATAGCGGCGCAGATCATCAAAATTTTCCTTGATGTAATCAAACTTATAGTGACTCCCTTGATTCAACATCGCCCCTACGTAGGGATTCCATTTTTTAAAATGATTAGCTTTTTCATTAAAAACCGCAACGTTATATTTGACAGCAATTTTACCTATGCTAGAAAACAGCGCGGCAGTAAATATGGCATAGATCTTTCGCCTATCATTCTGATTAGAAATTTTTGAAAAATCAGCTTCTTCGGAAAAAAAATAAGCTCTACACAAATCAAGTGTTCGAGCAGCTAGCTCCAGGCCCAACGTTAAAAATTCCGCCTGTTGGCCAAAAAATTCTCGCTGATTTTCAGGTATGTTTTGCACAAATTCGGCGAATTTTTCTATAACTGGAAGATAAACACTATCAAATTGCTGAGATGATTTAATTAGTCGTTTAATAGATTGTAAAAATCCATGATTGTCCTTTGTACTTAGGAGATCAGTGGCTGATTTTATGGGATAAATGACGGGTGCTTGGCTACCTTTCTTAGCATCAATATTTTTTTGGCTGTGAAATAACACCACTACACACTTCTCGACAATTTTTATCTATACAGGACACCTTAAAATTATTACATCACGATCGTCAATCAAACTTACCAACAGTTAAACACCCAGATCACATGACTGTTGTTAGCTTGACACTCCACGGCACTTACCGTCATCACAAATTAACTGTGGTACCTTACTGCAATATAACTATGCAGTTTAGCACAAAACTGGCAAAATAGCAGGTATAATCTATTAAAATGAGATTTTTCCATGATTAAGCCGTTATTTACTAGAAGCGCGCAGCGCTATTATGAAATTCTCCCTCAAGAACTACCTCTTTGTTGTCCTTTACCAGGCAATCGTTTATGGGATTCACATCCTAGGGTTTATTTACCGCTTGCTAAAATGATGCGCGTTACCTGTCCTTATTGTGGAACTGTATATTTCTTATCGAAATAAATTAATCGATAATACTTTATTAAATCTGAAAAAATGCGATGAATTTTCATAAAAAAATTCTTATTATCAG
>JABDBU010000017.1 GCA_013288455.1 Gammaproteobacteria bacterium | reverse complement strand
GCGGCTGCTATTTAATCGACGTACCGGCTTACTCAGCAGCATTGTGCTAGCCACGAGCCTACTGTATTTCGCTTTGGCTCGTATGGTAACTCTCGATATGTGCCTATCGGTGTGTCTGTCGGGAAGCCTACTGGCTTTTTTAGTGGCAGTAAAATTTCCGCTAGGTGGTAAGCGTCGTTGTCTATGTTATGCCGCCTATGGTTTGTCCGCTTTGGCAGTGTTGACTAAGGGTTTAGTGGGTATTATATTTCCAGTAACGATCGTTGGGCTCTGGATTTTACTGACACATCAGTGGCGTATATTAAATAAATGTTATATTTATAGTGGAATTATATTATTTTTATTGATAGTTTTGCCTTGGCATGTGCTCGTTCAATACAAAAATCCTGAATTTTTACAATTTTATTTTATTGATCAGCAATTTTTACGTTATTCGACCTTAATTGCACAGCGTTATCAGCCGAATTGGTTTTTTATTCCCATCCTTATCGCTGGATTTTTACCGTGGATTGCTTTTTTATTGCAGGCTGTGGCGGAAGGTTGGCCTGGTACGCGACTACAACTTCAACAAAAGAGCACGCAAGTATTTGTATTACTCTGGATAGTCGTTATTTTTGTTTTTTTTTCCTTTTCTCATTCTAAATTAATTCCCTATATTTTACCTATGTTTCCTGCATTGGCTCTATTAACCGGGAATTATTTGTCTATTCATTTTGACCAACGGTCTTCAGGGATCAAATGGGGTGTTATTTCACTACCTTGCATTTGGTTGTTTTTTGGCGTACTGGGCATATTGTGGTTACGGTGTTCCCATGCCGCTGATCTAGCGAAACCAGGCATTCCATTTGTGTTAGCGGGTTATGGTATTTTTCTTTTAACAAGTGTGGCAGCGGTGATTTTTTATGTGCAATATGGAATAAAAGCCACTTTTATCTGGCTGGCATGTGGAAGTGCCATCAGCTTTATTGTTTTTTCTACCGGTATTCCTCGAGTCGATATACGTTCAATTAAACCGCTAGTCCAGGTCTTGCAACCTCTGTTGCAGCCCCACGATAAAATAGTTTCCTACAGAAATTATTATCAAGACTTACCCTTTTATGTCAATCATCGTGTTTTGACAGTAGATGTTGTTGGTGAATTGAATTTTGGTATGCAACACCAGGATACCACTCAATGGATGTTGTCGGCGGCTCGTTTTTGGTCTCTGTGGCATAGTCGACAGCGAGTCTTTGTGATAACGGATAAAGCTTCCTATCGAACACTACAGCAAGGGACAACTTACTTGATTGCAACGACACCCCGCGATATTTTACTAAGCAATCAACCTATAAAGAAAAAAAATCAATAAGCATTACATCCAAAGAGGACTTGCCATGATAACGCCTTATCTCAGTGTAGTTATTCCGGTTTACAATGAATCGGGAAATTTAGAGCAACTCTATCAACGTTTGACAGCGAGCTTGGATAAGCTCGGGCAGCCTTATGAGATAATATTTATCAACGATGGTAGTCAAGATAATTCATACGAGATCCTCAATGAGTTACATAAACGACGTCCTGAGCAAATTCGTATCATTCACTTTACTAATAACTTTGGACAGCAGATGGCGGTGATGGCGGGTTTTGAGCGTGTGCGTGGAGAAATAATTGTAACTTTAGATGCTGATCTACAAAATCCACCGGAGGAAATTTCTGCGTTAGTTCAAGCGATAGAAGCAGGGCATGACTATGTTGGTGGTGTGCGTAAGGAACGTCAAGATACATCGTTTCGACACTATGCTTCCAAACTCAATAATTGGCTACGCTATAAAATGACTAAGATTCGCTTGAGCGATCAAGGTTGTATGTTAAGGGCTTATCGACGTTCTTTGATCGCGCTGATCGTGCTAAGTAAGGAAATTTCACTTTTCATCCCTGTGCAAGCGTATCGTCTTTCAAGTTATCCTACCGAAATAGAAGTGCGTCACGAAGCACGTTGGGCTGGAAAATCCAAATATAGTTTGTATCGTTTATTACGACTCAATTTTGATTTAATGACGGGGATTTCTTTGCTACCGTTACAGGTTTTTACCGTGTTTGGGCTCTTGGTTTCAGTTTTGAGTGGATTGTTTGTGGTTTATATGTTTTTGCGTCGAGTCATAATAGGCCCAGAGGTTGAAGGCGTTTTTACACTTTTTGCTATCCTATTTTTGCTCATTGGGATCAGTTTAATGGGCTTGGGGATTATTGGGGAGTACATTGGCCGTATTTATCAGGAAGTGCGACGACGTCCTCGGTATTTTATTAAAGAAGTTGTAGAAAGCCGAAGCAAGGACAGCCGACCCGATGCTAAAAAGTAAGATAATAGCTATTAAGATCGATGTCGATACGGAAAGAGGGACTCGCGTAGGCGTGCCAAATCTTGTCCACTTGTTGGAACGATTGACTATCCCGGCCACTTTTTTATTTTCTCTGGGGCCAGATAATACAGGACGCGCGATTAAGCGCATCTTTCGCCCTGGATTTCTCTCTAAAGTCGCACGTACCCATGTCGTTAGTGTTTATGGCCTAGGTACACTGCTCAATGGAGTGCTATGGCCAGGACCACATATAGGACGGCGTTGTGCGGCAGTAATACGACAAACCGCTCAGTCGGGACATGAAGTTGGAATTCATTGTTATGATCATATCCTGTGGCAAGATGAATTGCATGCCTGGTCACAGGAGCAGGTGAGGAAAGAGTTCAAAAAAGCCTATGATGAATTTTTACGAATATTTTCACGTGCACCCCTGGTGGCAGGAGCAGCAGGTTGGCAAGCGAATGCTTATAGTTTAGCGGTCTATGATTCCGCGGGTTTGTTATATGGTAGTGATGCGCGGGGTCTCTATCCGTGTTTTCCTAAAGTAGGTATAACACGGTTTAAAACGCTACAAATCCCGACTAATTTACCGACATTAGATGAGCTACTCGGACGTCCAGAATTTCCATTGGCTACCCTCGATGCGTATTACCTAAGTTTACTGCAAGACGATGTTGTCAACGTGTTAACTATTCATGCCGAAATGGAAGGGATGAAATATTTGGATTTTTTTACAAAATTTTTAAAGAAGGCTCAGCAGCAAGCCGTACAATTCCAAACCCTACAAACCACTGCCGAGGCTTGCTTAATCAATCGTGAAACGATTCCGATTTGTGAACTGACCCAAGGCACTGTTGAGGGACGGTCTGGCACGCTAGCGATTTTAAAGTGAATAACCAGTCCGAATGCTTATCTATGATTAATTTCTAGAGGCGCCCTATAGCCAGAAGTGATAAAAATATTCTATTTTCTCTTGTTGGTAACCACAGCTTTCATACAAATGACGCGCCCTTGGATTAGTTTGCTGCGTAACGACTTGGCTCATAGAGTAGTCGTGCGCGATACACCATGCGTGAGCTGCATAAACTAAGCGTTTACCGATACCTCTATGTCGGTATAGTGGAGCCACTGCCAGCAAACTTAAATCAGCGCGACCTTGTTTGTCATCGATGCTAACCATTCCGCTGACCGTTCCTAAGATGTTGTGGGCTCGAGCAACTAAAATGATCTTGGCAACGAGCTTTTTGCAAGCGTTGCCAATCCAGGCTGTATACAATCTGTTAACCTGTTGTGCACTGAGGTGAGGGTCGCGGCTAAAGCGTGAAAATGGTACGATTTCCATGGCTAAAGCGATAAGTTCTGAATTAGCAACTGAATCCATATAAATCCCTATCTCTGGGTAAGGAAATGGTAAGGGGGGCAGTGTGATTAAATCGAGAGAGTAGGTTATTTTTTCATCAACGAAAAAACCGCCGCAAGCAATGGCAGCTTCTTTCGAAGCCAGTTCTGGGCTATCAAATACCCAATAAACCAATTCTATTCCTTGTGCTTTGAGTTGCTGCAAAGATTGTTTCAGTTCCTCTACATGCAAGTGCGTAGAGAGAATTTTTGCGACGCGCACGCCCAACATCTCAGTATCCCACGGAAGCAGTTGAGTGTTATGCATAAGTTACGTAGAGTGGGGCCAATTTTCTAGCGTTGAGTATCAATGGAAAAAAATGAGTTTAAAAGTATTAATTCTCGGTATCAATGGTTTTATTGGTAGTCACCTGTTAGAACAAGCTTTACTAACGAAAAAAGACTGGACTTTCGCTGGCTTGGATTTGCACGCTGATAAAATTAGAAATTTTTTGACAGATCCCCGTTTACAATTCAGACGCGGGGATATCTGCCAGGAAACCGCTTGGATAGAACAACAAATTCAACGTTGTGATGTTGTGCTACCTTTGGTGGCCATTGCCACGCCTGTGACTTACGTAAAAAATCCATTAATTATCTTTGAATTGGATTTTGAGGCGAATCTAAAGATTGTTCGTCTTTGCGTACAGCATAAAAAGCGCGTCGTTTTTCCTTCTACATCAGAAGTTTATGGTATGTGTAGTGATGAAGAGTTCGATGAGCAAACCAGTAATTTTGTCTTGGGACCCATTCATCGATCACGTTGGATTTATTCTTGTAGCAAGCAGTTGTTAGATAGAGTCATCCATGCTTACGGTGTATGTGATCAATTGTCCTATACATTATTTAGACCTTTTAATTGGATAGGTGCAAAGCTCGATGACCCGCATAATCCTGCACTTGGTAGTTCACGAGTCGTTAGTCAGTTTATTGGCAATATTTTACGTGGAGAAGCGATTCAACTGGTGGCTGGTGGTCAGCAGAGGCGCAGTTTTATAGATATAGACGATGGTATAGAAGCGCTGCTAAGGATAATCACTAACGAGCAAGGATGTGCTGAGCAGCGAATTTTTAATATAGGCAATCCCAAAAACGATATTTCTATTCGTAAACTTGCAGAGTTGTTAATTGAACAAATGCAATCGTATCCCAAATATGCTGATATGGCGCAGCGAACCCAGTTAAAAAGTGTAACGGCGGATAGCTACTATGGAAAGGGTTATCAAGATATGGAGCGTCGTGTGCCATCGATTAAAAACGCTAAAGATTATCTCAATTGGCAACCAAAGACGGATATCGAGACGAGCTTACGGAAGATTTTGGATCGCTTACTGTAACGATGCGGTGTAATAATGTGGTATAAAAGCTTTCATCTAGTTTTGTTTTTATTTTCAAGCACCATAGCCTTGCGTCTGTTAACCCCTCGCACTTAATAGCGTCTTTCTCTGTCATTAATATGATGGCATCTTCACCGTAATGCAAGTCACGAGGTCTAAAAAAATGGTGATCTGGAAACGGGTGTTCAGTAAAGCTAAGGCCAAGTGTACGTAATCCAGCAAAAAATTGCTCTGGATACCCAATACCGGCGACGGCATGAAGGTTTTTTCCATGAAAATAGACTGCATTTTTTTTATTGTCGGGGTACATGAGTTGATAAAAATGATCAGGAATTAGAAGCATTGCAAATTCATTCGGCAAAGCCGTGCCCTTGCTAACGACCAAGTCAACCTCTTTTAATCGAGACACTGGTTCGCGTAAAGGTCCCGCCGGTAAGCAAAAACCATTGCCAAAGCGACGTTGTCCGTCAATAACGAGGATTTCAATGTTCCGGCTTAATGCTAAGTGTTGCAAACCATCGTCGCTCAGGATGATATTACAATTTGTCTTTTTTAATAATGCTTGCACACCCCGGCGGCGCTTTGGATCCACCATCGTGGGGCAAGCCGTGTGCCTGACTATCAGTATTGGTTCATCACCTACTTCACGTGGGTTGCTTTTGGTATATACACGAACAGGGTAGGTAGCGGCTTTTCCGCCATAACCACGGCTAATGATACCAGGGCGCCAGCCCTTTTTTTGTAAAAAATTTGCTAGCTCTATCAATAACGGTGTTTTTCCGGAGCCTCCTACCGTTATATTCCCTATGACAATGACGGGTACAGAAAAACGTGTGGTTTGCTTTGCAAACAGTTGGTAAAGTTTGCGACGTAAGGAGACAACGCCGTAATAAAGCATAGACAGGGGCCATAACACATAGGCAATAAAATTTTTATTCCATAAAGTTAGCACTGCCTTGCAGAAAAAAATTTTATTTTTTTCTGCCGTAATTTGTAGTAGCGCGTTAGCAGAACGATAAGATTAACGAGCAAGATACCGAGGGTAGTTAAATAGGCCGCCCATAGATAAACACTATAATCTTTCATGACGAGCATCTCCATCGTTACAAGCGGTCATCATTGGTCCTCAAAGAGAAAGCTGCGTAAGGATTCTGCACGCGTTGGATGGCGCAGCTTACGCAATGCCTTTGCTTCAATTTGTCGGATACGTTCACGTGTTACGTCGAACTGTTTACCAACTTCCTCCAAGGTATGATCCGTGTTCATATCAATGCCAAAACGCATACGCAATACCTTTGCTTCGCGCGGTGTCAGCGTTGCCAGCACCTGATTGATGTGTTCTCTCAATCCTTCGTTCATTGCGGCATCGATTGGCGAAAGCGCTATCATATCTTCGATAAAGTCACCTAAATGTGAATCGCCGTCATCGTCTCCAATAGGGGTTTCCATGGAAATGGGTTCTTTAGCAATTTTAAGGATCTTCCTGATTTTGTCTTCAGGGAGACCCATTTTTTTACTGAGTTCTTCAGGTGAAGGTTCTCTACCAGTTGCTTGCAAAATTTGGCGAGCAATACGATTGAGTTTATTGATAGTTTCGATCATGTGTACAGGGATGCGGATAGTGCGCGCTTGATCAGCAATCGACCGAGTAATAGCTTGCCGTATCCACCAGGTTGCATAGGTTGAAAATTTATAGCCGCGCCTATATTCGAATTTATCAACCGCTTTCATCAGGCCAATGTTACCTTCCTGTATTAAATCGAGAAATTGCAAACCACGATTGGTATATTTTTTAGCGATAGAGATAACAAGACGTAGATTGGCTTCGACCATTTCTTTTTTGGCACGTCTTGCTTTGGCTTCACCCGCGGACAGCTGGCGATTGAACTCTCTAATTTCGCTGATCGATAGGCCCACTTGTTTTTCTAAATCTCGTAGTTTACTTTGCGCAGATGTAACCGAGGGTGCTACGTCCAGTAAGGCTTGTGCATAGCTTTTTTTTGAGCGAATGTATTTTTTGATCCATTTTTTATCAGTTTCATGTTTAGGAAAAGAATCAATAAAAACCCGGCGTGGCATCTTCGCTTCATTGACACACAGGCGCATGATAATCCGTTCTTGAACGCGGACTTCTTCTAAATAAGAACGCATTTTTCGAATGAGTCTATCGAGTTGGCGAGGTACGAGCTTAAATTTGGAAAAAGCATCAGAGACTAATATGGCCTGCTCCAATATTCTTGGATCCTGATGTCCATGTTGAGCTTGCAGCGCTACCAAACCCTGATGAAGCGTTTTCAACTCCATAAATCGTGTATGGGTTAGTTCTGGATCAGGGCCTCCATCGGGTTCACTGAAGCCTTCTTCATCGCTGCTAATGTGTTTTGACTTAATGTCTTCATTTTCGTCTTCTGAGTCTCTATCCTCTTTTAGTGAAACGTCAACAAAGGTTTCAGTATCTTCATCACTGTTTTCGTCTTCCAATGTATCTCGGATGGATGATTCTGGCGGAAGATGAAACTCTACCTGGTCAAGAAATCCACTGACAATATCGTTTAAGCGTATCTCTTGTCGTTCATAGCGCGTGTATTCATCCAATATATACGAAATATTCTGTGGATAGGCAGCGAGGGCAATAAGAGTGGCTTGTAATCCTTCCTCAATGCGTTTAGCAAGCTTAATTTCCCCTTCCCGGTTCAGTAATTCAACAGTGCCCATTTCACGCATATAGATGCGAACAGGGTCCGTCGTACGACCAAGCTCGGAACTCATATTTCCTAACGCGGTTTTCCCTAAGCCAGCCAGGTTGTCTGCATTGGATTCTTCTTCCGTAGAATTTCTGGACATATTGGTGGAAAGTAAGGTTTCCATGTCAGGTGGAACATCACATACTGGGATGCCGAGCTCATTGAGCATCAAAACGATTTCATCAAGCTGCAGCTGTTCCTGCTCAGCTTCAGAAATGGTATCCTCAAGAAGATAGTCGTTGATTTCGGTGTAGGTAACGAATCCTTGCTTTTTACCATGCGTAATGAGTTCGCGTAGGCGGGCTTGTTGTTGTTCGAAATCCATGGTCATGGTGCTGCTCAATAACCTCTCTAGAAAAATAACGCCTTGTCGTTTGCTGTCGTAAAGTAAAGAAAGCTATAAACCTTTAAGCAGCAAAAGGCAAGTCCATCGTCTCAAAAAAATATATTAATATTTGAAAATATGTTGATACTTGGCTTAGGTAGTAATTTAGGCGATAGTTTACATAATCTACGATCAGCTGTGGAATTATTACAGCAATCTCGATTTTTTTCACAGATAAAAGTTTCGCATGTCTATCATTCATCAGCACTGTTGCCAGCTTATGCCCGTCCTGATTGGAATAAGCCATTCCTGAATGCTGCACTTGCTTGCGAATCCAAGCTGTCTCCAGTAGAGGTTTTGGACGTGATCAAGTGGATTGAAAAGCAATTGGGTCGACAAGAAAGCCAAAAATGGGCGCCTAGGATTATTGATATTGACATTTTAGCTTGGGGTGATCGGGTGATTGTGGAGCAGCCTATGATGCAAATACCACATCCTGAATTAGAACGAAGGCCTTTTGCTTTGTGGCCACTATTGGATTTGCTACCGGATTGGCGGCATCCACAGTTGGATGTATCGGATTTGCTCAAACAGTGGGGATCGCGGTCTTCCGGTCATGCACCGTTTAGCACGAAGCGTTTGTTTCATCGTTTAACTGGGACTCGTTTAGTCGGAATTTTAAATTTGTCACCCGATTCTTTTTCGGGCGATGGTCACTTTCCGCAGGTTAACAAGGCACTTGCCTATGCTGAAAAGTTAGTGCAGAGCGGTGCAGAGGTTTTGGACATAGGAGCAGAATCGACTCGTCCAGACGGAGCAAAACCTGTTTCTCCAGATAAAGAATGGCAGCGTTTGTCGCCTATTTTGACCACACTACAGGACTGCGTACTGAGATGGCCAATTAGACCAAAATTAAGTCTGGATACTCGTAACGTCGCCGTGGCAGAAAAAGCAATAGATTTTGGAGTGGACTGGATCAACGATGTGAGTGGTTTCGTGAGTGACGGAATGAAAGAGCTAGCGGCTAAACACCGGGTTAACTGTGTGGTGGTGCATAATTTAGGAGTGCCGGCTTGTCACGAGGATAAAGTATTATCTACACATTCCGATATTTATAAGCAGATATTATCGTGGGCGAAACAACGTTTCCAGCAATTGATTTCAGCAGGTGTTGATCCAAAACGATTTATCTTTGACATTGGGGTCGGCTTTGGAAAAACAGCACAGCAATCTCTATTTTTAATAAAAAACATAAAACAGTTTCAAAGCCTAGCTTGCCCCTTGTTAGTAGGGCATTCACGGAAATCTTTTTTAAATTTGGTTACAGATAAGCCTTATGTAGACAGGGACATTGAAACCGCTGTTTTATCCTATCAGCTTGCATTACACGGGGTAGACTACGTGCGAGTCCATAACATAGAACACAATGCCCAGGCTCTACGCTGTGCACACGCAATGGAACTGTGCACAGTACAAACAGTACAAAAATCAAAAAATTGAGATAAAGTTTTGATAATCTGTACTGTATCAGCGACATTGTTTTGAATAGCACATCGCCCTTTACCAAACCAAAACCAAAAACAATAGTTATAACAAGAGACTATCTAGATTTTTGCTCAGGATTGGGAGAATTTATCGCGTTGATATGTTGGCTGCAGTTGCAAGAATTTACTTTGTATCTTTGTCTCAACAACGACCAAAGTCTCAACAACGGCCAAAAGAATGATTTTCTACGTATACCCGATAGTACCCATAATGGTTTTCTCGAGCACTTCGTCATATCTCAAAAAGAGAGATTGTCTCGTTTTACAAGTGAAGACTATGTTACTCTCGCAGCGTTGGGTATACCGAGAGATCATCTATGTATTGCCAATACCTCGCTAATTGAAAATATTCAGTCTTGTTTTTATGCGACGGCGAGTTTTGCCCCACTAATTTTTGCAATTCATTCTTCATCCATCGCAAAAAGGGCAAAAACGCTTTCAGGGCCTTTGTAAACGCATGTGTTTGCTTATTTGCTTGTGGATCAGGGCTATAGCCTCCCCGCATGCAGAGGTGCCCGTCATACACCTTAATAATTATGACGATTGACTTGATGATATAGGTCAATCAAGCCTTGTGTCGAAGAGTCTAAGCGTTTGTCTTCTGTCGTAGAAACACATGGAGATAGGTGCTGATAAATGGATTGATTGAGTTGTTTTCCGTACTCTATGCCCCATTGATCGAAGGAGTTGATCTCCCAAATGACGCTTTGTACAAATACTTTATGCTCGTATAGGGCGACGAGCATGCCTAGTGTAAACGGTGTGAGTGCGGACAGTGCTATTGTATTATTGGCGTGATTTCCCGATAGCGTTTTGTAAGGAAGAGCGTCGACATGGCCTTCCATGAAAGCTTTACTCTGGCTTAACGCACTAGCGATGATATGTTGATGATATTCATCAAATGGTTGGTTAACATTACACAGAGAAAGAATAAAATCCACGGAAAAATGAGCGGTACCCTGATAAAAAAGTTGACAAAAGGCATGTTGAGCATCTAAACCTAATTCGCCAAAGATCAACGGGCAAGTTGCATAATCTGTTTTTTTGTTGTCCACACGAATTGATTTTCCGTTACTTTCCATTTCTAACTGTTGCAAATAGGCGGGGAAATATTTTAACGCTGGATCATAGGGTAAAATTACATGGGCTTCCGACTGAAAAAAATTTCGTTGCCAGATTGCTAACAATCCCAGCAATACAGGCATATTTTTATGCCAAGGACGATGATAAAAATGTTGGTCTATGGTGTACGCGCCACGCAAAAAGTCGCGAAAATTTTTCATGCCAATGGCTAGCGCAAGCGGTAAACCAATGCAGGAGCACAGAGAAAATCGCCCTCCTATCCAATTCCACAGCGGAAAGATATTGTCCTCTGCTATGCCAAATTGAATCGCTTTTTCTGCATGTGCTGTGACAGCTACAAAATGTTGAGTGATAGCCTGCTTGTGCGGAATTTTTTCTTTTAGCCAATTCCGAATAATTGTAGCGTTGGTAAGTGTTTCTAGGGTTGTGAAGGATTTTGAAGCGATGATAATGAGGGTTGTTTCGGCATTCAATTGTTTTAGTCGCTGATCAAGTGAGTGACTATCTTGATGAGAAATAAAGTGTATGCGCAGGCATGGGTGTTGATAAGATTTCAAACTTTTTACCGCCATCAATGGGCCTAAATGGGATCCTCCTATCCCTATATTAACGATATCGGTCATGGCTTGTCCTGTGGCGCCGCGCCATTTTTGTTCCTGTATGTTAATCACAAAAGCTGACATTTTCTCTAAAGCAGCATGAATCTTTACTAAAATGTCTGAACCAGAAACGATCAAGCCGGATGGACGTGGATCGCGTAGTGCTGTGTGTAACGCCGGAAGTTGTTGTGTCGTATTGACGCACTGTCCAGAAAATAGATCACAAATATGCTGTCTTAACTGCAGAGCGTCCGCTAGCTGATACAATAAATCGAGCGTTCTTTCAGTAATGGGATTTTTGGAATAGTCTATTGTTAGTCCTGCTTCAGTTAATGAAAATTTTTGAAAACGTTCACTATCACAAGCAAATAATTCTGCCAATGATTTTTTTTTCATTATCTTGGAGTGTTGCGCTAACTGTTGCCACAAGGCTGTTTTCATCACTTCGTTCATAGGGAATTTTTTCGCTGATTGTGCCGTCTCTGTGTTGTCATTACCATTTTCTCAATAAGTTGTTTTCTGCGTGATTCGGTAGCGGGTAAAAATTCAGTCCACCAAGCAGTAATATCAGGCGATATTTCTCGTATTTCTGCGCGTAACAGTAAAAAATCATAGGCTGCGCGAAGGCGTGGATGTACTATGAGTTTATTGATCATCGAGGGACGAGGTTGGTTAAGACGCTGCTGTAAATCCCATATTTCTCGTATAGCGGCGCTATAGCGTCTAGGGATAGTAATCTGTTTTTGTTGTTCAGAGAGGATCTCACTGATAGCTTGTTGATAAATGACGAAAGAAGGTGATCGTCGCTTGCTAGGACGTCGTACTTTTGCTTGAACAGCAGGCCATAAAAAAACAGCAAATAAAAAAGCAGGTGAAACAGTTTTTTCTTGTTGTACACGTTGATCTGTATTTTTACAGGCTATTTCTAATAATTTTTGGGTACCTTCTTGATCGAAACAAGCAAGGGTTTGTGGAAACAGCTCGTTCAATAACTGATAGTGCAGCAGCAGTTGGTAGGTCCTAAAGGCTCGACCATGATGAAAAAGCTTGAGGACTTCCTCGAACAGACGAGCAGGTGAAACGTGACGCAATAGGTGCGCTAGCCTAGGTATACACTCGCCTGTTGCTGCTGCAAGTGTAAAGTCTAATTTTCCGGCAAAACGAACAGCACGTAATAGACGCACTGGATCCTCTTGATAGCGCGTCAATGGATCGCCAATAATGCGAACAATCCTATGCTGAATATCGGCTATTCCACCGCAGTAATCGACAATAGAAAGGTCAGCGATGTTATAGTACAGAGAATTCATCGTGAAATCGCGTCGCCATGCATCTTCCTCGATACAGCCATAAACGTTGTCACGGAGTAGCATTCCATGAGCCGCTACTGTTCTATGTTTGAACGATTTCTTTTTGCTATCGGCACGAAACGTAGTGACTTCAATAATTTCTCGTCCAAAGCGAATATGGGCGATGCGAAAGCGTCTACCAATCAATAAGCAATTACGAAAGAGTTTTTTTATTTTTTCAGGGTGTGCATCAGTGGCAATATCAAAATCCTTTGGTTTTACCCCAAGTAATAGATCACGTATACAGCCGCCGACCAAATAAGCACTGTAGCCATGTTGTTTGAGTCGATGAAGCACTCCGAGCGCATTGCTGCTGATATTCGTACGTGAAATAGTGTGTT
>JABDBU010000016.1 GCA_013288455.1 Gammaproteobacteria bacterium | reverse complement strand
GAAAGGTTAATACCTTTGATAGCGCCATTATCTAGATTAAATTGCCCCTGTCCTTGTAAATTTTTGAGCAAGGATGCGTCATCACTACCTTGCGTAGTAAATTTGAAATTGACGTTGGCTAGACCGGCTAATTGTACTTGACTTACATTGACGAATTGCTGAAATAGCGATTGTACGTTGACCTGAGTTAGTTGATTATGCGCAACGAGTTGCGGTATTTCTGTCTTGAGATCCAGGGAAGCGTCTCCTTGATAACTGCCTTGATAAATTTTTGCAGTGATGGGGTTGAGCGATAGCACGTTGTTTTTGAATTGAAAAGGGATCTGTGCTTGTTGAATGAGGAGTTTGTCTGACTTCCATTGTTCTGTTTTCAAGATGCCAGATATAGATGGATTGCTAAACAAGGTTTGTCCATCGATATAACCGGTAAATTTATTTTGGTCGATCGCTATGGTGAATGTATTGGCTGTAAAGGTTTGGGCAGCTAAATCAAGGACGGCATTTGTTTGCAAAGAAATAGGTAACTGACCTTTGGGATACTTAGGATCCTGTAACATGAGCTCAAGGTTTACTTTGTCGAACGCAATCCTTTCGCCGTTCGTACCTAAGGTGATATTGCTAGCTAATTTTATCGCTGCTTGGAGTTTTGGTGCATCGGACTTGATATTAAATCGAGCAAAAAAAGGCGAACTTTTATTGACAGTTAGATTAGCGCTGTTGAGCTGCAGCTGTGTTATTTCAAAATGTTTATTTTTTTGTTGGTCCTCGAAAAAAATATGACCATTTTGAATATCTACCCCCGCCACTACAAAGCTTAATGGCTTTACATTGCTGGGTGGCATCTTGCTCGGTGTTGTGGCAACAGGTGTCGGTGAAAATTCCCAATTATTTTTGCCCTGTGCATTTCTGCTGAGATATAAGGTAAGGCCTTTAACGTGCAATCTGCCAATCTCTAATCGTTTATGCAATAAAGGGAGTAAACGGATCTGGATATCTAATTTTTGTATTTCTGCAAAAGACTTTTTACCGCCAAAGCTCGAGGTGTTACTGAGTCCTGCGTTGTTTAATTGCAATCCAAACCAAGGAAAAATCGACCATTCAATAGCACCTGCCAATTGTAACTGCCGGCCTGTGTATTTGTTGATAGTTTGACTGATTTGCGGCTTCAGGTCATTAGGATTAACAAAGACGACTAAGCCAACAATAGAAAGTAGGAGTAATAGGACGAATGCACCAACAAATGTTGCTAAAACACGTAGGATTTTAAGCATGAATGGATCCTTAATTTTCAAGAAGCGCCCTGACAGGACACCTCTATAAATGGCTATTTTACTTCAATACATCGTTGTGATGTAGTCTGCACGGCTCATTTACTCCATGTAAACTCCGCTGCTCGCCGCCATCACGCCTTGTTTTGAAGCAAAATTTCTAATTTTTAGAGGTGCCCTTAACGTCGATATTTTTTAATTGCACAACCGTATAGGCTGGCTCCTCATAGAGATGTGCCTGCTTTAAAGCAGTGATGACAGAGTTGAGCACAGCGTCATCACAAATCATTTCTACCAAATACTCTTGCACGGTCTCAATTTTCCCCTGTTGACCCACGGCAGGGTTACTTTTTTCCAATGGGCGAAACTGGCCCTGTCCAAGAACCTGCCATGCACAGTGATCGTAGTTACCCAAACGCCCCGCGCCTTGATCAAACATAGCTTGTTTAACCTGCTCAAGATTATTACTTGGAATATAGACAGCAATTTTATACATGAGCAACAGTATAGCAAACTTGATCTTTGAATTGTACGTTGGGCATTTTTATAAATTAACCGAATTATTCAATATTATGCAATCAGCTAGCAAGTTAGCTATTCCAAGTTAGCCTGTATTAGGTCAATGATTTTTGATAGCTGGTTATCGGTATCATTAGGAAAAATAAAAAGATTTTTCCAGGAACGTAGCCATGTCGTTTGTCGTTTTGCTACCTGGCATGTAGCGATGATAGCTCGTTCTTGCATGGCTGCGAAAGTTAATTTTTTTGCCAGATGATCCCATATTTGGCGATAACCGACGGTGCGTATAGCCGGTAGTTCAGTGTGTAGGTCGCTACGTTGAAATAAATTTTTTACCTCTTCAATAAATCCTTGCCGTAACATGGCTTGAAATCGGTTGACTATGTGAGCACGGTGATCCTTCCTATCCGTTGGAACGAGGGCAATGTTGATGAACCGGTAAGACGGAGGCACGGGGAGTGAGGATTGTTGTAACTCGATGAG
Organism: Gammaproteobacteria bacterium; assembly: GCA_013288455.1. Classification (GTDB taxonomy): domain Bacteria; phylum Pseudomonadota; class Gammaproteobacteria; order Diplorickettsiales; family Diplorickettsiaceae; genus JABDBU01. Next base: position 10,851 of record JABDBU010000016.1, on the reverse strand, counting down.
TGTTTTATTGGTTATTTCTATTGTTTCTAATGCACGTAATAAACGTTGAGAATCATTAGGATGTATGCGTTGTGTGCCATGCGGGTCGAGTAATGTCAGGCGTTCGTATAACTTTTTTATCCCCTGTTGTTGCAACTCTTGTCTTAGTCGTTGACGGACGACGTGATCAGTTTGCGGTAGCATTGAAATGCCCTGTTGTAAAACGCGAAAATAGAACATAGTTCCACCGACTAAGAGGGGAAGTCGTTTTTTTTTTATGATATTTTCAATCGCTGAGACTGCATCTTGATAAAACTCGCCAGCTGAGTAAATTTGACTAGGATCACGTATATCGATGAGGCGATGTGGAATTTGTCTGAGGATGTCCGGCGTCGGTTTTGCCGTGCCAATATTCATATCCCGATAAATCAGTGCGGAATCGACACTGATGATTTCAACTGGCAGCCGTTGACTCAGTTCTATAGCGAGAGTCGTTTTTCCAGAGGCAGTAGGACCCATTAAACAAATAACGATTTTAGCGTCCACGTAGAAATAAGCGATCGATTTCAGAGAGTGTTAGTTGTCTCCATGTTGGACGACCGTGGTTACACTGATTGCTACGCTCTGTTATTTCCATATCACGTAGCAGTTGATTCATTTCAGGTAAAGTCATGATTCGTTTGGCGCGTAGTGCACTACGGCAAGCGATACTAGATAAAAGTTCATTGATTTTCTCTGAAAATCGCTGTGTACCTTCATATTTATTTAAATCACTTAAGACATTATGTATGAATTGCTGAATATCGATAGGAGATAGTAGGGCGGGAATTTGCCGAACGATGGTAGTGTCTAGACCTAATTTTTCCATTTCAAAACCACATTGTCCAAATAAAACGTGATATTCCTCCAGAATTTGTGCCTCCTTGCTTGAAAGATGCAAACTAATAGGAATTAGCAGAACTTGTGTAGCGACAGCGGAATTTTCTGAAACTTGTTTTAGACGTTCATACAGAATTCGTTCATGTGCAGCATGGATATCTACTAAAATAAGGCCTGGTGCATTTTGTGCAAGGATATAAATGTTATGTAATTGTGCCAGTGCAAAACCCAAAGGCGGTGTTGGATGCTGATCTATTTGTTTAGGAGGGTTGGGTGTTATGGCTATTGTAGGCTGTATAGATGATACACAATCGGCGTGAATAATGGGTTTTTCAGCAACAGTAGCAGTAGAGAGGGGAGAGGGGATACCGATTGGTGAAACTGGTAGAGGGAGCACAACCTGTTGGCGCGAATCATCCGTTATATATTCTTCCATGATGCTGGCTGTTTGTTCTTTAGTGTTTGCCTGTGGTCGATCAAATAAAGGTACGAGCTCAGCAACAACAGGGGCGGGGGTGGTGTTAGTTAAAGCCTTTTCTAAACATTGCCTCACAAAGTCGTATACCGTTCGATTTTCACGAAAACGGACTTCATATTTTGCAGGATGGGCGTTAACGTCAACGAGTTCAGGAGCAATGTCCAGAAAAAGGATAAAAGCAGGATGTCGATCATGATAGAGGACGTCGTGATAGGCCTGCTTAACGGCGTGATTGATCAATCTATCTTTAACCATACGGGAATTTACATAGAAATACTGCAGATCAGTTTGGTTTCGTGAAAAAGTTGGAAGGGAAATCCATCCCCAAAGACGTAAATCTAAGGCCTCCATGTCGATATAAATAGCTTTTTCAGTAAATGCTGTACCACACAAAGTTGTAATGCGTTTTTCTTGCGCTATTTTAGTGTGCGCAGGATCAAGTTGATATCGCGGTAAATCCTTTGTTCAGCAGGCAGATGGTCTATGTTTTAACGTATCAGGGAGAGTTGGCTGCCATGCAATTAGAAACAGGTCAAACGCGATGGACGCGACCTTTTTCAAGTTACTCGGGGTGGGTGCTAGGCCAAAATTTATTTATTAGCGACAGTGATGGTGGTTTATGGGCGTTAAATCCATTAACGGGTCAAGTGCTTTGGCACAATCAGATTTTGCAAAATCGGGGCTTGACTGCGCCAGTCATCAGTGGAAACAGTATTGTTGTAGGTGATAAAGAAGGATATTTACACTGGTTTTCGATGATCGATGGTCATCCTCTGGCGCGTGTTTTAGTCCATGATGGTGCAAGTATCACAGCAGCACTGAGTGTCGCGGACCCCATTGTTTGTGTTCTGACGCAGCAAGGAAAATTATTGGCATGGATGCGAGCTACAATGTCTACATGAACTCGCCTTCTTTGCCCCGCATTGTTATTGTTGGTGCTCCTAATGTGGGGAAGTCTAGTTTATTTAATTGTTTGACAAAAACACGTCAAGCTTTGGTAGTGGATCAGCCTGGATTAACGCGAGATCGTTTATACGGATTGGGTATTGTTGGCGTACGTCCTTATATCATCGTCGATACGAGTGGACTCAATACCGGCAGGAAGGTAGGTATCAACGTTTTAATGGAGTTGCAAACACAGCGAGCTATCAGCGATGCTGACTATATTTTGTTATTAGTTGATGGGCGCGTTGGCTTGACTGCACCGGATAAATTGCTGGCTACCAAACTGAGACAGCTAAATAAACCCATCACTTTAGTTATCAATAAAGGGGAAGGCTTGGATTCGGTGGCACTGCAAAATGAATTTGCTTGCTTAGGTTTTCCTGCTGCCTTTGTCATTTCAGCAGCTCACAGACAGGGTATTGAATTAGCAATAAACGAGATACTTGCTTATTTTTCTAGTGTTGAAGCATCCTCTACGCAAAATCAGGATGCACAAGAAAACAGTGAAATCTCACGAATTAAAGTTGCAATCATTGGTAAGCCAAATGTGGGTAAATCGACGCTACTGAACCGTATATTGGGTGAGGAGCGAGTCCTTGTATTTGATCAGCCGGGCACTACGCGTGATAGCACAGCACATCATTTTAACTATCGAGATCGCTTATACACGTTAATAGATACTGCGGGTATTCGTCGCAGGTCAAAAACAGCAGAAGGTGTTGAAAAGCTTTCTGTCATCAAAAGCCTGGAAGCTATTGCAGCGAGTCATGTTGTATTGATGTTGATAGATGCGACGGAGGGAGTTACAGATCAAGATCTACATCTATTGGGAGTTACACGGGAAGCGGGTAAAGCATTGATTGTTGCTGTCAATAAATGGGATGGTTTGTCTGCAGAGCAACGTTTACAAGTGAAGCAGTCATTGGATCGACGCTTAGCATTTGTTAATTTTGCAAAGATAGCATTTATTTCCGCTTTATATGGAACGGGTGTTAGTAATTTGTTTAATGCAATTCAGCAAGCGTATCGTTCAGCAACACGTGTGTTATCTACTTCTCATTTAACGCGTTTGTTGGCACAAGCAGTGAATGCACATCAACCCCCTGTGCGACTGGGGCACATGGCTAAATTACGTTATGCTCATCCCGGTGGCCATAATCCTCCCGTTATTCTCATTCACGGACAGTACACGCGTTATTTACCAGAATCCTATCGTCGCTATCTTGAGAATTTTTATCGAAAAAATTTGTGTTTAGTGGGAAGTTCCATCAGAATCAAATTTAAAGATAAATAAACTACAGTGATCGATACGAGCTAGTGTTTTTCAATAATAGCTAAAAATTTTCTCTGCATTTATTGAAAAATAGCAAGTATTTCCGCCGCTTTTCCGCGTTGTGATCCCTTGCTACTGATGTTGCGTTGTACCGATAATGGAAGCAGAGTGGCGCCATGGTAAATTTTTCGTGTAAATTCGGTATCGTGGTTAGAGATGATGACGGTAATTCCTTTGGCAACTAAATTTTTTGCGGTACTTGCTAAAATTAGCTGTTGTGCATGACTGAACCCACAGGCTGTATAATGAGTAAAATTGGCGGTCTTGGATAGACCAACATAGGGTGGATCGCAATAAATTACGTCTCCCCGCTTAGCTAATGCGAGTGTATTGATAAAATCGGCATGAATAATTTTTGCATTTTTAGCTTGTTGAAAGAAAAATTTCATTTCTTTTTCTGGAAAATAGGGCGCTTTATAGGCACTGAATGGTGTATTGAATTTTCCTTGACGATTAAATCGAGTCAGTCCATTAAAACAGTGCTTATTTAGATAAAGCATGAGAGCCGCTCGTCTGCGTTGTTCTGTACTCATGTTAAATACGTGTCTTAAACGGTAAAATTCTTTAGGATTATTAAAGCAGGGATGAAAAAATAGGCGGCAATAATTGATGAAAGCTTGGCCTTCTCGTTGTAGATACCTATACAGTTGAATAAGATCGCGATTGCTATCAGCTAATAGGTAAGTAGGATAACCAGTATTAAGAAAGATCGTCGCAGAGCCCGTGAAAGGCTCTATCAGGCGATTCGCCTTCGGTAAGCAGGCTTTTATTTGCTCAATAATGCGGTATTTATTACCCGCCCATTTTAAAAAGGATCGTATGGGCATCTCTATAGTCGATAGGGTAAAAGTGGGAATGATTAGCGTTGGCTAGATAAATGTCAAAGCGATGTTGCTTCCCATGAATACTATATTGTGGCAGTAGATTACTTAAATAGCCTGTTAAACGGGGCCTTTTCACAACAACACGCTGTTGTACACAGGCCATTGCCAGTGGCAGCAGGCTTTCTGCGTCGGTATCGTCACCGACAATTTGTCGAAGAAAACGCATTTCCTTTTTTGGAAAAGCTGATTTATTGGAATGTGGATACATAGGATCCAGGTAGATAACATGCGGAAATATTTTAGTTTGTAGGATGTAGTTTAGATAAGTTATTGCGTCGACATGAATGAGTTGTATATCGACATGAGCATATTTTTTACAGCCCATGATACGTCGTAATCCGTCTTGCAGTAAAGCTGAGATAACCGTTGATCGCTCTAATAAGGTCACTGAATATGCCAACTGAGCTAAAATAAACCCATCGTTACCTAATCCGGCTGTCAGATCAATAATAGACGTTTTGGGATGAATTTTAGGTCCTACGGCTTTGGCGAGTAACTGTTTTTGTGCATGGATATGCTGCAAGCGATAACCAATTTTGCCAGTTAAGAAGTTAATTTGTAAACTTCCCAAACCTTTTGGCTTGGTATGTTGCAGTAGAAGCCCGTTGTCGGTTAGGACTAGGATAAAATCAAAGTTTTTTTTCTGAGCAGGATTGATATAAGGCAGAGCAAGCTGTTTTGCCAAATTTTCCCCTGCCTTTTGTAAATGAAGTTCAATGTTGGTAACAGCAATGCTTGGCGGCGGTGTCATGTGTGCAAAAAAACATCGATACGGGCGGGTGGTAAATTTTTCCACACCCGTTGATGACGTATCCGTTGTAAATGTTGCGTAGGTGCCAAGGTCTTGCCCCATAAATTGTACGTATACTGCATATAGAGGCAGCCTTTTTGCAAAACCTGATTAATTTCTATACCGATCGTTTTGACGATGTTCGGTGGTAATGAGCGTAAAGGTAAACCAGAAACGATGGCATGAATAGGGACGTGAGTATATTTATCGAGTAATTGTCGTAGTTGACAGGCATCACCCTGGATAACGGTTAAATCAGGAAAACGTCGTATCAGATGTTTGGCCAATTTAACTGACCGCTCAATCACGATCAACCGATGTTGAGGGCTTTTTCGATCTAATAAAGCCGCAGTAACAGCGCCTGTTCCTGCTCCCAATTCAATAATGAGACCCGGACTATCAGGGGGAGGGATTTGTTCAGCTACATAGATCGCTAGGCGTTTGGAGCTAGGGAACAGGGCCCCTACATGGCAAGGATGTATGATCGCTTCTCGGAGAAACAGGGCAAAACCCATCATCATTTTTTTCCTTTTACATTCAGCTATCTAACTTTAGGGGCATTAGTCTAAAGGAAAAATCGTGGGGTAGATAGCCGGTGAGCAGAGATTAATCACTGGCTTTTTGGAAACATTCATTTATAAAATGATACACTTTAGGTACGTTCTGAGGCGCCTTGAAGTATGACGTCCAGAAAGTATGACGTCCAGTGTTTTGAGTAGAATAATATGCGTTATCGGTAAAATTGGCTATGTTATTATGCTTAGATGTAGGTAATACTCACCTGTTAGGTGGAGTATTTTCCAAAGATAGTCTCATTCTGCGGTTTCGTTATGCCACACCATTGCTGGGGACGGCAGACCAATTTGGTATTTTCCTGGTTACCCTACTGAAATTTCATGATCTAAATGCCATGGAAATTGAGGCAATTGCCTTATCGTCTGTCGTGCCAAACCACGATTATACCTTAAGGCACTGTTTTTCGCGGTATTTTAAGGCCGCGACATATTTTGTACTACAGCCTAGTTTCAAAACGGGTTTGAATATCAGATGTAGCAATCCACATGAAGTTGGTACGGATCGGATTGCCAATGCGATGGGTGCGGTAACCACTTATCCGGGAGTGTCACTAATCGTGATTGATCTGGGTACAGCGACGACGCTTTGCGCGATTACTAAAGACGCTGATTATTTAGGAGGAGCTATTTTACCGGGCTTGCGACTTTGTATGGAAACTTTAAAAAGCAATACGGCCAAGTTAATGGCTGTTGACATCGAAGTCCCTAGCACTTATGTCGGAAAAACTACGAGAGAAAGTATACAAAGTGGCCTTTATTACGGGAATTTAGGTGCGTTAAGGGAACTTATTTGTGGTTTTAAAAAGGAAATTTTTGCCGAAGAGTCCGTGAAAGTGATTGGTACAGGTGGGTTTGCACATCTCTATGATAGACACGGCTTATTCGATGTCATTATGCCAGATTTGGTCTTGCTGGGATTGAAAAAGGCGTTCGATTATAGGACTTGAATGACTGCGCGGAAGCTTTGCTTTTGCCAGTCATGTGATTAGACATACCGCTCGCTGTTAGTTAAAAAGATTCGCATCTTCAAGTACGAGCGGTATATATAGCAGAAGGTTGTGGATTCCAGCCAAAAAGGTTGTAGATGTAGAAACGGGCAATGCCTATGAACTCATGTGCAGCAAAATCATTTATTGTGAGATAGTAGGCAATTGGAAATTTAGAGAAATGAATGGTGATAAAATCAGATGGCACGGGGATGGGATGGATGTCAAAATAGGAAAAATATAATAAAGCGCGAGGTAAGTTCAGTGCTGAGGCCACTAATAATATCTGATCAGTGGGGTATTTTTTTAGCAAATCCCTGGTAAATTCAGCATTTTGAAAGGTATTTTTGCTACGTGGTTCTAATAAAATATCAGTGGGGTGGACACCCAAAGACACTAATGTATCTCCGTAAGTTGCTGCTTCACTTTTTCCGTTGTCGAAAGGATCATCACCACTGATGAGTATGCGGCACTCGGGCGTAATGGCTTTACAGCGATAATATAGCGCAGCGGCGGTCGTAATGCGTGAAAAGGAGAATAAACTGGGTTTTACCGTGTGTGTATGGGGTATTTTGCTAGTACCTGCTTCTAAGAGTACAATGGTGTTGTTTTTTTGCCAGTGAATGATAGGTTCTTCATATTTTTGCAAGCAGTATAATAGGTAAGCAGGAATAAAACCGTTGCCAAGGCAAATTAAACTCATCAATGCAAGCAAAATTAGTAAAAGATTGAGTTTTTTATATCCAAGTAAGATGGCAGGAACAGTGAATAAAAGAAGAAGCGCAATAAACAGTGCAGACATTAATGTTTTAGTTTCCCCTCCCCTCTCTTCTCTCTCTTCTGGAGCGTTCATTAATTAATAATATAGCTATGAATATAGCATGTCACATAAACGCTTGATTTAATTGATGGGCCGTGATGGGATCGAACCATCGACCAATTGATTAAGAGTCAACTGCTCTACCAGCTGAGCTAACGGCCCTCTGTTCATGAGCGCAGATTGTACTGACTCTGGGGAAAGTTGGCAATTATAAGTCTTTTGTTGATAATCCTGATCTTCAATAGAGAGGCGTTTCAATGCAAAAATTACCACGTAAATTTTATAATAGAGAAACCAAGATCGTAGCTCAAGAAATTCTTGGAAATTATTTGGTGCATCGCTTACAGGGTGTTGAGCGAATAGGTAAAATTGTTGAAGCGGAAGCCTATGTGGGTCAACACGATCTTGCATCACACGCTTCTAAAGGATGTACCAAACGTACAGCAACGATGTTTGGGCCACCAGGGTATGCTTATGTATATTTAATTTATGGTATACATCATTGTTTTAATGTCGTGACAGAACCAGCGGGCATTGGAGCTGCTGTTCTCATTCGAGCTATTGAGCCTATTGCAAATATCACAGAACGTACTCAAGGGCCCGGATTATTATGTAAATCTATGATGATTAATAAGGCGCATAATGGTTGCGATCTTCTGAGTGAAAATCTTTTTATTACTATTGCTCCTCACTATGAAAAACCTATGCATATTGTTGAAGCACCGCGTATTGGCGTTCATTATGCCAAAGAATGGACACACAAATTATTAAGATTTTATGTTCAAGGAAATGCCTTTGTTTCTAAATGAGGTATCGCATTTCAATTCCTTTTTTTGACTTACTGGTGAATAAATGCGTTGCTACTTTTTTACTAAACGGCTAATACTGTTTTTTAACAAATTGCGTAGGCTACTACTAGCTTGTTCAGCAAAAGCCAAGTGTTTTGCATGATCAATGTGCTCCTCAGTGAGTCCCGCTGCAAAATTCGTGACGACAGAAATAACTGCTACTTTTAAGCCACAATGTCTTGCAACGATGACCTCAGGGATGGTGGACATACCGATGACATCGGCACCTAAATGACGAAATGCACGGATTTCGGCAGGTGTTTCAAAGTGAGGACCCAGAACGCCAAAATAAATACCTTCATGTAGACAAAGATCAACATCTTTTGCAGTTTGCTGCAAAATATTGCGAAGCCCTGGATCATAGGCATCATCCATGGAAATAAAACGAGGACCAAATGTATCATCGTTAGGCCCAACCAAGGGACTTGTTATGGAAAAATTGATATGATCAGAAATGAGTACCAACTGACCAGGTTGAAAATCTTTTCGCAATGATCCTGCTGCATTCGTCATCAACACACTTTTACAGCCTAAGGATTGCAAAGTTCTAATAAAATGCTTAAATCCTTCCCCTCGTATCCCTTCATAAGCATGAATACGTCCCTGGCAGCAAACTACAGGAATTTCACGGAGATAACCGAGAACGAGCCGTCCAGGGTGACCAACGACCCTGCTCACTGAAAAACCCGGAAGCGCGTCATAAGGGATAGTGATAGGATCTTGGAGTTCATTGGCAAAGTCAGCCAAACCAGAGCCCAACACAATAGCTATCTTGGGTTTAAAATTAGGACGCTTGCCTAAAATATACTTACTCAGTTCGCCTGGTTGCATAGTCAATGGCTAATTTACTTGGCGGGGTGGAACGAATCCAGCAGGCACTGTGGATTCGCCCCCTCCAAATAAGAATTTTTTCATTTCTTGTTCTAAAAACTCCTGCGCTTTAGGATCAGCAGTACTGAGTCGTTGCTCGTTGATCAACATCGTTTGACGGTCTACCCATTGCTGCCAGGCTGCTGCGCTGATTGATTCATAAATTTTTTGGCCCAATTCGCCAAAATAGGGTACATGATTAAGACCTTGCGCTTTGGTTTGTAATTTAACGCAATAAACAACTCGGCTCACGAAAACAGGGCCTCAATTGACTGGTTTACGATTTTTTTTACAGGGGCGGCCAGGCCTTTTTTTTCTGACCATTTTTCATTATACCAAACAGTACGATCAGATTCCATTAATGGCGGATACCATGCTGTAACAAGCATGCGCACTGGCTGTATTGCGAGGTGAAAGTGGCTGAAGGTATGTTGTAAGATCGCTTGCTTGCTAGGCTCACCCGTTTCACAGTAATAATATTTCTTCGAAAATATTTTAGCATCCTCATGGATAGGACATTCTGGTAAACTCCATAACCCTCCCCAAATTCCGCAAGGTGGCCGTTTTTCTAGAAGGATTTCTCGTTTTGCATTGATCAGGATCAACATCTGCAGCGAACGACGAGGTAATGCTTGCGTGGGTTTTTGCGACGGAAAATCTACAAAATTATTTCTGTGATAGGCTAAGCAGTGACTTTGTAAAGGACATTGCTCACATTTAGGGCGACTGCGTGTGCATACCAAAGCTCCCAGATCCATGATGGCTTGAGTATAGTTGGCTATTTGCGTGGACGGAGTATAACGCTCAGCTAACTTCCATAATTTCTTATGAATGCTAGCAGTACCTGGCCAGCCGACGATAGCATGAAAACGGGTTAATACACGCCTTACATTTCCATCTAGAATAGGCGCCGCTTGTGCAAACCCCAGTGATAGAATGGCACCGGCAGTAGATCGGCCTATACCCGGTAATTTTTGCAATTGATGCAATTGTTGTGGCAATTTTCCCCCATATTCTTTTTCAATGATTTGGGCACAACGATGTAAATTACGTCCACGCGCGTAATAACCTAATCCTGCCCAGTACCGTAGTACTTCATCGAGATCGGCATTTGCCAAAGAGGAAAGCTGAGGAAATCGTTTAATAAAACGCGTAAAATAAGGAATGACAGTGGTAACTTGCGTTTGCTGTAGCATAATTTCTGATAGCCAGACGTGGTATGGAGATTTCTCTTGTTGCCACGGCAGGTCTTTGCGGCCGTGTACCTCAAACCAATCAAGCATGCGTTGTTGAAATTGTTTTGGTGAAAGTACTGGTGTCATAACGAGCAGCTCGCTAATAGATCACAGTAAGTAAGGTTCGTGCGTCATTGGAATATTTTTTTTAAATCTAGCTTTTTTAATTGTTCCTGTAACCCACCTTTAAGCTTTTCTTTGAGGATATTAATACTTAATTGATTTACAA
>JABDBU010000015.1 GCA_013288455.1 Gammaproteobacteria bacterium | reverse complement strand
CGTTTGCTCAAAGCCAAACTGCAAGCATTACGATACCGTGCGTGCAACGAGCAGCTGCAATCCAAGTCGATTGCTATACAAGCAGCTGAAATGCAGCGTGCAGCATCCCAACATGCGTTACAAATTTCGCTTGTAGCGATAGCTCAGTTACGCGAACGACAACTGCAAATCCGAACCAACTGTGATGCATCGCAGAACCATTATTACGAATTCGTTAACCAAATAACTCATTTAGAGGCAACACTACAAGGCCAAGTCACTCAATTTCATAAAAATCAACAGGAAGAGAAACAACTTACGCAGCAAACCATCCTGTTAGTACAACAAATACAAGAGAACCAGCTTGCACAGGATCACGCGTATCAAGAATTAAACACACTACATAAAGCTTGGGTTGAAACACAAGCAAGTACCGATCAAGCAACGACAGAAAAAATGAAACGAGATGTAAAAAATTGTCAAATAGAGTGGGATCAATGTCGAGAAAATTTATCTAAGCTGACACAACAAAGCCATATGATACAAACTCAACGCCAATACTCTCAACAACAATGTCAACATCTAAAAAGGCGTTTTGAACAATTAGAAGAAGAACAGGCTGCACAAAACCAAATTTTTTCTCAAGATCAGAATACGGCTGATCTTGTAAAAGCACTGCATGATATTGAACAAAAACAACAGCTTATTCAATTGGATCAGGAACAAACCAGCCAACAGATCGACGCACAGCGCACTATACAACGGCAATTGAGCAAAGCATTACATGCATGTAACAGCCGCTTGCAAAACATTCAAGGCCAAATGGCTTCGTTAATTGCCTTACAAGAAGAAGCGTTAGGCCAACGCGAACAATCTCTTTGCGCTTGGTTAAAAAAACATAATTTAACGAATCATCCACGACTTGCGCAATTAGTGCAGATAGAAACAGGGTGGGAACTCGCTTTTGAAATTGCCCTACATCGACATTTGCAGGCGGTTTGTTTTCTTGATCGTGAATCTTTAGACGATTTTTTACATCAATCCATTCCGGACAGCTCGATCAGTTTAATGACAAAATGGATGCCTGATCAGCACTCGACAACGACGGTAAATGCGCAATTATCTTTACCATTGCTTAGCACCAAATTGACTGCCCCCTGGCCATTAGATGACTTGTTGATCGGTATATACGCAGCAGAAACTACGGCAGAAGCCATGTTATATGCTAAACGATTAAAACCTTATGAATCCATTATAACACGTGAAGGAATTTTTCTAGGCAATCATTGGATACAGCTCGGTATTCCTGGCTCAACTAAAACGGGGTTATTGCAAAGGGAACGAGATATCAACAATCTACGCCAAGAGCAGGAAGTCATGCAAACACAACGTAATGAAAAACACGCGCATGACGCACAAACACAAAAACAACTTCAGCAATTAGAAGCGAAGCAATTGGAAAAACAAAAACAATTTGCCGCATGTATCGCTCAGCAAGCTGACCTAAAGACGCGCTATCAGCTTCAGAAGAATCGCGTAGCACAGGCGAAACAACAGATGCAGCGCATTCAACAAGAACGAAAAGAAAATAAGCAGCAAATCGATACTTTACAAACTGCCTTACAACAGCTAGCACAGGACGAAACAACAAATCAATTACAGCTTCAGGAAATGGAAAAACAACACCAAACATTACTCACCATCAAAACAACTCTAGAAACCACATTAAATGAAGCGACACAGCAGGCAAGAGTAGATGAAACTACACTGCATCAACTTGCACTAAGACGACAAACCGCAGAACACCACTGGAAGTCGACACAAGAAACGGCTTCACGTCTGCAACAGCAACAAGAACAGCTAAAAAAACGGGCTGCTGCTCTACAACACATTTTGAAAGAAGAAGAAAAGCTATTGGATACAACCAAAAAAAACCTGTATACACAACACCAGCAACGCGATGTGCTGGCTACCCGACTCAAAGAAAGTCAGGATGCACTTCAAAAAATTGAACAACAGTGGAAACTCCAGGAACAACAAATAAAAACTTTAGAAATAAAGCTCGACAAGGATCGCAGCGAATTAGAACAGTATCGCTTGCAAGATCAAGAATTGCGAATACATATTAAAGCTTTAGCAGAACAACTGCAGGAACAAGAATACGATGTTGAAGACCTTATAAAAACATTGCCTGCTGACATCGATCTTTCTTGTGTTGAAACACAGCTCACCGAAGTGGTACATCATATTGAAGAAATCGGTGCTGTTAATCTCGTTGCCTTAGAGGAACACCAAGCAGTTGTAGAACGAAAATCCTATTTAGACACACAACATCAAGATCTCCTAGAAGCATTGCAAACCCTGAAGACAGCGATAAAAACTATGGATGAAGAAACGATTCAACGTTGCAAAGAGACCTTTGAAAAAATAAACCAGTATTTCATAGATTTGTTTTCACGCTTATTTTCTGGAGGAAAGGCTTCATTACAGCTACAAGATTCAGATTTATTAAATGCTGGCATTACTATCACAGCGCAGCCGCCTGGAAAAAAAAATAGCCGTATTCAATCCTTGTCTGGAGGAGAAAAAGCGTTGACGGCAATGGCTTTGGTCTTTGCATTTTTCCAATACAATCCTGCTCCTTTTTGCGTGCTGGATGAAGTGGATGCATCGTTGGATGACGCAAATGTCCTGAGATTTTGCAAATTAGTCAAAGAAATATCCAAAGAAGTACAAATCGTCTTGATTAGCCATAATAAAGTCGCCATTGCGATGGCCCAACATCTAGCCGGTATCACGATGCATGAACCCGGTGTATCACGATTGGTGGCCGTAGACATGGAAAAAGCCATGGCGATCGCTTCGGTTTAGTCTACAATAAAACCCTGTTTTACATTATTTTGGTTTTCATTTATCTCGTACAAAGCCCATCAACTGAGGTTTTATTATCGCTATGGACATCGATTATTTGCTGTTTATTCTACCTATTATTATTTTGACAGGGGTTGCGGGATTGATTCTTGTCATTTGGCAGTATGGAAATCCCCGCCAAAGAACAGCTAGTGAACAGATTGCACCCACGGATAGTAGAATCCGTTCTAACATGGCAGCCTCACACTCATCTGCCGTAGTGGTAGCAAACCCTGCACACCTAGCATCTAGTAACGAGTCTGCATTCGCAATATCTAAGCAAAAATGGAGCACTAACCATAAAGAAACACTTATTATCCTACAATTAATCGCTACGGAAGACAGGCCTTATCAAGGCTATGAACTCATACAAACGCTCAGCAGTGCCGGATTTCATTATGGCGAGATGAATATTTTTCATTATCATGCCCCTCAAGATGAAAAAAATCGGCGCCTATTTAGTCTCGCTTCCGCCTTTGAACCCGGTACATTTGATCTAACGCACATCGGTGAAATCCAATGCACCGGGTTATGCCTGTTTATGTCCCTTAGTGAAGTAGGTCGTGCCTTGAATATCTTTGAATTAATGTTAGAAACTGCACAATTACTCATTCAGGATTTGGGTGGAACACTCTGTGATCAGTGGCGAGAGCCACTGACTGATAACATATTAACCCATTACCGTTCTCAGCTTTACGCTCATGCCTAAAATAAAATCCTCTATCCTCCAGCAAATGGAACGGCTTAAAAAAGTGATCAATGCACACAATCACCGCTACTACGTTCTTGATGATCCACGGATCAGTGACGTCGCCTTCGACAAGCTCTTTTGCCGCTTACAAAACTTGGAAAAAAAATACCCCGAATTCATTACGGCGGATTCACCCACACAGCGCGTAGGTGCTACACCGTTGACTCACTTTACACAAGTGACGCACGGATTACCCATGCTATCGCTGGAAAATGCTTTTTCCGAGGAAGAAGTGTTGGCATTTAACAAGCGTATTCAGGATAGACTAGCCATGCAAGAACCTATTGAATTTGCTTGTGAACCCAAACTCGATGGCATCGCCGTTAATTTAACATATGCCAATGGAAAATTAATCCGTGCGACCACACGTGGTGATGGTAATACAGGAGAAGACATCACGCTAAATATGCGAACCATTTTAAGTATTCCCTTACAATTACATGGTCAAAGTTATCCCAAAAACATAGAGGTTCGCGGTGAAGTATACATTCCCAAAAAAGCCTTTCAACAACTCAACGACCGCCTACAGCAAGCAGGGGGCAAAATATTTGTTAATCCACGGAATGCCGCTGCCGGTAGCTTACGTCAACTCGATCCAAAAATTACGGCACAGCGCGCTCTAGCTTTTTTTACACACAGTGTAGGAGAAGTAACTGGAGGACAGATAGCTGACAGACACACGGATATGCTAGAGCAATTTGCCAATTGGGGATTACCACGTTGTCCACAAACACAATGTGTTCATGGAATTGAAGCATGTTTGGCCTACTATCACGCGATGCTCAAGCAACGACCTCATCTACGTTATGAAATTGATGGAGTTGTTTATAAAGTTAATTCCATCGCGCTACAGCAGCGTCTCGGCCTTCTATCACATGCCCCTCGCTGGGCACTGGCTCACAAATTTCCAGCACAAGAAGCGTTAAGCCGCCTGCTAGACATTGAATTTCAAGTGGGTCGTACTGGTGTATTGACACCGGTCGCTCACTTGGAACCAGTCTTTGTAGGGGGAGCAACGATCAGCAGAGCTACCCTACATAACATCGATGAAGTGCATCGCAAAGATATCCGTATTGGTGACACAGTCATCGTTTGCCGCGCTGGAGATGTCATTCCGGAAGTTGTGCGCGTCATGAAGGAAAAACGACCGAAACAGACCCTGCCCATACGACTCCCCCAAACCTGTCCTGTGTGCAACTCAAAAGTTACTCGATTAGCCAGTGAATCAGCAATGTACTGCAGGGCTGGCTTATACTGCCCTGCTCAACTGAAACAAACTATACTACATTTTGTATCGCGCAAAGCGATGAATATCGAAGGATTTGGCCATCAGTTAGTCGATCAGCTCGTCGAAAAGCATGTGATCAAAGACATTGCTGATCTGTATGGCTTAACCTTGGAACAATTGGCTAGCTTGGAACGTATGGGGCAAAAATCTGCCACTAAACTATGTATTGCCATCACGTCCAGCAAAAAAACCACCCTAACCCGCTTCCTTTTTGCCTTAGGCATTCGACATGTAGGGAGCACAACAGCCTTCAAGCTTGCTCAGCATTTTCGTCAATTAGCTCAATTGATGCAAGCGGACGAAACAAAGCTACAGTCCATTCCTGACATTGGCCCTATCGTTGCCATGCATATCAGGCAATTTTTTACCGAAGCCCATAATAGGACCATTATTCAGCAACTTTTATCAACAGGGATTCACTGGTCTACTACCTATTCTTCTGCAAAAAAATCTGTCTTGACAGAAAAAATCTTTGTCTTTACAGGCAGTCTTGCTAGTTTGTCTCGCGACGAAGCCAGCCACTTACTTCAAGCCAAAGGAGCAAAGATAAGCAACAAAATATCTAAGAAAACAGATTATATGGTACTTGGCAAAAATCCTGGATCAAAACTGTTACAGGCCAGAAAGCTGGACATCACTTGCTTAACAGAAGAGGAATTTTTAAAGCTTGTC
Source organism: Gammaproteobacteria bacterium (assembly GCA_013288455.1). Classification (GTDB taxonomy): domain Bacteria; phylum Pseudomonadota; class Gammaproteobacteria; order Diplorickettsiales; family Diplorickettsiaceae; genus JABDBU01. The sequence goes on along the minus strand of JABDBU010000015.1, from coordinate 7,549 downwards.
AACTCCTAAATTCTTATCCCCCACGCTAAAAAGCATGCTACAACACCCATATCCCTTTGTAAGGGGGTCTCTCTGTTTCTCTGCCTTGCTCGCTTGACATTCCCACCACGGCTAGTACAGTTCATAGTATGTTAGGGTTTCAATATCACCCTACCTACTAACTAATAACGACAATGAAGAGGAAAGTATTGCGCATCCTTTTGGTTGAAGATGATCAGTCCTTAGGGGACGGCATTTACAAGGGACTAAGACATTATGGTTATGTGGTAGACTGGCTGATAGACGGTCGAACCGCTCTGAGTGTTATCAAAGCAGAGTCCTTTGATGCTATTTTGCTCGATTTAAACCTGCCGGGTCTTGACGGTTTAACCATTTTGAGCGAGATGCGGGCTGCCGGTGTAACTACCCCTGTCCTCATCTTAACAGCACGCCATGCTGTAGAAGACAGAATTAAAGGCCTGGATGGAGGTGCTGACGATTACTTAACCAAACCATTTGATTTAGATGAATTGTCCGCCAGAATCCGAGCGTTGCAGCGGCGTTTTTCTACCAATCGAGCAGCGCCCATTTTAACCTATCGCGATGTTGCACTGGATCCCAGTTCATGTACCGTTACCGTCAACGGAGCGGACATCAATCTTTCTCGTCGTGAGTTTAGTTTACTGCAAAAATTGTTAGAAAACGCCGGTCATGTTGTTTCTCGTGATTCCCTCAATCAATGCCTCTATGGGTGGGACGATGAAATCGACAGTAACACACTAGAGGTTCACGTACATAATTTACGCAAAAAATTAGCTGGCATTAATTTTATTCGCACTATTCGCGGCGTGGGTTACATGGCTGAAAAAGAAAACAAAGAGAACCTGTAGTGTATACGATTTTATCGATCAGACGATTTTTATTATTTAATCTTTTAGCGACCATTGCTGCCACCATCATCGTCACCGCGCTAGGTAATTACTATATCGACTCTCAGGCAATCAATGACAGCCTAGATGGCTTGTTGATCGAAACTGGCTCACTACTAGAGACCATCATTAACACCACAGATCTTCTCAGCACGTCTAAATTGAAGACTTTACAAACCCGATCCAATGTCAACCATATGTTGCTGATAGAGGATTTGCGTCGCTACACCAACGTACCAAACAACATTGTGCCTCAAAAAGCAACTCGTTACACATTTCAAGTCTGGACTGGCGATAAAACGCTACTACTTAGCTCGTCTAAAGCGACACAAGTGCCACTGATAGGCCAACCTGGACTCAGCGATAAAACCATTGATGGAAAAAAGTGGCGTACTTTTACGATGTATGACAGTCAACGAAACGTGATGCTTGTTATCGCTGAACAATACACGGCACGCCATACTATGATTCGTCATATGTTGATCGACGATACCTACCTCACATTATTCATTTACCCGTTATCTGGTCTTTTCATCTGGCTTATCATTGGCAATGGCTTAAAAAGTATCCGTTTCTTTGCTAAAGCAGTTGCTGAGCGCGCAGCTGATCATCTTGCACCAGTCAACCTCAATGAGGTGCCTATAGAAATTAGTCCTTTAATCGATGAGCTTAATAAGCTTTTTCTACGCCTACAACAAGCCTTTGAACGTGAGCAGCGGTTTGCCGCTGATGCAGCGCACGAATTACACACTCCCCTGGCAGCGCTAAAAACGCAAGCTCAACTTGCCATGAAAACATTGAATCCAGATGACCGTTATATATACCTCAAACAGGTGCTCGCCAGTGTAGATCGATGTACACACGTTATTCAACAACTGCTAACACTATGCCGTTTAGGCCCAGAAACTATTATGCCAGAACACTTCACACAGATTGATTTGGCGCGCTTAGCAGCGGAAGTTATCGCGCAATTAGCACCACAGGCTGTTGAAAAGCACATAGAAATCGAGCTCGTTGCCGCCGATCCAAGTAACAAGTTGTTAGGCAATGTCACAGGTTTACACGCATTGATTCGTAATCTTGTTGATAATGCAATCCGTTATACGCCTCAAGAAGGGATGGTGAAAGTTATCATTTCTAATTCGCCGGATACCATTTCTTTAACTGTTATAGACAACGGCCCTGGAATTCCTACCGAGCTGCGTTCGCGCGTATTTGAGCGCTTTTTTCGGATATTGGGAAACAATGCACAGGGAAGTGGCTTGGGTTTAGCCATCGTAGAGCAAATCACTAAACTTCACTACGGATCTATCCACTTAGATCAAGCGGAAAATGGTGAGGGACTAAAGGTCTCAGTACGGTTTTTTAAAAACTAAAGACTGTCCCCACTTCAAATGTTAACTTCCTCCTCCCCTATGGCTTTTCCATGGCAGTAGCTCAGTCAACACTACAATTATTTTTCCAATGAGAACTCAAAGCTACAATAACAATGAACACAACGAGCATTCGCCGCCAAACCTGCTGTTATCATCTTGCGTTATCCTGCCTACACCAACACGCTTACTAGCAACTACCGCTACTGGTGGTTGCTTAAAAAACATTGTGCAGCCGTTGTAGTGCGGCATTGTGCTGATTATAACCGATGGATCCTGGCAAGCAGTGTCGATGGCATTTGATTCACACGCTCCCGGAGTGGGGTTAACTAGCTGGGGTTGGCTTAGGCGCACAGCAGACGCAGTATTCCTGCTTTCTTTATTAACATTCTTCCATAAACCTGGACAATGCTGCTTAATTATTTGATTTGCAGAGACCTGTAGCAGAATGTCTTGGTCAGTCCGTATATAATTATTTACTTTATCCAAATAATACGCTAAATCTTTCCATTCCTGCAGTTTACTCCAACTATTTTGCTTAAAATTTTTATACGATTTATACAGCTGATTATTTCTTTCTTGTCCTTGTCGTAACTTTTGCTTAGCAAGCTGCTGCGTATTATGAAGCAAATTGCAGGAGTGCCGCAGAATTTTTTTAAAATTTTCTCCATTACTACCTGCCAATCTCTTCAACTCCTCTACCTGTTGCTTTTTTTTAGCCCGTGCATCTCTCGAATGCTTCGCATGCCGTTGCTTGCGTATAGCTATATCATTTTGCCTCTGTTTATTGTCCTGTGGCTCTTTAAAAATTTTCCCTGCACTCTTTTGGTTCGATCCCATAAATTCTCCATTACAGCTATAGCAAGTTTAGGCGGCTTGTTGAAAAAGTAGTAAAAAATTGAACAAAATAATTAAAATTGGCATATGCATATCTTATAGATAAAATTTTACTGCAATTAATTAGTTAATGTAAGGTTATAAAGAAAAATTATTCCCCACAATCCATTTATAATGCGTGTATCAAAAAAAATAATTACACCTCAACTGGGATTCTTAGAACGGATAAGGAATAGCATGAGTTACCAACTAACGCCAGTGAAACAGTCAGTTTTTAGTATATAATATCCGAGTTTGTGTCAATATTTTATGGATGGGTGAATTGTTTATGCGCACTCTGACGGGAACATCGCAAGAAGCCTTCAAGCTAAAGGCAAGCTTGCTAACTTTGACGACTTGTCACTTGTTTAATTCAGATCCTCTGCTGATTCAACAACAATTAAAACCTTTAGTAGACCAAACACCCCAATTCTTCCGAGCACTACCGATTATCTTGGATCTGTCTTCTCTACAACCTAGTCATGGGCAGACCGTAGATTTTTCTGCTATCATCAGCTGTCTGCGTCGTCACGGGCTCATTCCCATGGGCATTCGGGGAGGTAGCACTGAACAACAAACTTTCGCTACGAACGCGGGGCTCGCTATTTTATCAAACGTAAAACTTGAAACTGCGGAATCTACCGCACCAAAATTGCCATCATCATCTACCGCTAAGCTTATCACGCAGCCCGTGCGTTCTGGACAGCAAATTTACGCTAAAAATAGTGACTTAATTGTGCTCACCGCCGTTAGCCCTGGTGCAGAGTTGTTAGCTGATGGAAATATTCATGTTTATGGTCGCTTAAAAGGTCGTGCTTTAGCAGGTGTTACGGGTGATCCCAACACACATATTTTTTGTAAAAATCTTGAAGCAGAGCTCGTCGCGATTGCCGGTCACTATTGGTTAAGCGAAGACTTACAAGATTTATATCCTTCACCCAGTAAAGAGGGTGTACATATTTCCTTACATCAAGAACGCTTGCAAATAACAGTGTTGAACTAAGCATCCGTGTCATTTGATCCAATCTATACTGTAACATGGCCAATATTCTAGAAGAGACTGGTTATTATGCGCACAAACAAGAAGTGATACAGTCTTTGTTGCAGCGCGGTCCACAACTCACATCGACAACCAAGATGATGATGCATAGTCAAAAAAAAGCAGGAGGACACTGTGTATTCTGATAACAACGTAATAATCGATACATCTTATCGTTCGTCGAATTGCGATTCGCGTATCCGACATGTAGTCTTGCACTATACAGAGCATAGCCTTGATCGGACGATCGCAATCTTCAAGGATCCTACAAGACAGGTAAGTACACACTATCTGGTTCCAGACACTGCCATCGATGGAAAACGAGTAGTTTATCAATTTTTGCAAGAGAAAGAGCGCGCTTGGCATGCAGGCGCTAGTAGTTGGGGACATATAACCAATCTCAATTTCTCTTCCATCGGAATAGAAAATGTTAACCTAGGATACAAAGACGAAGGAGGACAGCGCATATGGCATCCTTTTTCAGATTATCAAATCCAAACCCTCCTGGAACTGCTAAAGCCTATTGTGGATCGCTATCATATACTGCCAGTTAATATAGTAGGCCACAGTGACATAGCACCAGGCAGAAAGCTTGATCCAGGCCCCAAATTTCCTTGGAAAACGCTGTATGAGCAAGGTGTTGGCGCCTGGTTTGATGAAATAGCACTTGAACTTAGGGATCGAGAGGTGGTTGATATTAGGAAGCTTCAAACGGATTTAAAAATCTATGGCTATGCTATTGAAATTACCGGAGAGTTAGATGCACAAACACGCACCGTTTTACAAGCGTTTCAGATGCATTTTCGGCCGCGTGACTATAGCGGTGCTCCTGACGTGGAAACAGTGGCTATTCTCGAAAATTTAATTAGCAAATATTTTTTGCAGTAAGTGACAGCAAGATTTTAATCTTTATCTCAATCGGTAGGTTATATTTTCGCAGTGCTTGAGTAAAATTTACACCTATGGGTGTGGGTGTAGTTGTCATAACAACTCTTTTTGTTTAGAAAAGGTCAGCGCTGGCCAGCGTTCTATTGTCAAACGTAGATTGACCTGACTTGGTGCTAAATAGACGAGGTTTTGCCTGTTATCTAGAGCTACATGCGCTCTTGTTTTGAATTCATCCAATTGTTCTATGTCGTCGCTATGCACCCAGCGCGCGGTCGCTATGTTAACCGACTCGTAACAACATCCTACTTTATATTCATGCTGTAAGCGGTGTGCCACGACATCAAACTGCAGAACGCCAACTGCACCTAAAATCAATTCATTGCTGTCCAGCGGACGAAAAATCTGTATTGCTCCTTCCTCTGATAATTGACTTAACCCTTTGAGCAGCGCCTTTGATTTCAGTGGATCTTTTATGCGCACCCTCTGAAATAATTCCGGCACAAAGGAGGCAATACCCGTGAATTTTAAAGTTTCGCCAGTTGTGAAACTATCGCCAATCTGTATGGTACCGTGATTTGGTACACCAATGATATCACCAGGCCACGCCTCCTTCGTTCGATTACGATCATCAGCCATGAATGTCATGGCGTTGTTAAGTATCATTTCACGTTGTCTACGTACATGATACAACTTCATTCCCGGCGTATATTTTCCAGAACATAGGCGTATAAAGGCAATTCTATCTCTATGGGCTGGATCCATGTTCGCCTGAATCTTAAACACAAATCCACTAAAATTTTTTTCTTCAGGTCTGACTAGACGAGTATCAGTTTCTCTGGGTTGTGGAGCAGGTGCAAACTTAACAAACGCCGCTAACAGCTCTTGTATGCCAAAATTATTACTCGCTGAACCAAAAAATACCGGCGTTGCAGTGCCATTTTGATACGCTTGTTCATCAAATGCTGCACTTACGCCCTGAACCAACTGCAATTCTGAGACAAATTCATTAAATAAATATCCAATTCTCTCCCTTACTTCTGGATGCTGTAATCCATGAAAGCAATCTCTCTCTTTTCTTTTCAGATGACTGGAATTGGCATAAAAATAAACCTTATCTTCTGGTATATGATAGATGCCCTTGAATTCCCTGCCCATACCAATAGGCCAGGTCACGGGAGCAACGTTAATACCTAACGTCCGTTCAATATCATCCAATAACTCAATGGGTGTGCGCGCTTCTCTATCCATCTTGTTAATAAATGTTAAAATTGGAATTCGACGTAAGCGACAAATTTCCAGTAGCTTCTTTGTACGAGGTTCAACACCCTTCCCAGCATCAATGACCATGATGGCAGAATCTACGGCCAGGAGTGTACGGTAGGTATCTTCTGAAAAATCAACATGGCCCGGCGTATCTAACCAATTAACAACACAACCTTGGTATAGAAACTGCATTACAGAAGTAGTGACAGAAATACCACGCTCTTTTTCTAAGGCCATCCAATCGGAGATAGTATGTCGCGTCGCCTTGCGAGCCTTTACTGTGCCAGCAAGTTGAATGACTCCACCCATCAAAAGTACCTTTTCGGTGATCGTGGTTTTACCCGCGTCTGGGTGCGAAATAATCGCAAACGTTCTTCTGGATAATATTTCCTTCGGATAAGCAAGACCGGTCATGTTAATAGGCTACCTATTATGGTTAAGCTATAATATAACTATATTTTCTGATACTTATTGTCTCTTACTATAGAAATGTCAAGCTTTTTAGCTCATAATGAGGCCTCTGCGTTACACTGTAAAATGTAAGAGGTTATTACTCCTGCTACAGGTTGCATGTTAATTCCAAAGTTCGCGCGCTCAACAGAGTGGAGGCTAAGTCGTGTTAAAAAAAATTCTAATCCTATCGGTTGTTAAAGAGAAAGATAAGGATAATCCTCAGCTAAAAATTCTAGTAGCTGTCCTGCATTCTCCCGATGTACTCACGGCAGCACACACTTTATTTCACGGCCAGGCAATTCCAGCATGGAAATAACAAACATAACAAAAAGCAAGGAAGGATTAATAGAAACACATATTCAGGCCATCTTAGAAATTTTAGCCGAGGATCCGCAACGTGAAGGCTTAAAAAAAACTCCGGCACGTGTCGCAAAGTCCTTATGCTATCTGACCAGTGGCAATCAGCAATCACTGGACAAAATTATCCAGAATGCTTTGTTTAGTTCGGCAATGGAAGATATGCTTCTTCTGAAGGATATTGAGTTATATTCACTGTGCGAACATCATTTACTCCCTTTTATTGGGCACTGCCACATTGCCTATGTGCCAAACGGTAACATTATAGGTCTTTCTAAAATTCCACAGATCGTGGATTTTTACGCGCGGCGTTTACAAACACAAGAAGATTTGACCTGTCAGATAGCGCATTCGCTGATGAAACTTTTACATGCAAAAGGGGTCGCCGTTAT
>JABDBU010000014.1 GCA_013288455.1 Gammaproteobacteria bacterium | reverse complement strand
TTCACAAGGTACATCAGAATCGGTTTTTGCGTCCCGCTCCGCGTATACTTGTTTGCGTACCTTGTGGATCGACACAGGTGGAGCGTCGAGCAATCCGAGAGTCGGCTTTAGGGGCTGGTGCACGGGAGGTTTATTTAATTGAGGAACCTATGGCGGCTGCAATCGGTGCTGGCATGCCAGTTGGTGAGGCTCGTGGCTCGTTGGTAGTAGATATTGGTGGTGGGACGACAGAGGTTGCTGTTATTTCGTTGGGTGGAGTCGTTTACGCGCAGTCAATACGGGTAGGTGGCGATCGATTTGACGAAGCCATTGTCAATTACGTGCGGCGTAGTTACGGTAGTTTGATTGGAGAGCCGACGGCTGAAAGAATTAAATGTGAAATCGGCACGGCATTTGCATTGCCTGAAGTGCGTGAAATGGAGGTGCATGGAAGAAATATTTCAGAAGGCGTGCCAAGGGTCTTTGTGTTAAATAGCAATGAAGTTTTAGAAGCCTTGCAAGAGCCGCTGGCCAATATTGTCGGTTCTATTCGTACGGCCTTGGAACAAACACCGCCTGAGTTGGCTGCTGATATTTTGGAGTCGGATCGCGGTATAGTGTTGACTGGCGGAGGTGCTTTGCTAAGAAATCTTGTTCTCCTGGTTAGAGAGGAAACGGGTATGCCAGTTGTGGTGGCGGAGGATCCGCTGACCTGCGTTGCACGTGGTGGTGGCCGTGTCATGGAAATGATGGATGAACTCAGTAGTGATTTTTTAATCAAAGACTGAGTGAGGAACTCGTTATTAAGCTGTTGTTTAATCATGGAAAAACTTCCTTATGGTTGCGTTTGATTTTTTTCGTTCTTGCTGCAGTGCTATTGATTGTGTTGGATTATCATCGTTACCTGTGTTCGCTTCGTCATATGTTGAACGATGCAGTAGCGCCTTTACAATATTTCGTTGATACACCACTGCGTATGGTTAACGGCATAAGTCAGCTTTTTTTGACACAAAAAAGATTGCAAGCAGATAATGAACGCCTTCGTTCCCAGCAAGTGTTATTGAAAGCTAAGTTGCAGCGTTTCGCTGCTTTGCAAGAAGAGAATAGCCAGTTAAATCAGTTGTTCGCTGCTTCTGCAGCACTGAAAAAGCAACGGATAACCTTAGCACGCTTATTGGAAGTGAATACGGGCCCATTATTCAATGAAGTGATACTCGATAAAGGTCGATCCGATGGTGTTTATGTAGGGCAAGCCGTAATAGATGCAGACGGGGTTATGGGCCAGGTGATTAGCGTAGATACATTGATCAGTCGTGTGCTCTTGCTAACTGATTTTCGCAGCGCTATTCCTGTACAGGATGTTCGTAGTGATGCACGCGGTATATTGATTGGACGTGGGCGATTAGCTAAGTTGTTGTTAAGGGATATTCCTGGTACGGTGGATGTCAAGGTCAATGATCTGTTGGTTACTTCTGGTTTGGGGGGGCGCTATCCTCCAGGTTATCCAGTTGGTATTGTTAGTGTGGTTGATACCAATATTATGGCACAGTTTTCTAGTATTCAGGTTGATCCAAGTGCACAACTGAACCAGAATCGGCCCGTTCTATTGATTTGGCCTGACAGCCAAGCCGCTGTCGTTGTCAATTTTAAAAAAAATAACGGCAAGCCAAGATATTTTTCAAAATAGGTACTGAGTGAAGTCGTTGCGATTTCTCCGTTGGATTATTATTTTTAGTTTTTTTTCTGCTTTACTGTTGAGCTTAATTCCATTAACGCCAATTGTTGAATTATTCTACCCTTTATGTGCAGCTTTAGTGTTGATTTATTGGTTCATCGTTTTTCCTGAACATGTCAATTTGACCTTTGCATGGATTTTAGGATTACTCATTGACGTGCTATATGGAAACTATTTGGGTGAACATGCCCTTGCGTTGTCCATTCTCGCTGTTTTAAGTGCTCACTTTCATTTGCAATTTCGTATGTTCCCCCTCGCTCAGCAAATGTTCTTTATATTCGTGTTATTAACTATTTACCAAGGCTTGCTTTTTTGGATGCAAGTTTGCTTAGGTTTTGCAGTAAATTTTTACTTGGCAGGGTTCGCTTTGTTAACCAGTGCTTTAGTATGGCCTTTTTTAAAAAAAGTGTTACGGGCACCTCTATAAAAAATTGCCTTGTCCATTCTGTAATATTGATCACGATACCGAATCACTGTAAACAATGGGTATGTTATGTGCTTGGTATGCTTTGCATAAGTTGTGTAAAAGCTTTGAAAAACTTGTGAATAATATGATCCTTTGCTAACATTTAGCGTACATGTTTGTACAAAATAACAGTAAAAAAACAGTGAATACAATATGTAGTAACTCTTAAAAAAATAAATACTATATGTAGTTTATTTAATATTAGGAGTTATACAAAATTATGCACAGAGCCCCCACCACTCTCGTTGATGGAAGTTAAAAATGATAAGAAGTGTGTAATTTACAAAGATAAGGGAGTAAAAATAGTAAATAAATAGGTCGTGCTTCAAAAAAGAAAATCTTCTCTACGGATGCCTAAAAATGTGGTGTCTGCAATGGAGTGAGTGCTGATTTTGATTAGTTTGATGTATGGTTGAAAGAGGGTAGAACCAGGTATTAGACAACAACATACAACAGATAACTCCGTTTCGAAAAAAGCCTCATCAGGATTTTCAGGGGGTATTCGTTATGTTTAGTAAAGCAAGCGATAAGTGCGGCGTGTCCAATACATTGGGGAGTGTTGTGTTTAAAGAAAGGATTGCGCCAAGGATTGCGGATCATATTCAAAGACCTATCAGTGTGTGTGTTTCAGGAGAGGATGCTCGCTTAACGGCGTGGTTAGTTGAGAATTTAAGTACGATTAAGCCACTGCGTATTAGGCTATTGGACGCATGCTTACAGAAACCAGCGAGTAACCATCAAAAAAAGGACTGAATTATGAGTAAAGTAACGATCATGCTAGCCAATGGCACGAGCTTTGAACACGATTTCGACTGCAACAACCCTTATGCCGAGATGTTTCAGATTGTTCGCGAGATAATTGGGATAGATTCGCGTGTTAAGTGGTTCAGAGATTTAAAGGGTGAATTTTATAACATACAGTGCTTTGGAGACGTGAAGGTAGATATTCACAAAAAATGATTAAAACAAACTAACAGTGGCATAGTTTGTTGAAAAAATTGAGAAAATTGTAAAAATTTATTAAAAAGCAGCTGTAAAATATTGCGTGCGTAAGTCCTGACGGAGGTAGCGAGGAGCAATTTTAAAAAGTCACAGTAACTGTGATGTAATCTCTGTAGGCACCTGTTTCTATTCTCTGTTGTGCGGAAATTTCTCCATAGATTGTGGTCGTTTGTGCTAGGCCTTTGCCTAGTAAATGCCGGGTATTTTTACCAATCATATCTCCAAAAAGCATGGTATGATCCGCGGATAAAAAAAGGTTATACGATAATAAACCCGTTGTGGTAGAAGCAGTTTTTGTCATAAAACGATGATTAATAGTTGCTCCAGCGCCTTGGCCTTGATTGAGACCAATATTGTACGGTGTTCCAAGGCTACAGGTGATGACTATTGGGCTTGTTGCATCATCGGGTCTTTGGTTGAAAGGAAAATAAGGAGGGAACACCAGCGGTGCTGCCGTGTTAATTGCACAGGTGGAGGTTAGACCACCTGATCCAACGGTTGCAGTAACTGCCAGTACTCCTGTTATTGTTTGTGCGAATGTGCTTTGGCTAGTCAGAAGCACCAACAGCCAAGAAAAAAATCTGATTTGATAAGACATGGCATGATCCCACTAAAAAACCTGGTCTGGAGAGTTATTAGCTAGTCTTTGTCTTTTATTTGGTTTATGCCTTATAGCAAGTGTAGGTGACCCGTACTAGCTAAGCAAGAAAATGAGTAGGCATGTAATTTTATTATAAATAAATTTTATATAACTGTATGGCGGATATATCAGACATATTGCAGACAAGTTGCCAAGTTAAACTACTGGATTTAGGTGTTGTCAGGGTTACGGGCAACTATGTAGAAAAGTTTTTGCAAGGCCAACTAACCTGTGACGTAAGAGAAATCAATGAAAATCAGCATCGATTAGGTGCTCATTGCGATGTAAAGGGACGTGTGCACGTTACGTTTTATCTATTCTTGCATCAGGAGGCGTATTATTTTTTGTTGCCACAGAGCATGATACCTCACCTGTTATTGTGTTTGACAAAGTATGCTGTTTTTTCAAAAGCTTGCGTTGTTGACGTGAGTCAGGATTGGCAGGTTACTGGGCTCATAGGTCCAGAAATAAGTGATATACTTGCTCAAAACCATTTACTACCTCACCCGAATACTACGGTTGCTTCTTTTAAAACAATCATAAGTCTCGCCGTGACGGGTACTACTCCTCGCTTTATCTTATTGGCACCCAATGAGCAATCCATTTCCTTTCTTAATAATAAAACGCTACAGGAGGGGGTTATGAGTAATTGGCATCTCTTGGATATCATCGCTGGGATTCCTACTATTTATCCAAAAACAATTGGACAATTCACACCACATCAGCTGAATTATCCAGCTATCAACGGGGTTAGCTTCAATAAGGGTTGCTACATTGGCCAAGAAATCATTGCCCGCACCCACTATTTGGGAGTTTCCAAAAGTCGTCTTTATAATTTAGCTTTTCAAGCTAACACGAATTTTCCTGCGGGTACACCGATACAAACGAGCGATGGCTCAACACAAGGCACACTCATTATGGCAGCAAATGAAAAAAACGACAGTTTCCAAGCACTAGCCTGTTTGCAAATGCAGGCCGTTTCACATACTATTTGGCTAGAGAGTCCTCAAGGGCCGCCAATTTGGTTGTTGTAGAGTGCTCTCCGTGTTGTTGTTCCATTGGTCCTGTAAAAGGAGGACTTCATGATAAAAAAAGTAAGCTGCAGTTTATTTCTTGGCCTTTGTATGATTAGTTACAGTACATGGGCAGCTGATGAACCGGCCAGTGGCTATAATACGAATCGTTTGGCGCCGATCGATCTATTACCAGCTCAGCATGGGAATGCTAATGTGAGACCACAACCGCCGGCTGATCCCCACAGCAAAGCAATAGAGTTTGCCCGCCAGGCAGGTAGCATTGGTGGTGTTACAAAGGCGTGTGGACAAGATATAGAGAATTTTACGCAGAGAGTCACGGAGGCAATTCAGCAATTAACAATAAATAACTCAACGGATAGGGCGGGAGCTATGCTTGTCTATTATCAGATCGTACGCGAAGCAGAAGCGAGTGAGCGAAATATGCCGCGTATTCCTTGCACTAAGGTTTTAGAGGACTATCATAATCTACCCATTATGCAACCAGACTATAAAGAAAAAGTGATTACGCAGCTCAATACCTCTGGATCGTAAGATCGTAAGCGTAGTCTCTACTTCTACTTTTTATTTTACAGGTGTACTAAATACAGGTGGCTATAATCGTGAATCTGGTTCGCGAATAAAAAGAAGTAAAATGATAGATAGTAAAATATAGACAGGCAATAAGCTCAGTGCGCGACGATAATCCATGACTGAAAAATAGTGAACACCTGACGCTATTTGTCCGCTCCAACTCTTATCCAGTAATTTGCCGATGAATGGCTCTGTAAAAGCACTGAATATGACATCGCCAGTGTTGATGAATGCAACGATCGTTGCAGCGACTGTCAGTTTGTTGAGATCCCTGCCTAATGCAAAGCCTAGCATAAAGGCGCCGGTAGAAAAGCCAAATAAAAACAATAAACAAGCGAGCAAAAAAAGCGGTAACTGTGTTGAATAGATGATTAGTGTTATCGTAGCTAAGGCAATACAACCACTTCCTAGCATAATATTGCGCCGTTGACCCAAACGATCCGAGAGCAAACCTAAAACTGGACTACCGAAAGCTAAGCCAAAAAAAACAAATGACACAAAAAAAGCGGCACGGGCGTGCGTCAATTGATAGGATTGTTTTAAAAAAGGGACACTCCAAAGTCCTGCAAAGGCGTCGATTGGCGAAAAGGCTAAGCCACTGTACAGGGTAATTAACCAATTTTGTTTATTTTTCAAGACAGCCCACACATCTTGAAAGGAAAACTGTGATGCAGTAAGAGGGAGTGCGATTGATCGTGCTTGTTTTGATGGCTTATCTCGTACAACTAGATAAAACAAAGCGGCTAAAAATACTCCCAACACCGCGCATAACCTTAAACCGTTTCGCCAACCTACTTGATGGATCAGTAAAGAAAGAGGCATTTGCCCAGCAATTGCGCCAAGCATTGCCGCTGATGCCAATAAACCACCAACAAAAGCAAATTGTTTCGGTTTAAACCATAAGCTGGTCATTTGCATGTAGCTGACTGTGGCAAAAGCTGCGCCAATCCCCATGAAAGCGCGTGTCAATGTGGCGAGTACTAAACTATTCGCCTGTGAAAAACCATAAGCCCCACAAGCACAAAGTAATATAGCAACAGTCGTCAACCGACGTGGACTATACCTATCCAGCAGCACGCCTACAAACAGCTGTGTAATTAGAAAAGAATAAAAAAAGCTAGCGGCTAAATTTCCTAAGCCAGCACCTTTGATATGAAACTCAGCCATCAATTCATCGGTCATGATGCTGGGCGATACTTGAAGAATGTATTTGAAAAATAAAAAGGAGGAAGCTAACGCTATCACCAACCACGGATAATAGCGATGCGTAGTGAAATATTTATTAGAAATACGCATACAACAACATCACACTTACGAAAGAGTGAATCAGACTATCTTATAATTAGCAGTCAACGAAAATACCATGATACATACCAGATACACAACCTAGCGCGTTTCAAAGAATTTATTAACCTTCAGCGAGCGGTATGCCTGATCACATGACTGGCAAAAGCAAAGCTTCCGCGCAGTCATTCAAGGCGAGAATCGCGGTTCTCGCCTTGAAAATCTTCCATCGCGCTAAGAAAGTACTTGAAGTGGCGAATTCGCAACTTCAAGTACAATGGGTATAGATCATCTCCCATTTTGAAAAATGTCAAGCAATTTAAAATAGGACAGCCGTGCAACAAACAGGGAACCGTTACCTCTGTCGCCACATTTACTTCAAATAATAACCTCTTGGCATCACTGTGCGCAGTATTTTGTGAGTATGTTTTGTATCTTTTCCTGGTCAGAGAAATCAGGGAAACAGGTGCTTTTTCTGGATATTTCAGGCAGCACTCTTGTGGGTATTGTAGGCGATGATCTAAAAAAATTAGAACTGTTTCCGCTATTTCTCGTATAATAGATAAAAGTTTGGCTAACCTCTACTAAGCTAGAAGATTGAGAGGGAGTTTGCGCATCGCTTAGTGGAAAGTTCACGGCCTCTATTTCTGTTGTTTGTGTCCCGGTTGCTTCGTCCGTAAAATTGGGCGCAGCTGCTGATGTTTTTGTTGCATCGATCGTGGGCTGTGATGGAAAAAAAGGATTGCACATGTGGTGATCTAGTACGAAGTTCATTATGGCAGCTGTATCGGGTGTGGATGTACTATGTACCATTTGAGATACATACTGTTCCCCTGCTTCGGGGTGCAAAACCGTTGCTGTTTCAGCGGAGCTGGAACATGCTGGTATTTTATACTCATTGTTGGAATTTTCATCAGATGAATTTTCATCAGATGAAGTATTGTCATCAGATGAAGTATTGCCATATGATTCTGAATCATCGAGAACAATCGGTGAATTACTTACGTTTTTTTCTTCAATACGTGTATCAGCTGCTGCAACACGAGTTGGGAGATCACTCTCTGCTACTCTTTTCCAAGATGTAACAGTGTTATCACCTGTGTGCAGCCGCTGCAATTGCGTGTACATGTGATCTATTTCATGTTGTAGGGTTTTGTTTTGATTCTTTAAAAGAGCATTTTTTTCAGGGTATGTGGCACAACATTCCAAGAATGACCGCAGAGCCGGCATTTTTGTTTTCGTTACTTTTATAGCGGTTATTTCGTCGGATTTTCCTTGTGCTTCGGACTCATCAATACTCATACTTATACCCTGGCGCTGAACCACCGTCGCTAAGCTAGAAGATGAACTCTGTGCACTAAAGTTAGAGAATTCATAACCATAACTTTTCAGTTGAGCACATAAGTTGTCTCTTTTTGTTATTAATGTTGTGCGCTCATAATTTAAAGAAGTATGTTTTGCACGTAGCTCCTGGCTTTGCGTTTGTATATTTTTGAAGTGCATACTCTTTCTTCGTCTATATCTGCGAGCCGATCTCGCATTTAGCGTACGTTTGTTTGCTTCTTGTGTTTCTGTTAAGCGTGTTACTTTTTTAGGTTTCATCGTTAAGTTCTCCATGAGTATTTTAAAAATACTTATAAACATCTATTTTTCGTGCCCATGTTCAGTGTACTATGGCTCTCTTAAGAAAAAATTAAATAGAAAATTATTTTTTAATTATTTTGTGCATATATACCCATTGTACTTGAAGTTGCGAATTCGCCACTTCAAGTACTTTCTTTGCGCGATGAGGATTTTCAAGGAGAGAACCGCGATTCTCTCCTTGAAAGATTGAGACTGTGCACTAGAGCTCGCATAATTTTGCAGTTGACAACACAGAGCATTCTTTTTTGCTTCTAATGTTTTTTGCTGAGCCTGTAAAGCAGTATTGAGCGCTTGCCATTCTTTGTTTGTATTTTCGTGGTATGTTTCGTCTATTTTTTGTACCCATGTTTAGTGTACTATGGCTCTCTTACAGAAAAAATTAAATAGAGAATTATTATAACTATTTTCTCCGTACACAAAAAAATCAGTTAAGGAAAAACCCAGATAGAGGAAAACCAAAATTATTGATTTAAGGTAAAGCCCCGGTGGCACAGATGGATAGCGCAGCCCCCTCCTAAGGGGCAGGTCGCCGGTTCGAATCCGGCCTGGGGCGCCAAAATGGCTCTTGCCAGGATCTTCGAAGCACCCATGAGAATTTTGTAGTCTATACCGCTCGTACGTGAAGATGCGCATTCGAAACTTCACGTACAATGGGTATAGAATCAGGCTAGTTTCGTCCTACAGAAGCAAAAATGATTTAGAGGGGGGGTAGTTTCATGGTATAATCTTTGACTTTCCATTTTACTGTTTTATGCCAACCGAAGATCAATTTTTTAAAGAAAATACCTTGACTGTCACAGAATTTGAGGCAACTGCTGTGCCACGAAATACGCTGGAGTCTAAGTTGGAGCCAAACGCGCAGGAATTACACTTGCATCATGCGGCTGGCGAATCAGAATCCAGTTACGATTCCTCCAATATTCAAGTCTTAAAAGGTTTGGACGCCGTTCGTAGACGGCCTGGGATGTACATCGGAGATACAGAGGATGGCACCGGTTTGCATCACCTTGTTTTTGAAGTAGTTGACAATTCTATCGATGAAGCATTAGCCGGTTATTGTACTCAAATTGACCTAATTTTGCATAGCGATAATTCAGTGACTGTTAAGGATAATGGGCGAGGTATTCCTGTCGATATACATCCTGAAGAAGGTCGTTCTGCCGCAGAAGTTAGTATGACAGTGTTGCATGCAGGTGGAAAATTTAACAATGATGCCTATAAACGATCGGGTGGTTTACATGGAGTAGGGCTTTCTGCTGTCAATGCTTTATCCAAAATGCTAAAGCTGCTTATTCGACGCGATCACCAAGTATATGAGCAGACGTATTTGTGCGGGGAACCTACTGCGCCTCTTGCTGTCATCGGTGAAACACAAGAAAGGGGTACCGAGATCCGCTTTTGGCCTGATGAAGCCATTTTTTTACTTAATAATCAGTTTCATTACGATATTTTACTCAAACGCTTACGTGAGTTGTCTTTTTTAAATTCTGGTGTTGCTATTAACCTTCGTGATGAACGTAGCAATGAAGGGATTGAGTTAAAGTATATAGGTGGTGTAAAGGCTTTCGTTTCCTATTTAAATCAAAACAAAACGCTAATACATAAACAACCAGTTTATTTTACCGTGGATCGCGATGCAATCACCGTAGAGGTTGCTTTGCAGTGGAACGATAGTTTTCAAGAAAATGTCTTGTGTTTTACTAATAATATTTCGCAACGTGATGGTGGTTCTCATTTAGCGGGCTTTCGTGCTGCATTAACACGTACAATGAATATTTACATCGGCCGCGAAGCTGTCAGTAAAAAACAGGCAGTTATCATTAATGGTGATGATATCCGCGAAGGACTGACTGCTGTTTTATCAGTAAAAGTCCCTGATCCTAAATTTTCTTCACAAACTAAGGAGAAATTAGTTTCTTCTGAGGTAAAAAGTATCGTTGAAGCAGTTGTTTCTGAACGGCTTGAGGCATTTTTACTAGAAACACCGCAGGACGCGAAAGCGATCGTCATGAAGATCATCGACGCAGCGCGTGTACGTGAGGCAGCTCGTAAAGCACGGGAAATGACGCGTCGAAAAACAGCGTTGGATATTGCTGATTTGCCGGGAAAATTGGCCGATTGCCAAGAAACGGATCCAGCCTTATGTGAATTATTTATCGTTGAAGGGGATTCTGCAGGTGGATCTGCCAAGCAAGGGCGGAATCGTCGTTATCAGGCTATTTTGCCACTGAAGGGTAAAATTTTGAATGTAGAGAAAGCACGCTTTGATAAAATGTTATCTTCAGAAGAAGTGGGCACCCTGATCACCGCGTTGGGTTGTGGCATTGGTAAAGGAGGGGGATATGATCCCGATAAATTACGTTATCACCGCATTATCCTGATGACGGACGCTGATGTCGATGGCTCACATATTCGCACGCTGTTGTTGACCTTCTTTTATCGGCAAATGCCTGAGCTACTACTACGGGGGAACATCTATATTGCACAGCCGCCCCTTTATAAAATTCAAAAAGGAAGACATGAACAGTACTTAAAAGATGATCTTGCTTTACACAATTTTCTTGTACAAGTGGCATTGCAGGATGCTGCTTTATACCCACAGGCGGATGCCGTTCCTGTGCAGGGAGTGAATTTGGAAAGGTTGGTGACGGATTATCGTAAAGTGCAAGTGGCGATACGGCATTTATCGCGTCGCTATCCCATGGAAATAATACAAGCACTGCTTGATGTGCCTCCTGTTTCGATAGAGCAACTTAAAGATTCGCGCATCGTTCTGAATTGGGCTAAACAATGGGAGGATTTTTTAAATCAAACGACTGATGATAAAGCCGTTCAGTACCAGATTACACTTTCTGAAAATACAGAGCGTCATCTTTTTTTGCCTGTGGTTGAGAAAGTTTCCCATGGTGCGCGATCTATTTATAATTTTTCTTATGAATTCTTTGATACGCCGGAGTATCGATGCTTATTGACACTAGTCAATAAGCTCGATGGCTTGATCAATGCAGGTGCTTATGTACAACGAGGTGAACGAAAGCAATTGATTAAAAATTTTCACGGAGCCTATGAATGGCTACTTATCGAAGCAAGAAGTGGACAATCCATGCAGCGATATAAGGGCTTAGGAGAATTGGATCCTCGTCAGTTGTGGGAAACTACCATGGATCCAAATACTCGCCGTCTATTACGTGTAAGCATTGAGGATGCCATTGCCACCGATCAAATTTTTACTACCTTAATGGGCGATCAAGTTGAGCCACGGCGTGATTTTATTCAGCAAAATGCGATTGATGCGGATTACATTGATGTTTAAAAAATTACTATCGCGATAAAGACTTTTATGCGGTATTCAGTATCGCTTGTTGATTTTTTATACTATGACGCAGCCAGCACTTTGTAAATCGTGGAGACCGTTGACGCGAGGTATGGTGGTGGATGTTGTTGCGCCTTCAGGTCGTGATTGTGATCCAGATACTGTAGAACGAGTGAAAGCGCTGTTAGAAAGCTGGCAGCTTATCCCACGTGTTTCGCCTGATCTATTTGGTGAGCATTTGCTTTGTGCAAATACTGATGAAAATCGTTTTAAGCAGCTACGAGAAGCGTTACTAAATCCTGAATCTAGTGCTGTTTGGTGTCTACGCGGCGGTTATGGTTGTACCCGTTTAATGCCTGCATTAATCAAACTAAAAGTACCGAAGATCAGCAAATTATTTATTGGATTTAGCGATATCACGACACTGCATTTGTTTCTGCAACAGAAGTGGCATTGGCAAACACTACATGGACCCTCTGCTAGTCAAGTTGCGCACCAACGTATCCATGCTGACAATATTCAAGAATTGAAAAAGGTCGTCTTTGGAAAATTAAAGCAACTTGTATTTTCATTGAGTCCACTCAACGACGTTGCCAATCATACTAAACGAATTACCTCTTCATTAATCGGAGGTAATCTTACACTCGTACAGGCAAGTCTGGCTACGCCCTGGCAAATCGAGACCAAAGGCAAGATTTTATTCTTAGAAGAAGTAAACGAAACGGCTTATCGAGTCGATAGAATGCTGCAACATTTGCAACAGGCGGGAATACTACGACAAGTACAGGCAATTGTATTCGGCGATTTCATTTCAGAAAAAAAATCTAATGATGAAGCGCTTATGCAGGCTGTGTTAAAACATTTTGCAAAGGCGCAGCATGTTCCAATTTTACAGTGTACGGGTGTTGGTCATGGGGAAGCAAACCGCAGCTTACCTCTGGCCACCAGTGCTGAAATAAAATTTAGCAAAAAGCAGTTAACAGTTAAAATAACGAATTAATATGATTTACTATACCATGGTGCTAAAGGTGCCCTAAACACCTAATTAAGAAAATAATCTCCGTCTGGGCTCCAGACGGTTAATGTGAATCTGACGTAAGGCGAGTACAGCTAAGATAATAAAGCATAACAGCGTCCACATTGGCATACTGAAACCTAAAAAATGCCAGTTATTAGCCCCACAATTACTAGTTCCTTGAAAAAATAGCTCAACGATTCGGTGCAAATAAATAGAACTGCCATATTGCGTAATGGTGGCTTGGCAACTTGATAACTGACCAACTGGAACGTGTTCTAGCCACAGTTGCCGACTAGCAACGACTGCACCGATGGTAGCCAGTAAAAATGTTACAATGTGCAAATAACAACGTGTTATTCCTGCAAAATTGAACAGGCTGCCCATCAAAAATAGGATCCCTAGCAGGGTAATGGTAAATCGTTGAATGATGCATAAGGGGCATGGAATTAGTCCAACGCCATACTGTAGATAAGCAGCCACTGTCAAAAGTAAGATGCAAATAAAAAAAGCAAATAGATCCGTCCAGCGAGTAGTGGTGAAGCGCATGATAAATTCCTAGGTAAGTTAGGAAGCAGCGCTAGTTTACTATAAAGTGTCTCACTTTTAACACTGTCGTTCTGTCGTTGTCACCTGTTGCCGATTTTGTCGGCATTCTTCTTGTATTTCGAAATCAGTGATGTAAAAACAAGCAGTTTTCGTGCCACTCACTTTTGGATAATAAGCGTGCTTTGTGACAAGCTTATTGCATTAAATTAACTGATAAGTCAATATAGCCCGTCTGTGTGAGGAAAAGCTATCTATGTATAAAAATGTAACTCAGAAGTTAATTAGTGCGCATAGGGTCGAAGGTGAAATGCGCCCTGATAGTGAAATTGGTTTAAAAATCGACCAAACTTTATGTCAAGATGCTACAGGAACGATGGTGATGTTGGAATGTGAAGCCATGCAATTAAGTCGTACTAAGGCAGAGATTTCTGTGCAGTATATCGACCATAATTTATTGCAGACCGATTTTAAAAACGCTGATGACCATCTATTTTTGTTGAGTGCGTGTAAAAGGTTTGGTATTCATTACAGTGGACCGGGTAATGGAGTTAGTCATCCTGTGCATATGGAACGTTTTGGCAAACCGGGAAAAACCTTACTTGGTTCTGATAGTCATACCTGTGCCGCTGGTTCTTTAGGTATGCTGGCCATTGGTGCCGGTGGTTTGGAAGTGGCAATGGCTATTGCTGGACAGCCTTTTCATGTCAACATGCCAAAAATTTGGGGTGTAAAACTTACTGGAACATTGCCTGACTGGGTCAGTGCTAAAGATGTTATATTGGAACTATTACGTCGTCATGACGTCGATGGAGGCATTGGAAAAATCATCGAGTATTACGGTCCAGGCCTTAAGTGCTTGTCCGCCATGGATCGGCATGTCATTGCGAATATGGGTGCGGAATTAGGGGCTACTACCTCGGTCTTTCCATCCGATGAAGTGACGCGTGATTTCCTTACGTTGCAACAACGTGAAGCGGACTGGAAGGAAATTCTTGCAGATTCCAATGCCACTTATGATGAATATGAGGAAATTGATTTATCGCAACTAGAGCCCCTGATCGCGTTGCCATCCAGTCCCGGAAAGGTGGTGCCTGTGAAAGATGTCGCTGGAAGGCCTATTTATCAAGCTATGATTGGCTCTTCAGCTAATCCAGGTTTACGCGACTTTGCTGTGGCAGCGGAGATGGTTGCAGGAAAGCAAATATTTCCAGGAATTTCTTTTGATATTAATCCAACTTCCAGACAAATTTTGGAAAATATGGTGGAATTAGGCATTTTAGAAAAGCTTATCCGTGCCGGTGGCCGTATTCACCAAACGGGTTGCAATGGTTGTATCGGTATGGGTCAAGCACCCGCCACGAATAAAATTAGCCTGCGCACGGTGCCAAGGAATTTTCCGGGTCGATCGGGTACAAAAGAGGATCTGGTCTATTTATGCAGCCCGGAAACGGCGGCTGCTTCGGCGTTAATGGGCGTTATTACTGATCCACGAACTTTGTCGATGAAAATATATCCACGCTTCCAAGAGCCTAAGCAGATCGTTATCAATGAGACGATGCTACTTGCACCAGAAAGTATACAGAGCTCTGCGGAGCTAGCAAAAGGACCGAATATCGAACCATTGCCTGAATTTTCTATTTTACCTGACACCATAATGGCGCCTGTTTTGATTAAAGTAGGTGATGATATTTCTACAGATACGATATTACCTGCGGGTGCTAAAGTACTTCCTTTTCGCAGTAATATTCCTGGTATTAGTCGATTTGTTTTTGAGCAAATTGATCCATCTTACCAACAACGTGCTTTAGCGAACCAAAAAACAGGATCAATTATTCTCGGCGGTAGTAATTATGGCCAGGGTTCCAGCCGGGAACATGCTGCTATTGCACCCCGTTACTTGGGTGTGCAGGCCGTTATCGCAAAAAGTTTTGCGCGCATTCATAAGCAAAATCTCATTAATTTTGGGATTTTACCTTTGGTTTTTGCTAATCCCAGCGATTACGTAGATATTCAGCAAGGGGATATTTTGACATTCAAGAATATTCGTGAGGCTATCCAAAAAGAATCAGTCATCACCGTACAAAATACAAGCCAGAACAAAACTTACACACTCTATCATTCATTAAGTCCTAGAGAGTTGATGATATTGTTAGCAGGTGGGCTTATTAACTGGATGAAGCAAAAATAATAGAGACGAAGAAGGGTGTGAACAAATTACCGCCAGGAAGGCTTTTAATAATTTGTGCGCGACGAATGGGTGACGTCTTATTGGCTACTCCGCTAGTTCGGACTTTTAAGCGGAGCTGGCCTGACGCAAAAATTGATTTGTTAGTGTTTAAAGGGACAGAATCCGTTGTAAAGTCTAATCCAGACGTCCATGCCGTGCTTACGATAGAAGAGTACCCCACTTTTTTGTCGCATTATCGTTTAATAAAAAAAATTTTTCGTGCCTATACCATAGCCGTTTCGACGCAGCCTGGGGATAGGGCAATCTTATATGCCTTCTTAGCAGCAGGCTATCGTATAGGTATGTTAGCAAATGATAAAAGTCGTTGGTGGAAATCTCTATTACTTTCTGAAAAGGTTGAATTTGATAACTTAACGACACACACAGTGCTGATGAATCTGCGCTTAGCAGAAATTTTTCAATTAACCCCCTGTACTGAAATAGTACTCGCTTGGGATGAAAAAGATGTAGAAGTTGTGTCTAAGTGTGTCGATATAAAAAATAAGAATTTAGCCATTTTGCACGTATCACCAAAGTTTGCTTATAAAGAATGGGTAAAATTGGAATGGTTACATTTGGCGAGTTGGTTACAAGGAAATGGCTATACGGTTGTTTTTACCGGTGCTCAAACCCAAAAAGAAAAAAAGTTGGTCAGTGACATTGTAGATCAATTGAGTGAGTCAGCTATTAATTTGGTTGGTTGTTTAGAGATAAGCCAGCTTGCTGTTTTGTTAAGTTATAGTCGAGTTTATATTGGTCCCGATACAGTAGTGACGCATATGGCAGCTGCCTTGGGTATACCTACAGTGGCTTTATTTGGGCCGAGTAATCCGGTGAAATGGGGACCGTGGCCGCAAGCATGGAGTCCAGCAACAAATCCATTTGTAAAAATAGGCTCGCAACGACGGAACAACGTTTATTTAATCCAAGGTCAGGGTGACTGTGTTCCTTGTTTTGAAGAAGGTTGTGATCGACACATAAACAGCCGGAGTCAGTGTTTGGAAAATTTAACTGCAAAGCACGTTATTACTGCAGTGAATGCATTGATCGGACTCCCTGTATCTTAATCTTTTCTGCTTGTTTGATTTTTCAGTGAGTGCTCGTGTATGCTCACCATTTCCATCTACCATACAACTTCTCTCCTAGTTTTTCTTATTTTATTAAAATTTCCTTTGTTTGAAAGATGTTAACACTAAGTGTCATTATTATTACGAAAGATGCAGAGAGAGATATTCGTGACTGTTTAAACTCAGTAGCGTGGGCCGATGAAATTATCGTGCTGGATTCAGGAAGTCATGATAAAACGGTAGAGATTTGCTCTGAATATACCTCGAAAATTTTTTTTACCGATTGGCCAGGATTTGGCAGGCAAAAAAATAGAGCCTTGGATAAGGCGTTGGGCAAGTGGGTTTTGTCAATCGATGCCGATGAAACACTGAGTGATGCATTGATCGACGAAATAAAACGGATTACATCAGATGATCACATACGTGAAGAGGC
>JABDBU010000013.1:171-18302 GCA_013288455.1 Gammaproteobacteria bacterium | reverse complement strand
CTTCGATAAATCAGAAAATAATTTGGAGGATTCGGTCACCCCCTCCCATTTTTAGTGCTTTACCAGCGCTATAACTTCGGCTTCAAGCAAATCAGTTAATCTTTGGACAGCTTGCGGAGACATTCACAACTACCTCTAGCCAAAGTCATAAAGTATGCATTATAATTTACTGTTAGCGTAGTACAGTTAGTACAGTAATAGTACAATAATCCAAAAACTGTAGGACACGAAAAAAAATATTAACAAGGAGTCAGTTTATGCCATATCCTGAAGCATTCGATGCAGCATTGAAGCAATTTGAAAATAGTGGCTGCTTTACGTTAAAAGACGCTTCACTAACGGTTTCACAATTAAGTTGTATCAAACGTCTCGTTGAAAAACGAAAATCTACTGTTGTTAAGCATACCTTACATTACGAATTTTGCTTGCACAACGTTGTCCTAATTTCTGATAATATTCCGGAACAGGTTTTGCAAGGATCGGTTACAGAACATACTGTCTGTATTAAACCTCAAGTAGCCGAGCATATATTTATTGTACAAGCAGCGACCAATCACTTTGAGAACGTTAAGCTGAAACCCACCACACAGGAAAGGCGTGTGGCGCAACGGCAGGCTGGCGGCCGCTTTGAAAATCGCTGTAATGATATGATGGAGTTACAGCTCTTCGACGCACAAGAAAAACAGGTAGCGCGACAACAAACAGCATTGCTTGCTCTATTCAGTGGTGATCTAGATCTCTGGAGTAGGCTTGAATTAATAAAAATTAGGTTTTCTCACCAAGAGAAGGATTCGAATTTAAGTTATAATTTTTACAGCCGTTTAAATAATTTGGCTGCAAGCTCAACAGCGCTGGAAAATCTCAGTTTAAGCCTGCCAGTTCTCGTCGATCAAAGCCTCCAAAAACAAGGCTTATTGGCTCTATCTTTCTTCGGAAACAAAAATTTAAAAACCTTAGCGTTGGAAATTGAAAATCCTGATTGTTTAAACTGGCATGCCATTGGTAAAGTATTAATTGATCATCCACGACTCGAAAAATTAGATTTAAGTCACACTGCTTCGCTCAGCACCGAGGCCTATAATGTACTCCTAAACTTACTCAATGAAAACTACCGAATCAATTCAATTGATCTACCACCTCTCCCTGTAAAAGCATCACAAAAGCAACGTCAATTACATAGCTCGTTGATGCAGGAACAACGCGATCGCCCGCAATGTGGTACAGATCGGTTTCGATCAAAACAATTGACACAAAATCAGCTTATTAGCTTAGTGTCTAGCGCATTGAAAGAAAAAAAAATAGATCTGTTCCTATTAATAGTTTCAGGATCCACTAACAGATCCCATACATCTCTACTTGACGAAAATGGGCGGCTAAGCCCACTATACCATTGCTTGCCTCAGGTTTATCATAGGCATGCAGACTATTTTGCAGATAATTTTACCCATTTTCAGCTAAATTTAAAACAATTAGCAGCCGAAAATTCATCTAAAACGGTTGGGTATGTGTTGCTAGAACAGGCCTTGTCAGAAAAAAACCAAGAAGCTATCGAGGGCTTAGTGGAATTGGATGACATGATTGAGATCTTAGTCGCCAGTTCATCAGAAGAAAATCAGTTACTCAATAAGTTGTTATTCAAATGTTCAGACCTGCCTTGGCAGAAGCAACTGATCGATCGTTTGCACGAAACATTACCTACACTACCGTCGGCGTCTATTCCGTCATTATTATCATTCACTGCTCTGTACTCCAAGTTAGAAAAATTGAAGGAATTGTTATGCGATTCTCTAGATAAATTAGTGGAGAGGTCGTCTCACAGGTCACTTTTATTACAAATGTTCACTAGCATTGGGTCACCTGATTTATCGGGCAAACAAGAGGAATGGATAAAAATTTTTACAATGTACCGAAAGATAGGCGCTGATCTTGCAAACAACAAAACAGAAGCAAGTGCTGCAATAAACTCTCAAGATATACAGCAAGTACAACAATCTATAAACTCGCTCAGAGAGCTTGCACAACACGCCAAGCGCAATCACAATTTGCGAGGCTGCGATGAATTTAATGATAAATTAATAGGGTTATGTAATGAATTTGATAGAGCAATTGCCGAATATGAAGCAAATCTGCTTATTGAGGCAGCCATAGCGCAGTCAGCGCAGCAATTGATGGAAGACTTAAACAACAAAGAACAACAAATAAAAGAAAAAATAGAAGCACAAATGGAAGAAAAACTCAGGCAGCGAGAGGACAAGGTAAAAGGAGAAATAAGCCAATTGTGGCAAGAAATAAGTAACCTACGGCAGCAGTGCGAAGAGCTACGAGGGCTACAGAAAACCGATACGACTGTGTTGTTGTCGCGATCTGCTTTGTTTCAACCTACTTTACAGGATCAAAAACTTAACACCAAGCAAGTAGCTGGTCACCAGCGTAGCAGCAGTTTTTCTTGATGCTGTCTTGGTCAAAGAAGACGTGGTGGAGGAACGAATATGTCGCTAAACCTGTTTCTCCAGCCAAATTTTCGCTTTTTCGTAATCCACTTTGCCGCTACTTAGCAAAGGCATGGCTTCAATGAAATACAAACGACGCGGTAAGCTCAATTCCGATAACCCAGTTTTTTGATAAAATTTAAACAAAATGTTTCTTGTGGCTGCCGGGTAGTTCGTTATTAAAATTAATTGTTCGCCTTTCCTTGCATCAGGAAGACTGATGACTGCATGATAATTATCAGGCCATAGATCATAAATTGCGTTTTCTACTGCCGTCAACGAAATCATTTCACCGCTGATCTTGGCGAAGCGCTTGGCTCGGTCCTTTACCGTAAGATAACCGTCTGCATCTACTTCTACAATGTCGCCAGTATCATACCAACCGTAGTGAGGGATAACGATCTCCCCCATGGGTTTGGCATTCAAATAACCCAGCATGATATTAGGTCCTGATACCAATAAACGCCCACCCTCTTTGATATGAGTAACTGGTTCAATTGTATAATTGATCCCAGGCAAAAACTTACCCACTGTCCCAGGTTTATTCTGCATAGGCGTATTCAGACTAATGACAGGAGAAGCTTCTGTTACACCATAACCTTCGAAAATACGGATGCCAAATTTTTCCATCCACAGCTTTTTAGTCTTTTCTTTAAGTTTTTCTGCACCAGCAAAAACATAACGGATACTATAAAAATCATAAGGATGTGCATAACGACCGTAACCCGCTAGGAAAGTGTCCGTTCCAAAGGTGATCGTTGCATTACATTCATAGATCATATTGGGCACTTTACGATAGTGTAAAGGAGACGGATAAATGAACGTCTTTGTACCGTGATAAATCGGCAATATAACACAAGCGGTCAATCCAAACGCGTGAAATAAAGGCAGTGCACTAAAAAAAATATCCTTTTGATTAAAATCAAGTTGTGTCGTCATTTGTGCCAAATTAGCTTGGATATTTTCATGGCTCAGAACCACTCCCTTGGGTTCTCCCTCTGAACCAGAAGTAAACAAAACTACCGCTGGATCGCTAGTATCACTGCTATGTTGCAGTTTTTTAACATAATGGTAATAAGCAAAACGACTTAACAAGGCGGCATGCAACCTATCTTTCCAGCGAATACCTGCTTTGATATCTTCAAGATAAACGAATTGTAGGCCACTTGCAGTTAATCTGGCCACTGAATCAAATAAATTTGCTAATTCAATAAATTTTTTTGAAGTAAATATATAACGTATCCTAGCTACTCGGCATGCCGATACGAGCTGTGAAGAACCTGCTGCATAATTTAATAATGCTGGAACTCTGGCATAGGCCTGCAGAGCAAAAAAAACAACGACGGCAGGCACCATGTTAGGTAATAACAATCCGACTATCTCCTGACGATCAGTTGTACTATCAATAATAGGACCCAATAAAAAGCAGCGCATCAATAATTGATCATAGCTTAGTGGAACTCGTGTAACATCTTCTAGGATTTTAGTAGGACCTTTGTGTATAGCTCTTGCCTCTAAAAGCGACTGAAACAGTGTTTTTTTATGATCAACACTTTGAAATAACATCTCAACCATCACTTTATAAAGTTGAGCACCGATCAGCTGTCGACGCACGCGGCTGCTTGTGGTTGCATCCACCACAAATCTTTTAGGTTCCAAGATGGAGATTGAAATTTTAGGAAACCAGCGAATCTGCACCTTTCCACGCAAACGAGAAAAAGGTGTGTATTGTGCCCCTTGTAGACGTATAGGGAGTAGATTTGCTTTCGCATGGTCTGCGATCAAACCCGGTCCTTCATAGAGCTTCATTAAAGCGCCTGTTGTTGTAATGCGACCCTCTGGAAAAATGACACACTTTCCTGGCTTTTTTACTTCTCGTATTAATGCTTTAATGGCTAAGGGATTTAACGGATCTAACTCCACTACTTTTGCAAAATACAAAAATGGTTTGATCCACCAAATTTTTGCCGTAAATCGATTGATAGCAAACAACAGATCATTGGGCAAAAAAGCATAAAGTAATACAACGTCCAAAAACGAAGTATGATTGGCGACGATAACGACACTCTCTCCTGCGGATCGATAATTTTTTAAACCACTTAGTTTCACGTCATAGAGACACTTCAATATCCAGCGTAGTAATGGTTTAATGAATCCTTCAGGTATAAGACAAATCGCGACCAACGTGATAGCCACGTTTAGCAAACCCAGCAATAAAAAGATTTGAATAATGGTTAAATCAATTTTCAACAAAAGTATTGTTAACAAACTACACAGCACGACGCAGAACGCGTTGACAATATTGTTTGCGGCGAAATTTCTACCACGATGCTCTGCTGCGGTATCTGTTTGTATCTGTGTATAAAGCGGAACTATGTAGATACCACCACCGATGGATAAGCCAAACAGATCCATGCAAATCCGCCAATGGGTTAGTGAATAAAAAAAATTGCTCAAATGAGTCTGGATTTGTAAATCCTGCATGGATAAATGGTGAGAAGTAAGATATAGATCAATGATACAAACGCTCATCAAACCAAGACTCATTGGAATCCACTGTAGCCCTGTCTGTTTTACCGCTGAATTGTGAATCAGTGCACCCAATGCAACCCCTACTGTAAAAATTCCCAAAAAAAATGTTACAACATCCGCGTTTGCTTGTAATATGCTTTTCGTAAAATTAGGAAATTGTGTCACAAATATGGCAGCAAGTGACCAAAACCAAGAAATCGCTAAAATTGCCCAAAGCACCATTTTTTCAATGTTAATTGCTTCAATGATGTCAAACGATGCCCGAATGAAATGCAGGTTAATTTTTAAATTTGGATTTGCTATAGGGGTTTTTGGCACATAAAAGCTTGCTAACAGACCTAGTATAGAGATACAAAGCATCGTTATCGCAGCCAAAGTGATTGTGATATATTCCGCGGCTAACAAACCTCCCAATAAAGCGCCTAAAAAAATTGCCATAAAGATGCTGGCTTCGATCAGTGCATTTCCACTCAACAACCTATTTTTTTTCAAAAGATCCGGTAAAATTGCATATTTAACAGGCGAAAGAACGGTACCATGTATTCCCATAAAAAATAGCGCTACCCATAACAAACCCATAGAATGCAAATAAAAACCAAGAGATGCCAAGGCTATACAAAAAACTTCGCAAGTTTTAATCGTAATAATGAGTCGTTTCTTATTCAGCTTATCAGCCAACTGTCCAGCCAATGCTGAAAACAAAAATAGGGATAAAATAAAGAGCCCGGATGCGAGTGTAATCAATAGCTGCTGCCCCAACAGAGATTGGAGAACCAGTTGGTGTGTGATCAAAACGACGACGACGTTTCTAAGAATATTGCCGTTACATGATCCCAAAAATTGGAGGATAAATAATGAAAAAAACCGTTGGCTTTTCAACAACGAGAACTGTGACAGTGCCGACACGAATCCTCCAATCATGTATCGATCGAGACTTATTTCGCTAATTTTTTATTTCTTAGCAGTGCTTAAGGGCATCTTTATAAATTTCCATTTTATTTCAATACATCGTTGTGATGTAGCCTGCTGCAGCGCATGCTCATTATATCGCATTACGCTCGTAGCGACACCTGAAAATCAATATAGGCACTTTGCAATGCAAATCCTCATCGCGCAAAGAAAGTACTTGAAGTGGCGAATTCGCAACTTCAAGTACAATGGGTATATAAGTAGCTAGTTGAAAGGAAAGGAAACTGATAGAATCTTTCGCAATTTTTGAAAAGTGGTGAATAAAAGGTTAGCAAACACGGGGTATAGCGCAGTCTGGTAGCGCACCTGCTTTGGGAGCAGGGTGTCGGGGGTTCGAATCCCTCTACCCCGACCATGTTGTTTTTCCAGTGTTCCAGGTCTAGTGCCTTTCACATAGTTAGTTAAAGGGTATTATCCGCACAGCGCCTGTAGCTCATCTGGATAGAGCATCGGCCTTCTAAGCCGAGGGTAGCAGGTTCAAATCCTGCCAGGCGCGCCAGTTTCCAAACAATCATGAAAAATAAATAAATGGTGGACGTAGCTCAGTTGGTAGAGCCCCGGATTGTGATTCCGGTTGTCGCGGGTTCGAGCCCCGTCGTTCACCCCAGCTTACCAATCATGCTCATTTATAGCAAAAGCGCTGGATGCGCTGTACTTATCTATACATAAAATGAACATGCATTTAGTATATTTTTGGTAATGGTAAACAGGTAAAAAAGATGTAAAAATAAATATACTATGGAAGACTTAAACGATGCACCAGCATCGGGATAGCTTTTTTTACCATTGTTCTGGCTTAACTGTCTAAATCAATTTCTTCATTTTATAGCAAAATAAAGTAGGCCAATGAACCTTCGAGTAAGTGGCAGTCTGCTCGATTAACTTATTATAATTACAACTTCGTTTGGAGGATTAAAATGACTTTGTCAATACTGAAAAACATGCTGCCAAGAATCCCTTCCACATCATGCTATAGCTGTTCATCTTCATCTTCATCACCGTTGACGCCCATTATTAGTGATCTTCACGATTTTTTTGAGGAACAAATGCAGCGGCGTGGACACAATGCAGCATTTAATTTACATGACCTTCAAAATCTTTTACCGATTCTTAGTCGTTATCAAAAAACTCTTGGCCAAACGTCTTTGATAGCTAGCACTACTAATTTACCAATAGCAATCATTAACACACTACTACCTAATCAAGCTCATAACATTAGCGCAGACCTGCTAAGCACAATACTTACAACATATGTTCAAGAAAGTAAAGATGACGTTTTGATGTATTTTTTAACGTATATCAATTTAGAGACCTGGACAAATTATATCTCGAAACTGTCTACTCCACAGTGTATCGATTGTTTAAGCAAGTATGCTGAAATCCCAACAATACAAAAAAATATTATGCAATTCTTGATAACCCTATTAAAAAATCATGAAGAACTGTCACAAAACGATAGAACAAACATAAGCAAGTTAATAAAAAATACTGGTGGAGTCTGTGCTGTATTTAAGCAAATTATCAACTATTCTAATCCTGAAATCACAGGATGCTTACAACTTGTTTCCAGGATATCAGAAAAAATTTCTCTTAAGGAAAAAGCAGAGTTGTTACAACTTGTTTTAACTACCCATGCAAATAAGCATTTCAGCATTCCTACAGAATTTGCTGAGCTGTTGATACCATTTATCCTCCCCGACGATGAGTCAAAACTACCTGCTTTTGACATCGATCCTACTTCTATAAGGAATCTTGTAGATCAGTACTTTGCTGTCTCCACATTCCCTAACAAAGGAGCTATTTTAAAGCACTGGCTGGCTGGTATTCCAGAACACAAAAAACTAGTCTGCGTCAAACAAATGATGGATGAAAGATTCTGTAATTCACTATTTTCTTCTAACGCAGCAACACAGACACACGCGCAGCCTGCAGTACAGCTTTTTCAAAACCTTGTTCTCCCCTTTTTCACTACAACGAAGGTTACCGAGCAGACTGTGGCAGATATGTACACGCACCTACATGCTAAAAAAACTACTGAATTAGAAAATTTTTTGGATTATTTTCCAAAAGAGTGTCAACTGTCTCTGCTAGAGGCCGCCATACAATCCATAAAAATCTCCCCCCGGTGCAATGCGCTAATCCTCCAAATCTTTAGGCAAAAATCATGCTATTTAGAAAAAGAAATGAACGTGGAAGAAACGGCTAAACAACTCAAAGCCCTTCTGGCCAAGGAGAACAACACAGAAAAACAACCTCAATCAGAGAAGCTACTAGATGATGCAACAAAAATAACTCAAGTCCAAGTCCTTACAGTTTTAGAAAGTTTCTATAGTTTGCTAAGTAAATTGCTTAATCTTGGAGAACTTGGAGAACTTAGAATTTCCTATTATGCAGCAAAGGAATCTACTGCAAAGGAGCTTAAAAATTCAATTGAACAGGAAGAAGGCAGAGTAAGATTATATAAAAGTGATAGTGATAGCGATTGCAGCCAATATTCATTATCTTCCACTGACTCAAAATTTTTCGCTGCTAAATTTCGCGACCAAAAAATGGCAGACAAGTGTCAAACAAACGACGGAAGGAATGAATCATTGCCATTGCGTGCGTTTTGCGTAGTAGGCACCCGCTAAAGGTGTTTTACTCTCTTATAAAACTTCAGCAATTGCCTTTCCCATATCGGCTGGAGATTCCACTGTATGAACACCGGCGGCCTTGAGGGCTTTAAGCTTCTCAGCCGCCGTACCTTTACCTCCTGCAATGATAGCTCCAGCATGCCCCATGCGTTTTCCAACTGGTGCTGTAACACCTGCAATGTAAGACACAACGGGTTTTGTCATGTGTAATTTAATAAATTGGGCTGCTTCTTCTTCGGCAGTGCCGCCGATTTCTCCAACCAAAAGAACAGCTTCTGTTTTTGGATCATCTTGAAAGAAACGCAACACATCTACGAAACTCATGCCAAGAATAGGATCTCCTCCAATTCCAATACAGGTACTCTGCCCAAAGCCTAAATCTGTAGTTTGTTTGACGGCTTCATAGGTTAATGTCCCAGAACGTGAAACAATTCCTACGCGACCAGGTTTATGCACATATCCCGGCATAATTCCAATCTTACATTCTCCGGGAGTAATGATGCCAGGACAATTAGGTCCGATTAAACGTGCCATCGTATTTTTTTCTAAATATACTTTGACGACTAACATATCTAAAACAGGGATCCCTTCTGTAATACACACGATCAAACTAATACCTGCATTCGCCGCTTCGATAATAGAATCTTTACAAAAAGGTGCCGGGACGTAAATTACACTTGCATCAGCACCAGTTGCAGCTACGGCATCGGCCATTGTATTAAATACTGGTAAACCTAAATGCTCTGTCCCGCCTTTACCTGGCGTAACCCCACCCACCATCTTAGTTCCATACGCAATGGCCTGTTCAGAATGAAAAGTCCCTTGTTTTCCGGTAAAACCCTGACAAATGACTTTAGTATTTTTATCTATTAATATGCTCATATTTTAAACCTTGCAAAACATTATACCCATCACTATGCCACTATTGATCGCTTGACTGCCTTCACAATCTGATCCGCTGCATCTGTCAAGCTACTCGCTGCAATAATATTTAAGCCACTGGCGGATAATTTTTTGGCTCCCAAATCTGAATTATTACCTTCCAAACGAACTACCACAGGAATTTTGACTCCAACGCCCTTAACGGCCGCTATAATTCCATCAGCAATCATGTCACAGCGTACGATGCCGCCAAAAATGTTAATCAAAATACCTTGGACTTCCGAATCAGATAAAATGATCTTAAAGGCTTCTGTGACCCGTTCCGTCGTAGCCCCACCACCTACATCGAGGAAATTTGCTGGATTTCCACCGTGTAGTTTTATTAAGTCCATGGTTGCCATGGCAAGTCCTGCACCATTCACCATACAGCCGATATTACCTTTTAAAGCAATATAATTTAATTGCCATTCGCGCGCGCGATTTTCGCGATCATCTTCTTGTGAGGCATCATACATATTGCGCAACTCCGTCTGCCTAAACAAAGCGTTGTCATCAACGATGACCTTTGCATCCAAACAGACTAAATGATCATTCATATCGCTGATCAATGGGTTAATTTCAATTAAACTGAGATCGCATTCGACAACCATCTTACCCAATTGGGTCAAAATAAATGTAAATTCTTGTTGCTGTGCAGGATTCAATTGCAGTGAAAAACTAATTTCACGGGTCTGATAAGGCATGACTCCCAGTAAAGGATCGACCATGATCTTTAATATTTTTTCAGGTGTATCCTCAGCAATTTTTTCAATTTCTACACCACCTTCCGTACTGGCCATGATGGCGACTCGACATGCACTGCGATCTAACACGGCTCCCAAATATAATTCACGCTTAATGTCACAAGGCTTAGTAATCAACACCTGATGCACCGGCTGACCATGTGCCGTAGTTTGAAGCGTAACTAATCGCTTTCCCAATAAATTTTTGGTAACTTCAGCAAGTTGCGCTTTCCCTCGTACATACTTTACTCCACCAGCCTTGCCGCGGCCCCCTCCATGAATTTGTGCCTTCACCATCCATGCTTCACCACCTAAGGCATCAGCTGCCGCCACGGCTTCCTCAACGGTTGCCGCAACCTTCCCGGGAGGAATCAGCAAATTATATTGACTAAAAAGCTGTTTTCCTTGATATTCGTGTAAATTCATGGTATTCGTTATGCTCCGATCAGTGAATTGACTATTATTTATTTAAGCATCGATCAATAAACGCGCTGGTTCTTCTAACAAATCCTTGATCATTTTTAAAAAACCCACGGATTCCTTACCATCGATAATACGGTGATCATAAGACAGTGCCACGTACATCATCGGACGAATCACAACCTGGTTATTCTCTGCGACAGGTCTCTCTTCTATCTTATGCATACCTAAAATGGCGCTCTGCGGCGGATTAATGATCGGCGTTGCTAACAAGGAACCAAAAACACCACCATTCGTGATCGTAAATGTACCGCCTGTCATTTCTTCAATGGTAACTTGGTTGTCCCTGGCTTTACGTCCATAATCTGCGATGCCCTTTTCAATATCTGCAAAGCTTAATTTATCGGCATTGCGTAAAATTGGAACCAATAAACCTCTATCCGTAGACAATGCAATGCCAATATCAAAGTAACCATGATAAATAATATCGTCACCATCAATGGAGGCGTTGACTGCAGGATACTGTTTGAGTGCCTCTGTGGCCGCTTTGGTAAAAAATGACATAAACCCCAAACGCACACCATGTTTTTTTTCAAAACTATCCTTATAGGTAGCACGAAGTTCGATGATTTTTTGCAAATTGATTTCATTAAAAGTTGTCAAAATAGCCGCGGAATGCTGTACCGCAAGCAGTCGCTTTGCAATCATGGCACGCAAGCGTGTCATAGGAACACGTTTCTCCATGCGATCCCACCCCTGATCTCCTTCCCTCTGAACACCGGACATGGAAGGCAGCGGATCTTTTGGGCCAACCGGCTGTATGGGTTGTGTAATAGGGTGTACTTGATCCAAAACGTCCTGGCGAGTTACACGACCTGCTCTTCCACTGCCTGGAATTTCTTGTAAAGATACACCTTGCTCTGCGGCAGAACGGCGTGCCGCAGGACCGGCTAAATTTTTACTTCCGGTTGATGGCATCTCTTTTTTAGTGGGTGCAACGATCGTTTCTTGTAATGTTGGTTGAACAGAAGCCCGCTCCACCGTCTCCGTACTAGGACTTTTATCCAATATTGTCAGCACTTCGCCTGCTTTAACGACAGTACCCTCTTTTTTTAAAATTTCTCCTAGTACTCCACCTTCGGGTGCAGGCACCTCTAAAACAACCTTGTCCGTCTCTAGATCTACAATATTTTCATCCCGCTCAACCCGTTCACCTGGCTTTTTATGCCACGTGATGACGGTAGCATCGGCTACTGATTCCGGTAACATGGGAACCTTAATTTCAATACGCATACGGATTCCTCATTTCATAACGAATTGATAGTTAACGCTTCTTTGACGAGTGCTTGCTGTTCTTGTAGATGCATCAAGGGTGAACCAACAGCAGGAGCCGCTGCATCGGGCCGCCCGATATAACGCACGGTTTGTGTCTTTTCTACACACGCAAGAAAATGGTGCTGAGTACAATACCAAGCCCCTTGATTTCTAGGTTCCTCTTGGCACCATACGATATCCTGCACTCCTTTATAAGGTTTCAATGCATCGATAAGCTCCATTTCTGGAAAAGGATACAATTGTTCTATTCGAATCAACACGATGTCATCCATCCTTTGTGCGCGCCGCTGTTCCAGCAAATCATAGTAAACCTTACCGCTGCACAGAATAACACGTTTCACCTTTTTGACTTCCAGTTTCTCTTGTTCAACAATTAAATTTTGGAAACATCCATCGGATAATTCAGGCAGTGAAGAGACAGCAAGTTTATGGCGCAATAGACTCTTTGGTGTCATGACAATCAACGGTTTACGATAAGGACGACGCATTTGTCTTCGTAAAAGATGAAAGATCTGCGCAGGAGTCGTTGGAACACAAACTTGCATATTATCCTGTGCACAAAGCTGTAAAAATCGCTCCAAACGTGCTGAAGTATGCTCAGGCCCTGCGCCTTCGTAACCGTGCGGTAACAACAGCACTACACCACATAATCTTCCCCATTTTTGCTCCGAAGAACTCAGAAATTGATCGATAATGACTTGGGCACCATTTACAAAATCACCATATTGTGCTTCCCAAATCACTAAGTGGTGAGGATTCGAAATAGCGTAACCATATTCAAATCCCATCACACCGGCTTCAGAAAGTGTTGAATCAATGACAGTCACAGCCCTTTCATTTTCAGAAATTTGCGATAAAGGAACAAAAAGCTGACCAGTCTTCATATCATGCAAAACAGCATGACGATGAAAAAATGTGCCACGACTGCTATCTTGGCCAGAAAGGCGTATACCGTATCCCTCCTGTAACAAAGTTGCATAAGCTAAAATTTCGGCATAGCCCCAATTCAATGGCAACT
This sequence comes from Gammaproteobacteria bacterium, assembly GCA_013288455.1. Taxonomy (GTDB): domain Bacteria; phylum Pseudomonadota; class Gammaproteobacteria; order Diplorickettsiales; family Diplorickettsiaceae; genus JABDBU01. The sequence continues at coordinate 5,242 of JABDBU010000013.1, read as the reverse complement.
GTCCTGCCGTCATTTTACGTCTATCTTCCATGATTTTTGCAACTTGCGGTTGCAAAACAAACCCCAGCGGCAGCGTCTCTAACACGGTGGCTAACTTTTGCAAACGTTGTGTATTAACACTGGTTTCAACAAAGACCCGCCAGTCCTGATATTTATAAGGACGCCAATCAATTCGGTAAGGGTTTTTTTCACTATCTATAGAAATACAATCAACAATAGGTTCGTCTTTGTCCAATTGGTTTCTATACATGTCATTCCATTGTTGGCACGCTTCTTTTGTTACAATGCCCTGTGCAACCAATTTGTCTGCATATTGATGGCAAACCGTCGCTAATTGTTTGATAACTTGGTACATCAATGGTTGTGTTGCCATTGGCTCATCTGCTTCATTATGACCATGTCGACGGTAACAAACTAAATCGATCAGCACATCTTTTTTGAAGGTTTGGCGAAAATTAAATGCCAAACGTAGAACGAATAATACGGCCTCTGGATCGTCTCCATTGACGTGAAACACAGGAGCATCGACAATAGTCATTGGATCGCTACAATACCAGCTCGATCGTCCATTTTGAGGATCCGTAGTGAAGCCAATTTGGTTATTAATAATAATATGCAGTGTACCACCGGTTCTATAACCAGCCGTTTGTGAAAGCTCCAATGTTTCCATGATGATGCCTTGGCCAGAAAATGCTGCATCCCCGTGTATTAACACCGGCAAAACTTGATTCCCAGTAGCATCATCTCGACGTTCTTGACGTGATCGCACGGAACCTTCCACAACGGGATTGACCATTTCCAGATGCGAAGGGTTAAAAGCCATCGCAATATGTAAAACACCTTGATCAGTTTTTACATCTGAAGCAAAACCCTTATGGTATTTCACATCACCGGATCGATTTTCTTCTACCGATTTACCTTCAAATTCTTCAAATAATTTACTGGGTAATTTTCCTAGTATATTGACTAAAACATTTAAGCGGCCGCGATGCGCCATACCGATCACGATTTCTTGCATCGCCTGTGCGCTTGCCATAGCCACCAATTCATCCAGCAAGGGAATTAAGCTGTCTCCACCTTCTAACGAAAAACGTTTCTGCGCAACAAACTTACTTCCTAAATATTTCTCTAAACCTTCGGCCCGTATCAGCCCTTTGAGAATAGCCCTTTTGGTATCGCTAGAAATTAGCAACTGACCGCCATCGCCCTCTACAGACTCTATATGTTCCTGCAACCAGGTACGCTGCTTTTCATCTACAATATGCTGAGTTTCAAACCCAATGGAAGCACAATAAATTCTCTGCAGTGTTTCGATCACCGTTTGTACCGACACAGTTTGTAGATGTAATAAATCCATCTTATGCAATTGCTGGTTTAGATCCTCATGGCTTAATCCATGCTTTTCTGGATTTAAATCAGGAATATCTCGTTTAGGCGCCATACCCAACGGATCAAGATTAGCCTGGTAGTGACCGTAGCGACGGTAAGCCGCTATCAGGCTGTTAACTTTACATAGCCGCAGCGATGCTTCAACCTGAGCACAGCTCCCGGCCGATGCAGGCTCCTGAATCAATGTTGCAAAGTAAGCGCGAATATCTGCCTGAGAAATTTCAGGCATATGATCCGAAAATTGACTAAAAAAAACCTGCCATTCGCTGTTTAATTGTGCAGGTTCACGCAAATATTGTTCGTAAAGTGACGCTATATAAGATCCATTTCCGCTGAATAGGTAGGAATTTGCATGAAAGGCTTGTAGTGTGGATTTGCTATACTCACTCACGATCGTAAAACCTACCTTCAATACGTAGCGATGCCCTAGTCGCCCGCTGCTATAGCCACTCAGCCTGGGCCAGTGCAGAGAGGACACATCGATTTTTTTTATTCTTTCCGTAACAACACATCAGCCAGTTCATAGCAACACGCATCAACTGGTTGATCAATAATCCTATCCTATACCTCTGCTTTAAGTAGCATTGTCCTGACATGACCGATGGCCTTGGCAGGATTCAGCCCCTTTGGACATACACTGGTACAATTCATAATAGTACGACAGCGAAATAAACTAAATAGATCATTTAACTCAGAAAGACGTTGTTCCCTTGCGATATCACGGCTATCCACTAAAAAACGGCAAAGCCATAGTAGAGCAGCGGGTCCTAAAAATTTATCCGGATTCCACCAGTAGGAAGGACACGCGCTGGTACAACAAGCACACAAAATACATTCATATAAGCCATCTAATTGGTCTCGCTCTTCAGGAGATTGCAAACGCTCCCCAGGAGGAGGTTCTTCATCGTTGAGTAAATACGGCTTGGCTTTTTCATATTGCTGATAAAAAGGCTTCATATCCACTACTAAATCGCGTATTACTGGCAAACCAGATAAAGGCCTAATGACGACCGGAGACTTTAAAGAGGATAGCGGTGTAGTACAGGCTAAACCATTTTTACCGTTAATATTCATTCCATCAGATCCACACACTCCCTCTCTACAAGATCGACGAAAAGAAAGCGTTTGGTCTTGTACCTTCAAAGCTTCCAAGGCATCGAGCAACATCATATCTTTATCTGTCTTCAGTACGAGCGTATAATCTTGCATGTAAGGCTTTTGATCTTTTTCAGGATCGTAACGATAAATAGAAAATTTCATAATCAAACCTTACATTTAATCAATTCTTAGTACACCCTTTTTTCAGGCTCCATCGGCGGCACACACAAAGGCTTGTTATTAACCGTTCTAAAAGCCACTCGATCGCTATCTGCAAAATAAAGCAAGTGCTTTAGCCAATTTTTATCATCCCGTTCAGGATAATCCTCACGACTGTGGGCACCGCGACTTTCTTGACGTGTCAACGCCGAGACAGCAGAAGCATAAGCAACCTCCATGAGGTTCTCTAGCTCTAAAGCTTCTACTCGGGCTGTATTAAAAACTCGACTTTGATCGCTTAATATTGCACATTGCAAGCGCCCCCTGAGTTCAATCAACTTGGCTAAGCCTTCTCGCATATATTTTTCAGTACGAAAAACACCAAAATCATTCTGCATCGTCTTTTGCATGGCATGGCGAATTTCGACCACACTTTCTCCTTGTTTAGCACTATTCCAACGATTTAACCGCGATAACGCTTGGTTTAATGCATCTATAGTCACCGCTTGTAGAGATAAATCTTGTTGTAATGCCTGTTTTACATGCAATCCAGCCGCACGACCAAATACGACCAAATCCAGTAAGGAATTACCACCCAAGCGATTAGCACCGTGAACCGAGACACAAGCACACTCCCCTGCGGCATACAAACCTGGAACGATGCGATCGCAGCCCTGCATATCTACGGTCAACACCTGTGCTTGCTTATTTGTCGGCAATCCACCCATCATATAGTGACAAGTCGGCACCACAGGGATCGGTGTAGTAATGGGATCAACGTGCGCAAATGTCATAGCCAACTCACGTATACCTGGCAAACGCTTCTTAATGATATCAGCACCGAGGTGGTCCAACTTCAACTCCAGATGATCAATGCCTTGTGGATCAAAGCCATTACCAGCCCGAAGTTCTAATGCCATCGCACGCGCCACAACATCACGCGAAGCTAAATCCTTCGCATGCGGCGCATAACGCTCCATAAAGCGTTCTCCATTTTTATTAATTAAATAACCTCCTTCACCGCGACAACCTTCTGTCACCAACACACCAGCACCCGCGATACCCGTAGGATGAAACTGCCACATTTCCATATCCTGCACTGGAATACCCGCCCGCAACGCCATACCTACACCATCGCCTGTATTGATCAATGCGTTGGTAGTCGATTGAAAGATACGACCCGCCCCACCGGTTGCCAATACTGTCGCACGGCTGTGAAAAAAAACCACCTCACCGGTCTCAATGGACAATGCGGTCAAACCAGCAATTCGTCCATCGCTAGTCTTAACGAGGTCGATCGCATACCATTCATTAAAAAAATGCGTCTTCGCTTTTAAATTTTGCTGATACAGTGTATGCAGCAAAGCATGACCTGTTCTATCGGCCGCCGCGCAAGTACGCGCCGCCTGTTCACCACCAAAATTTTTTGATTGGCCACCAAAAGGACGCTGATAAATTTTTCCAGAATCTGTACGTGAAAAAGGAAGTCCCATGTGCTCCAATTCATAGACCGCCTGAGGACCCTCTTGACACATATACTCAATGCAGTCCTGATCACCGATATAATCTGAGCCCTTCACCGTGTCATACATATGCCAGCGCCAATCATCCTCGTGGGCATTACCCAAGGCACATGTAATTCCTCCTTGTGCAGACACAGTATGCGAACGGGTAGGAAACACCTTAGAAATAAGCGCAACTTTTTTTTCTGAGTTGGCTAACTGCAGTGCGGCTCGCATGCCAGCACCACCAGCACCAACGATCACGGCATCAAAGGTATAGGATGGTATTGGCATGCGCATCAATGACCCCAAAGAATAGCCAAACCCCACATTAAATAGAGTAATAGCGCAACAACAACGACAGTTTGAATGATCAATCGTAAAAAAAATGGCTTAATATAATCGGTCACCACTGTCCACACTCCTACCCAAGCATGCCAAATCACACTAAATAAAAATAAACTACTCAGCAGACGCACGATTGAAGTTGTGAATAACGCCTGCCAGCATACATAATCTATCCGTGCATGTCCGACAAAGAACGATAATAGGAAGATGATGTAAACCAGCATGATCAACGAAGTAATACGCTGCACGAGCCAGTCTCGTAAGCCACTTCCTGTTAAGCTGAAGGCATTGCTCAACTCTTTTACCACAAATAAATTCCCATTAACACAGTCACTAAAATAGCCACTATCCCGATACATTGCGCACTAAAACGTGCTTGTGTCAGACCTTCACCGATTCCTGCATCCATGAATAGATGACGAATACCCGCCAACAGATGATAAAAAAGGGTTAGCAAAACAGCTAGTAAAACAAGCTTACTCAATGGACACGTTAAGTAACGACGGACTACAAAAAACCCCTCAGGACTCTTCAATGAAATAGCAAAGATCCATAAAAAAGCAGGTATCAACAAA
>JABDBU010000013.1:0-161 GCA_013288455.1 Gammaproteobacteria bacterium | reverse complement strand
CTGTTACTGGAAAGCGAATGGTCAGTAAATTGATATTAATCGGTCGCTTAGCCACACCAAAGCTCACGGCAAATTTGGGTCCCAAAACGTGGCGGATTATACGATCAAACGAACCATAAATACAAATAGAGATCTGCGGCACAAAATACAAAAAACTGCTC
>JABDBU010000012.1 GCA_013288455.1 Gammaproteobacteria bacterium | reverse complement strand
ATCAGGCTGTGGCTTACGGAGTGGATAGCAAAACGCAGTTGATCAACTATGAAGAAGTTGAAAAATTAGCGAAAATCCATAAACCTAAGCTGATCATCGCTGGGTTTTCTTCTTATTCACGTATCGTCGACTGGGGGCGTTTTCGTGATATTGCGGATGAAATAGGCGCTTATTTTATGGTAGATATGGCTCATATTGCGGGCTTAGTTGCTACAGGATTGTATCCGTCGCCTATTCCGCTGGCAGATGTCGTAACCTCCAGTACACATAAAACTTTGCGCGGTCCTCGTGGAGGGTTGATTTTGGCAAAATCCAATCCAACCCTAGAAAAGAAATTAGATGCCGCTGTATTTCCCGGCCTACAAGGAGGTGCGCTCATGCACGTCATTGCTGGAAAAGCAATGGCTTTTCTAGAAGCTTTGCAGACTGATTTTGTAACCTATCAAAAACAGGTTATTGCTAATGCTAAGGCCATGGCGGACACAATGGCTGAAAGAGGTTATAAAATTGTGTCAGGTGGAACGGATAATCATCTATTTCTTGTGGATTTAACTGCTAAACATATCACTGGTAAGGAAGCGGCAGAACATTTGGAAGATGCTCATATCACGTTAAACAAGAATGCGATCCCTGACGATCCACAAGGTCCTTTTATTACCAGTGGTATACGGATAGGAACTCCTGCGTTGACAACACGCGGATTGAAAGAAAAAGAAGCTTGCCAGATAGCAAGCTGGGTTAGTGATATTTTAGATCGCCGCGATCCTTCTGTCATTGCCGGAATCCGTAAGCAAGTCATCACACTATGCCAGCAATTTCCAGTATACTCATGACCTCCTGTACCTGGGATTTCGTATTATGTACTGTCCTTTTTGCAATGCAGCGGATACGAAAGTAATCGATTCACGCCTTAGCCATGATGGTCATCAAGTGCGTCGTCGTCGTGAGTGTCTGGTTTGCAATGAGCGTTTTAGTAGTTTTGAATCTGCTGAGCTGGGTTTGCCTCGAGTGGTAAAGCGAGATAATACCCGCAGTGCGTTTGATCCAGCAAAGCTACGCGCTGGCATGCTAAAGGCTCTAGAAAAGCGGCCAATTACCGGTGAGCAAGTTGAAGCAGTGGTCCTGCGCTTGGTGAAAAAATTGCGTTCATCCGGTGAGCGAGAAATTTCTTCGCGGCAGATAGGAGAGTGGGTTATGGAGGAGTTGTGTGCTTTGGATCCGGTTGCTTACGTCAGATTTGCTTCTGTTTATCGTAGTTTTCAGGATGTGCAGGCATTTAATCAGGTCATTGAACAATTGAAACAGGAGATTTCTTCACAAAAAAAAGCTAATGACGTTGAAACCAAAACAAAATAGTATTAAAGCAAGACAGCGTGCCCGTCGTTTTGCCATGCAGGCCATTTATCAGTGGCAACTGACGCAGCATACCTTATCCGAAATTGAAGGCCAGTTTTTATCGCAAGAAGAGATGGTGAGTGTGGACACGGTTTACTTTCAAACACTGGTCCGTGGCATCATGGCGTGTTATCCCGATCTAGATCAACAATTGCAAGCCTTTTTGGATCGGCCTGTCAAAGCGTTGGGTTTTGTAGAATTAGCCGTTTTAAGGTTAGCTGCCTATGAGCTGTGTAAACAGGCTGAGCCGCCCTATAAAATTGTGTTAAATGAAGCAATAGAATTGGAAAAATGCTTTGGTGCAGCGGATGGATATAAGTATATCAACGGTGTTTTACATGGATTAGCACATAAGAGGCGTCCACTGGAATTTATTGATTGATAAGACAATTTGGCTGTATTGATGCGCGAATTCGATTTAATTCAGCATTTTTTTAATACGATAGAGCTGTGTCGTTCTGATGTCGTGTTGGGCATAGGGGATGATGCAGCGTTATTGCGACCACCTCATGGTCAACACCTGGTAGTGACCACAGATACCTTAGTACAAGACAAACATTTTCCAGCGAGTGCTTCACCTGCGGATATTGGATATAAATCTTTAGCGGTTAATTTAAGTGATTTAGCCGCGATGGGTGCGGAACCTGCCTGGATTTTGCTTGCATTAACACTGCCAATCGCAGATGAAACATGGTTGCAACAATTTGCACAGGGTTTTTTTTCTTTAATGCGAGATTTTCATTGCCAGCTTGTAGGCGGTAATCTTAGCAGTGGGCCTTTAAGCGTTACCGTTCAAGCCTTAGGTTTTGTTCCAGCTGGACAAGCATTACTTCGTTCGGGTGCACAAGTAGGTGACCGTATCTACGTGAGTGGGACACTCGGAGATGCAGGATTGGCGTTGGCTTATTTAAAAAATAGCACGCCATTCTCATTCAATGAAAAACAGATCCAATGTTTGATACAGCGTCTACATCGTCCACAACCACGAGTAGATATGGGTCTAGCATTGCGCGGTCTCGCCAGCAGTGCCATTGATATTTCAGACGGTTTAGCTGCAGATTTAGGTCATATTTTATCAGCGAGTCAGGTAGGTGCAAAGCTTACCGTAACTGAGCTTCCGCTTTCAGACATTTTACAAAGACTATCTTCTGAAGAAGCCTGGCAATTGGCTTTGAGTGCAGGCGATGATTATGAATTATGTTTTACTGTTTCTCCAACGTATGAAAAAACTTTACAACAGTGCTTAAAAAAAATTTCCTACCCTGTTACTTGCATCGGAGTTATCACAAAGGATCCTGGTCTTAATGTGTATGTTAAAGAAAATACACAATTTATATTAAACAGGACTGGATTTCAGCATTTTGTAGATAATAATTCCTTCAAAAATTAGCCATTTCCTTATTTTCTATTATATTTTTTTGGTAATATTTTTTATATTTTAAAAAATAGGTAATTATTTAAAATATAATTGTTTTTTTCTTTTAATTTATAAATTATTTTTTTATAACAGTACTGAGAAATTTTATTTTACATTATCTTAATGGTGAAATTAATCATCAATTTTTTAGAATATTAATGCAATATCGATCATAAATGTTTATGATTAATCCCGCTTCATATTTTAATAATAAGAATAATTTAGGAATTTCATTATGCCAAGTTCTAAAAGCGTGAACAAAAAACAAAAACACATAAATTTAGATGAACAATTAATAAGATTATTTGAATCAATTATGGAAAAATGGATTCAGGATCCATCAAAAATGCTAGATTTTTCTCAGATCTTATTGGTTCTAAAAGATGCAAAAGAAAAAAATGATGACCGTTTTTATGAGGGCGTCTCTAAATTTATTTTCTATTTAACAAGATTTGGTATAGAGGACGATACCGTTGACGCAAGATCCGACTGTTTTGTTGAATACGTTCGTGGTGAGCAAGCTAAAGCCTATCAACATTTAGTAGAGAAAGTGAAATTACTACAATTTTCTTCAGAAGAGATTTTGGAACACTGGAAAGAGTTAGAGCTAGCGTATCAGCAATGTGGGCAAGCGGGAAAGTTTGCTTCATTGTTTTTACTCGTAGAGGAATATCGAAATTCCTCAAACCCGAATAAGCGCGAAGCGGTGAAACGATTCGAGTTATCAGGACAACACGTTTCAGGTGAAAAGTTTTCAACGATGTCAGTAGTTAACGCGGCGCAACAAGCAGCTACGGTTATGACTTGGAAAAATGTATCATCACGTATCGTACGGCCGGTTTTGAAAATAGTGAGGGATGCGGCTGAGGCGGGAGTAGTCCGTATTAATCAAGCAGGTCAAGCCGTTGTTTCTACGGTGAGGAGTGTTAACAATCCATACGCTAGCGCAGCACATATGGTATCTAGCGCAAAGCAATTGAGCCATGTGCTAGGGTGGTTGATAGTAGGTCAACCTATAGTGGCAGCAGCGGCCATAACGACATGGTCTATCAAACAAGATAGTTGTTCAGGTCGCCGTTATTTACCACAAGTTCTGGATGGTGGTGCTGCTAATAACGGGAAAGCTTCTTGGGAGAACTTATATCCCCATGTGAATCAGGTGATCTGTGAAGCATATGATCAGCTGCGAGAGAATGGAGGAGTATTATCGGAAGATATTCAGAAATATTTTTTTTGGTATCTTAGGAATAGGAGTACAAATTCTGCTGAAAATCAGATAGAACTGTCAGCAGAATCGATTGACAAGCTTCGTCACATCATTGGATCGCTGATTCACCAGTATGCAGAGACGGAGTTACTGTTACAAAGACCCGGTGCTTGCAGCGAATGGGAAGATGTATTAGTCGTTTGGGAACCCTATCTCAGGGAAAAAGATAGCGATCTATTAGAAAAAGTTATTAATGCGGCCATAAAAAAAAGGAATCTGGCTTATGTTCCGGGAGCTGAGGCATTTGCTATAGAACTTGTTAGAACGGTTGGGCATTATTTATCTGATCCTTTGGTTTCTGCACGGAACGTTCTAGTGTTGCTAAGCCAGATGCGAATATTCGTTCTAAGTAATACTCCGTGGAATGTTGAAGAGCCGACGACTGTATTCAGGTTAGGGCTTAATTTTTTTATACACCAACGGCGTGTAGCAAAGCAACGAGATGTTTTCACTGCAGCAAGGATCTGCGGGGAGATCGATCAGTCTGTACAAGATATTATTAAAATGGGCTGCGCACAAATTCCCAAGAGGTCTCTAGGTTATACTATGCAGCTCCTTCAAGAAGATGTATGGATGCAATACGTTCAACACTTAGAGTTACAGGATAGGGCAGCTTTCAATGGGCTCTATAGAGTCGTTGATCCTAGGCAGATTCTACCTAAAGTAGAGCGAGCACATATTCCTGCGGAGTCTGGTTTCTCTGATCTGAAAATCACTATTCACCACTGTGATCTTTCTTCCACAGAATTAGAACAATTGGTCGCGCAAATAAAGCAACAACATCAAAATATGAATGTCTTTATGCGTAAGTTTACATTGTACAGTGCAACAGGAGTAGGAGAAGAAAGTTCCTTGATAGTTTATGTGTTTCGTAACAAATTTTATTCTCTGCGTTATAGAGGACTGTTTTCTAAGAGGACTCCTGCAGAGATTTTAGAGGAGGCTTTTCTTTATAAAGACCAAGAAAAAGAGGAAGAAAAACATGAAATTTCCCGTGCAATGGTTTATACGCTACTTGGACAAAACGCTGCAAACGGTAGCATTTCATATGCGTTCATCACAGGATTGATAGACTGTGTCCGCTTTGGTACTAATTCCACTGATCCTGTAAGGATGTCTAAATTGAACGAGCGGTTAAAATCAAAGGAATCAGACAAAATCAAAAGCCCACTTGAAATGAGGTATTCGAATAGTAACAACTATTTTTTTGCGCAGTATATGTTTTGTACGTCACAAGATTTGGAGAATTCACGTTCTCTTTTTACAGGACTGCAACAAGGAAAAAGTAAGAAGGAAAGCGACGCTTTACTCGAACAATATAAGCAGCAGGAAGCAGAGCCTTTTACTCGGTGGCTTACGGAATTAACGGCATTAAGTAAAAATTACCGAATTCCAGATACACAGCGTTCTGGTGATGCGAATAGTTTGTATAGGATGGATATAAAACAGAGCAAGCAGTTTTCTCATTTTATTAACAGTAATGGCGGGATGTATTTACAAGTTTTTTTTCGCGATACCATTTTTACCATGCGCCAAAACGACATAGCGCGTCACTGGGAAACTACAGAGGAATCTACATTAGGTGGTGGTGTTCATCAAACTCAGCCAATGTCTGTGTATGATTATAATTGGTTCATGAATAGTTTGTTAAGGGGCGTCTTTGCCCAGATGTTCCTGGAGCTAGCAGAATATCTACCAAGCGATGAAACAATGCAGCAAAGAATTATTCAATCGATACTAGGTGGTAACGAATCCAGTGAGTTTTTTAATCGTCAGATTATAAGTATCAAATCCTATAATGCGAGTAGCGTCTTAGTGAGTGATTCTGTTAACGCTATTCCGGCTGAGCTAACGGATTTTGTCTGTCACTCTGCGTACGCACGTAAGAAGTGGCTGTCAATCCATCCACGTATGGCGACAGTAATAAATGATTGCGATACATGGAGGACTCTATTGCGACTACAGGTTTTGGAAAGTCATCAATATAAGGCGGCGCTAATGCAAGAAGCTAGCAGCTCTAACATTACCTCATTTAGCCGTTCATTATTCTTCAGCACTACTACAGAGGCGCGAGTCATCTCAACAGCGACAGTAACAGCCGAATCGGATACATCACCACCTTCCCGGTTATATCCTATGGTTTCAACAACGGAGTCAACGGCGATTTCAGCGGTGCGAGAAATGCAAGTTAGTAATAGTACGCTGCTTCCGCATCAAAATTTCAGTAATGAATGGAACGTATCTACACGCAGTGAAATAAGATCTTCTAGCGGGGTCGCAGGTATTGTGGCTCCAGTTTTGGTGGCGGCTGCAGTGCTAGGAGTAGGAGGAGGCATCGCCGCTTGTTTTTTTGCTAAAAAATGGAGAACGGGAACCAATGTGTCGACTCGAGAAAATGCTCGAGAAAATGTTCAGATGGCTGTCTCTAGTCCATTATTGCGTGAGGATAAGAAGGATATATCGTTGCCCGATATAAGCAGTGCGAGAGATTGTCGTGTTAGTTCCAGAGCAAGTTTTTAAAGAAATATGATTTGTATCGCTTCATATTTAAAAGAATAATTTCGGAGTTTCATTATGCCAAGATCTAAAAGCGCTAAAAAAAAATCTATAAATTTATATTCGGAACAACGCGTTGCAGAGGAAAGGTTTTCAAAGATGCCGGTAGTTACTGCGATGAAAAAAGCGGCCACTGTTGTGACCCTTCAACGCATGTCATCACGTATCGTACAGCCGGTCGTCGAAATGGCTAAAAATGTAGCTGATGTTGCTCAGCAGGCAGCAGTAGTCAGTGTTAATCAGACAGGTAATGCTGTTGCTTCTGCGGGCGCTAGAGCAGTAAGTATCGTATCCGGGGCACAACAATTCAGCACTTGGCTATGGTTGCTAGGAGCAAGTCAATTCATCTTAGCGGTAACAGCCAGATCGGATACATCACCTTTTATCAATAGCACACTTCCTGAACAAAATTTCACTAACGGAGGGAACGTATCTACAAGCAGTGAAATAGAATCTTCTAGCGGAGTCGCAGGTGTTGCGGTGCCAGCGGTTGTAGGGGCGGTAGTAGGTGCTGGAGCTCTACTAGGTACCGCCTATTTCGTTGCTAACAAATTGAAAAAAACACATCCTGTGTCAGCGGCTCGAGAACTTGTTCCAATGCGCGATGTAAATCGAGAGTTACCGGAGGGTTCTGCGCTGAGTGAAGAACAAATTATTCAGTTTCGGTTAGCTAATATCTATGATCGCTTGGGTAAACTGAGCAGCTCCATAGAGTCTGTAGCAGTCTTGAAGCAGAGGAAGCAGAAGATGATTGATCCGAAGCAGGAGATGATTGATTCATTGAAATCGATGCAAGAAGCGGTACGTAATGTATCAAAGGATTCCATGCATAATTATGAAACTTTTAAGACGCTGTTAGAAAATTTTTTGGCTGATGATAGTCGTGCAGAGAACCTATACGAAATAGCACGGAAGAGTGAAACATTGATAGACAGTACAAACAAATGGAATGTGTGCCGCTTAAAAGAAAATATTATAGAGTTGCATATCTATTTGATCTGTTTGCAGACTGTATGGTCTGAGATATGTCAACCTGATTGTTGGAACAACGATTCCTTATTTGAGGGGGAAGATGAGACAGAGGGTGCGACAGATGCAGATTCTGCATTGTCAAAAAAAGCTCTTTTCTTTTTACAAGTGAACATGCTTATGCTAGAACCGGTTTCTCTATGCTTTGAGCAAGAAGCTCAGAAAAATCAGTTTTTTAGTGCTTTTCGAGCACTAGAAACAGTAGTTTGTAACAAGCGTTTGAATGATAAGGCAGGTCTGACTACTCAGGAAGCGACTACATATTGCAGTAATTTTCTTAAGTTTGTAGTGCAGCATATTAAAACAATACAATCTTGTGTAGAAGAAATACCTAATGTAAAACTTAAAATTAGTTATATGTGCGTGTTGCGTCGTATGCAAGAGAAATGTTTTCAATGTATGCCAGCTCCTCTAAGAACGCAGGCGTTGTCCACGCAGGAAACGAGTCTACAAAGGTGGGGGATGGTAATTTCTGATGTAGCTGTCTCTAGTCCATCATTATTGTTTGCTTCAGCGCAGGATGTTGAGAAGCCATTACTTCCAGCGGCTGTCTCTAGTCCACTATTCTTTGCTGCATCGCAGGGGGGTGAGGCTCAATCACTTTCCAGTACAAGCAGTTTGAAAGATTGTCGTGTTCATTTTGCATAGCCAGTTCTTGTAGGAGCTCGCTAAAAAGCGATGACCTATGACGTTCAGGATAATCAAAGCGCAAGGATGCGCCAACCAAATTTTACCCGTTCGATTTATATTTTTTAGCTAAAAAGTACTTATTCATTCGTATAAATGAATAAGTACAATCTTAAATTCTTATTATAAATAGCTGAATGTAAAAAATTTTAAATAATTATTTTTTAAAAAATTAACTATTCTTTGATATTTCTATAATATTTTTAGGTAATGTTTTTTTAAATTTCATAAATAGGTAATTTTTTAAAATAAAATTGTTTTTTTCTTATATTTTATAAATATTTTTTTTCAATAGTACTGAAAAATTTTATTTTACATTATCTTAATGATAAAATTAATTATCAATTTTTTTTAATATTGATGAAATATTGATCTGAAATGTTTATGATACAACCCGCTGCATATTTTAATAAAAATAATAATTTCGGAATTTTATTATGCCAAAATCTAAAAGCGCTAAAAAAGAACAAAGATCCATAAATGTATATGAAAATTCAATCAGCTTATTTGAATCAATTATGAAAGACTACGAAAAAAAATGGGGGGTTGACTTAAATTTTGATAAAATTTTGCATTTTTTAAAAAATGAAAAAGAAAAAAATAATGTTAATTTTTACGAGGAAGTATCTAAGTTGCTTCGCTATCTAGAAAAATTGAGTGTAGATGGTGACACCGTTGAGACAGAATCCGGTTTTCAATTGATTGAATTCCTTGATGGTCAGCCTGCTGCAGCCTATCGACAGTTAGTAATAAAAGTAAAATTACTACAATCTTCTCAACCAGAGATTTTGGAGCGATGGAAAGAGCTAGAGATAGCCTATCAGCAATGTGAGCAAGGGAGAGAGTTTGCTCCATTATGTTTACGTGTGAATGAATATCGACATTCCCCAGATCCGAACAAGCGCGAGGCGGTGAAACTGTTCGAATCATCGAAACAACGCGTGTCAGAGGAAATGTTTTCCGACATGTCGTTAATGCGCGCAATGTGCAACCCGTTCTCTGTTGTGACTTCTGCAAGCATGTTATTACATATCGTAAAGCCGGTTTGTAAAATGACTAGAAATATGGCTGGTGTAGCTCAACAAGTGGCAGTAGCTAGCGTTCATCAAACCGGTAAAGCTGTTGTTTCTACGGTGAAAAGTGTTACACATCCATTCACTAGCGCAGCACGTATGGTATCTAGCGCAAAGCAATTGAGCCATGTGCTAGGGTGGTTGATAGTAGGTCAACCTATAGTAGCGGCAGCGGCCATGACGACATGGTCTATCAAAAAAGCTAGTTGTCCAGGTCCCCGTTATTTACAGCAAGTTCTGGATGGTGGTGCTGCTAATAACGGGCAAGCTTCTTGGGAGAACTTATATCCCCATGGGAATCAGGTGATCTGTGAAGCATATGATCAGCTGCGAGAGAATGGAGGAGTATTATCGGAAGATATTCAGAAATATTTTTTTTGGTATCTTAGAAATAGGAGTACAAATTCTGCTGAAAATCAGATAGAACTGTCAGCAGAATCGATTGACAAGCTTCGTTACATCATTGGATCGCTAATTCGCCAGCATCCGGAGTCACTGTTACAGAGGCCAGAAGCTTGCAGCGAATGGGAAGATATATTAGTCGTTTGGGAACCTCATCTCAGGGCAGAAGACAATGTCCTGTTGAAGCAAGTAGTTGAGGCTGCGACAAAAAGACGCCATCTAGCTTATGCCAAAAAGGCTGAAGCATTTATTGGAGAAATTTATAGAGTAGTTGGGAATTATTTATTGAAAAACCTGGTTTCGGAACAGGAGGTTTTAGTGTGGCTACACATGATGAAACAACTCATAGTGACTCATACTCCGTGGAATGGTTGGGATCCGATGAGGATGTTTACGGAAGGACTTCTATTTTTTAAACAGCAACGACTTGCATCTACTTCAGCAAAGGTCTGGGCAGCAAGCGATAGTTATGTACGAGATAGCGCGGCATGGGCTCGCAGGGAGATTTCTACGAAATATCCCGAATATCCTGTAGAGGATGTTTCAGTAGACACCGGGATGCTGTACGTTAGATATCTAGCACCACAGGACCAGATGGCTTTCAATGGAACTCATAAAATCGTTGAACCTCAGACAATTTTACCGCATGATCAGGTCACAAATTTTACTGAAAATGACGGCTCCTCTGGTTTGAATATAACGATTCATTACGATCGCTTTTCTCTCCAACAAGTGGAGGAAGTTGTAGATCGAATAAAAATAGCATATCGCACGACGGAGGCCTTAAAGAAAAAATTCGATCTAGGTGACGCAGAACACGATCTAGGTGACGCAGAACAAAGGCGTAATTTTATCAAAATGTATGTATGGAACAACCAGTATCACTTTCAGCATTATGGATGGAGGTTTTTTGGGGTTAATAGTAGTGGCGGCGGGGTCACTGGAGGAGTGTGTGGAGCAGATGGCTGGAATACTGTTCATGTTTATCAAACTCCCGGGCAGAAGGAAGATGGAGTGGAAGTGCTAAATCTGGGGCATGAAACTGGTCATGTACTCATGTGTAAATGGCTAGGAAAAAATTATAGGTATCTTTCGGGTACTCTCGTCGAAGGATTCGCAGATTATTTAAATTTTTCCCGGCAAGGAGATGGCGTCGATCCTTTGAAGATAGGTAAGTTACACGAGATGTTTAAGTCAGGTAATGCAGGTGCTGCAATTAAAAATCTATCGGAAATAATGTGTTTCAATACGATACGCGGGTATCCGGCTTATTTTTGGGGAAATTTGGCAGCACAGTATGTATTTAAGATAGGTAATATAAGCGAAAGTGTCACCTTGTTAAAGGGAATACAAGTGGCAAAGAATAAAAAGGATATCGATACTGCACTTAAAGAGTATGTTCAGCAGGAGGAGAAGAATTTTAATACATGGCTTACTAAATTAAATCAAGACGACCAAGCTCTATTACAAGATGTGGATGGTCCAGATGATCGATACAGGTGGGATGTAGAACAAAGTCCACTGTTTGCACACTTCATTGCAGGAGGGAAGTGGCTAGAAATTGAATTCTTGGATATCAGTTTCAAGCTAGCTCTAAACATAAGTTGTCATATGCCGCCTACATTATCACCGCCAGGTACTCATTGGCCTCGATCAATAGGCTCTGGGGATTATGATTGGTTTATACAAACTGTATTAGCATGTTTTATGGAGAACATGCTGAGCGAGCTCAAGCTTGGCAACATCGATAAAGCAGAACGTAGCAAAGTTATTCAATCGATGTTTGGAATGAACGCGCTCAATTGGCCTTTTGATCTTAATCGTCAAATCAAAAGCATAAAACTCTACGATGCGAGTGGTTCCTTGCACATGGATTTTGCTAGTGATATACCAGCAGAGTTCCAAGATTTGCTCTTGCATTCTAGTACTATGAGGCAGGCATTGAAGGCGTTACACAATCCGCGTGTTCCGTACATGAAAATGGATATACCTATGCTGCAGGTTGTATTACAACAAGAAATAGAAGAAAACCGTCGCATTGAAGAAAATAAAGCATATGAGGCGGCAGCGCTAATTCCGACAGTTGCTAGCTCCACCACCAGCCTAACTCGTTTATCTAGTCGTACATCTCGTACATCTCGTACATCATCCATCACTACACCGGTGGCGCAGATCACCACCTCAATGATAACGACAGTCAGACCGGATATATTACCGATTCCTTTTCCTTTAACAATGAGAAGGTTAATTGTTCGTTCACCATCCAGCACTACCACCGCGACGCAACATGAGAGGTTCAGTATTCCTTTTAGCAACATGGTTCCTCTTAGCAGCACTATGGCTCCTCGTCAAAATTTTACTATGACTAATGGAGGAAACGAATCTACAACGAGTGAAGCAGGATCTTTGAGCCAGACCGTAATAGTGGCTGCGGCTGTAGGTATACCGTTTGTTGTGGTCGTCAGTGCTGCCCTGATGTTTGGTGGTGTCTATGTTTGCATAAAACGGACGAGATGGGCGAGACCTAATGTTTCGACTCAAGAGCAAGAGCTTGGCACGAGAGAAGTAGATGCATCGCTATTAAGGCCTAGTCGTGATTCAAGGCAAAGTGTGTTTAGAGGTTTTGCTAGAAGTGTAGAAAGCCTTAGTGCAGAAAAAATCATGAAATTTCGGTGCGCTGGTATTAACGATTGCCTGAATGCACTACATATGTGTGCCCAAGACTTAACGGATCAAGATAGTTTATCTACGGCCAAGAAGCAGATACAGGAAATGACTACTTCACTAGAAAGGATGCAAGCAGCAGTAAAAATGGAAATGGAATTAGCTAATTTTGATGCTGTATCTTGTAAAAACAGTTTAGATCGTTGTGCAGGTAC
The DNA here is from genome assembly GCA_013288455.1 of Gammaproteobacteria bacterium. Classification (GTDB taxonomy): domain Bacteria; phylum Pseudomonadota; class Gammaproteobacteria; order Diplorickettsiales; family Diplorickettsiaceae; genus JABDBU01. Next base: position 10,519 of record JABDBU010000012.1, on the reverse strand, counting down.
TTTGACAAAATTAATGGAGCAGTCTTGGCATATGAGTGCAACAAGTAGAGAGAATTCAGAGCTTTGTACCCTCATGCAAGATGTTGCAATGCTAAAAATTTATTTACAATGCCTTCTTCCGGAATGGGATGTGTTATGTAATCCTGATTTTCTGAGCAAAGGTTCATTGCTTATGGTGGCAGATGAAATTTTGGAAGTGCAAGGTACAGGTCCTGCACTGTCAAGAAGCAATCTTTACTCGCTACAGCAGGGTCTGTTAAAACTAGAATTATCACCTCTGTATTTCCAAGATAGAGTTCCGGATCAGCTCTTGTTTAGTTTGAAAGCACTCAAAAATATCTTTTTTGACCAAAATTTTAATAAGTTGGAGAGTGTTATGCAGGACCAGGATGCTGCGCAATATTACACTTCCCATCTTGCATCTGCAGTGTGTCAGCTTACAGTAATAGAAGCCTGCTTTGTTAACATGCGGCTTCAGAAACCGCGAGAACAATATTATTTTGTAGTGCGTAATATGAAGCAGACATGTTGTCAACGTAGAGACTGGAATTCAATGCAAGTAGAAAGGAGGAAGGCGTACTTGGAAGGATTAACAATGGGAACAAACTTGAGTACAACCTCTAAAATTTCTGTTTCGTCAAGTTCGTCTTTTGTTAGTGTTCAGGCGTTTTTTGGTTCTGCGCGGGACAACCTAAATGATCAGGAGGCGCAAATGCCGTTGTGTGCAAGCGTCGAAGATTCCTCCTTGCGGTCTAGCAGTCTGCAGGCGAGTGCCTAGGAAACTGCTTTAAAAATGAAACAAGATCTCGTGCGCAAGGTGTTTAGTCACCCCCTCTATTTTGTCGCTTTCGCTTTCGGAGCGGGGCTGTCGCCTGTTGCGCCGGGTACTTGTGGAACACTCGTGGCAGTTCCTTTGTACTATCTCATTCGATCTTTATCAGTAGCAAATTATAGCGTTGTTCTTTTTTTATCTATAGTCGTAGGTATTTGGATCTGTGATGTGATCGAACGTGATATAGGTATTCGTGACTATTCAGGTATTGTGTGGGATGAGGTTTGTGGATTTGGTCTCACGATGTGGGCAGCGCCGTGTGGATGGTTATGGATTGTCCTAGGTTTTTTTTTGTTTCGTCTGTTTGATATTCTGAAGCCCTGGCCGATTGCTTACATAGATCGTAAACTACCTGGAGGATTTGGTATTATGATCGACGATTTAATGGCGGCTATTTATGCATGGTTTACCTTACACCTGATCTATCATTTTTTATAAAGATATCCTTACTGATCCCATTATTGTAAATATGCTATTTTAGTCTTTAAGCCGAAGTTATGGATTTGGTAAAGCACTCAACTTCATAAACTTTTACAAGTAAAAAATGTTAAAGCAGGCCAGACGTTACCTCATTAGCGGATTTTCCCCATAATTTCTCTAAACTATAAAATTCACGTACCTTGGGCATCATGATGTGTACAACAGCATCGACCAAATCGATTAACACCCATTCTGCTTCCTTTTCTCCTTCCACACCCAAGACAACGATCCCTTTTCGTTTAGCAGTCGTCACCACGTAATCCGCTAATGTTTTAATATGACGATTCGAATTACCGCTACAAATGATCATTAAGTCCGTAATGTCGGTGACGTGACTGACATCGAATACAGTCAGATCCCTGGCTTTATGATCCACGAGTAACGGAATGATGTCTGTTGTGAAGATCGATGCGGTTGCAACGGTGTGTGTCATAGATATAATTTTTCTTCCGTAATGTAGTCCAGAACGGATGCAGGTAATAAATTAACAGGGCGCAGGCCCTGGGCGATTTCCGTCCGTATTCTACTGGCTGAGATAGCAAGCGGTTTTACATGAGTTATCAATAAAAATCCAGCAGCTTGTTGTTGTAAGCAACGAACATCCTGAACCCGAAATTTCTGAATAAAGGCCTGGACGGAAGGATGGTAGACTTCAGATGCATCGGGACGGCGGGGTATAATGACCAAGTGAGCGTACTGAATTAAAGCTCTCCACTCATACCAACGGTTTAGATTAGTTAGGTTATCACTTCCTAAAATTAAGGCCAAGGGTAGATTAGCAAATTCATGCCGCAAGGCAATGAGAGTATCCAGTGTATAGGAGGGAGTTCTGCGCTGGAGCTCACGTTCATCGATAAAACAATAGGGGTAATCAATAAGCGCTAGTTTCAGCATCGCTAATCTTTGTGCGGTGTTGGCGACTATTTTTTTGCCAAGTAAGGGGGCTTTACAGGGGATAAAATGCACAGCTTGCAGATATAACATGTGGTGCAAAGACTGCGCAATATGTAAATGTCCATAATGAATAGGATCAAAGCTTCCCCCTAATATGCCTAGCATGAGGTTTGTGCTCCTGCCAATTGAACACTTAATTGCTGTAAGGTATCCCAAATATTTCCAACTATTATTCCTTTGGCTAGGTGATCACAGTGGGTAGCCAACCGTACGAGCCTATAACATTGAGCGAGCGAATGGCGCTGCAGAGCTTGTTGAAATATATACTGTCGCTTTTCCCAGACTTGATGAGTTCGGAAAAGCGTCTTTATATCCTTGCCTTGGGAGAGTTGTAGAGCAAACGAAGCGAGTAATCGGCATTCACGGCTGAGTACTCCGAGTATTAACACAGGTTCCACACCCTCTTCTTGGAGACGGCGTAAAATCCGTAAGCAGCGTGCAGCTTCACCTTGTAATGCAGCATCTGCCAATGTAAATGGGATGAAGCGTGCATTATCGGAAAGTGCTGCTAGCATCGCTGCCTGAGTAATTATAGAAGGAGTATCTGCAGTAAAGTAGAGAGACAGTTTCTCGATGGCTTGTGCTGTAGCTAGTAAATTTCCTTCAGTCGCTGAAATAAGACATTGGATAGCTGATTTTTCTGCGGTTAATCCCACAGTGGCTAGACGTGCAACGATCCACGATGGTAATTGGGATTTTTCTATGGGCCATATGGTTATGCTGACGCCAATAGCTTCTATACTTTTAAACCATTCTGTTTGCTGTAAGCGGCGATCCAGTTTGCCTGCAACAATGAGTAAAAGTTGCTCATGAGGTGGAGCACTGGCATAGGTCTTCAATATTTGCGCCGTTGTTTCAGAAACTTCTGGTGCAAGATGAAGCTCTATGATCTGTTTTTTGGCAAACAGACTGTAATTATGACAATGTGTAAGCATGGCTTGCCAATTCAAGTCTGATTCTGCATAAAAGACTTCGCGTTCGGAAAAACCCTGTTTTTGTGCGTGGGTCCGAATGGTGTCACAGGCCGTCTGTACGAGCAATATTTCTGTGCCACTGATCAAATAAATACTAGCCAATGGTTTATCGGGTTGATCCCTGAAGTGTTTGGTCAATTGTTCATAACGCCATTGCATGTAAGACTACCGTGAAATGGGACAATACAGTCGTTGATGTGAGGGTGTTACCGCTAAGCGCATGATGAGTTGCTGAATAAGATCATTTTGCATCGCTTCCTTTAAGTCGCCTTGTATATTGAGATCACCACTTAACTGGTTTGTAGCAATGGAAAAGTTGCGTGTCGTTCGAATTTGCTGTGGTGGTAGTAGAATATGGTTTTTATTATTTCTAGTATCAATTAATTGAAACAGTACAGTATAGGAAAGTAGATAGGTGGTTGTTTGGCCAGCGTTACCTAAACTTGTTATCGTGCGGCTAAAATTTTGTGAAAGGATCTGTAGCATGATGTGTGCAGGCGGTGAAGTACGAACGTCAACTCCCATAGCCATGAGGGATGCCCGTAGTTCTTGACTAAAATTTGTGTAGGGTGGGTTTGATACTAAATACAGTGTAGGTAAGGTCAGTGTTTGCGGTCCATAGCCACGCAAGTGAAATCCACAGCCACTCAATGCAAGGGAAATGAGTAAACAGCCACAAAAAAATCCGTAAAAACACCTGAGCATACACGGAATCCTAAATGACGATATTCACCAACCGCTTAGGGACAATAATAATTTTCTTAATCGTTTGATTTGTAGTGTAACGCTTAATGGTGGCATTGTTTAAGACAGCTGCCTTAATTGCTGTTTCATCAGCAGTGCTTGCCAGTGATAGATGAGCACGCAATTTTCCGTTAACTTGTACGGCCCATGCTATCTCTTCTGCTACCAGGGCATCGGCCACTACTATTGGCCAATCTGCGTCTATAATAAGTCCCGAAAAAGCCAAGGCCTGCCATAACGCTTGGGTAATATGTGGTACGAGGGGAGCAAGCAATCGTAATAATATACTAAGACCCAAATGTATGATGTATTGTGTGTCAAGGCAAGCGGGAGTAGAAGAAGAATGTAGGGATTGTTTGGCGGCATACAAGAGGTTTAGTAGCTTCATGCAGCTTGCAATGACCGTGTTGAATTGTTGACGCTGGTAGTCATGGTCGGCTAGCTGCAAGATTGTATAGATTTGACGCCGTAAACTCCGTTGCTCAGTAGAAAGCAGCGTCCAGTCAAATTGCATGGATGGATTTAAGATCTGTGCTGGATTAAAGTTGCGTAACCAAGGATTCAGATATACAAATGCCCAGAGTCTTTTTAAAAACCGATGCGCACCTTCCATCCCTCTGTCAGACCATTCCAGGGATTGCTCAGGTGGCGCTGCAAATAAAACAAACAGACGTAAGGTGTCACATCCATATTGCTGCATCAATTGTTCAGGATCCACTGTATTGCCTTTTGACTTAGACATTTTGGCAGAGTCTTTAAGGACCATGCCCTGTGTAAGCAGGCGTATAAAAGGTTCGTTTGAATGCAATAAGCCCATATCACGCAACACTTTGTGAAAAAAGCGCGCATACAACAAGTGCAAGATGGCGTGTTCAATACCCCCAATATATTGATCTACCGGCGTCCAATAATTTGCTTGATCGTCCAGCATCGTGTTGTTTTGAAAAGGGCAGGCAAAGCGTGCGTAGTACCAGGAAGATTCCACGAAGGTGTCTAATGTGTCGATTTCTCGCTTTGCTGGCTGATGACACTGTGGACATACCGTTTCATAAAACGAGGGCATTTTTTTTAAGGGAGAGCCCTCATCCGTGATGTAAACAGCTTCTGGTAGGATAACCGGTAAATCTTTTTCAGGAACTGGTACTACACCGCACTGCTCGCAGTAAATGATAGGGATGGGAGTGCCCCAGTAGCGTTGTCGCGATACACCCCAGTCATGTAATCGATAGCGTGTGTCTTGTGTAGCCAGTCCTTTGTTTACTAACAGTGTTGTTATCGCTGTTGCGCCTTGCTCAGAGTATAATCCAGTAAAGGGGCCGGAATTGATCAATTGGCCTGTAATGACGAGAGGACCTTGTGTGTAGTCAACGGATATTTGTTCTGGTAATTGAATAACAGGACGTATGGGTAATCGATATTTTTTCGCAAATTCAAAGTCCCGTTCGTCGTGAGCAGGAACACCCATGACTGCACCACAACCATAATCGTCCATTACAAAATTAGCGATCCAAATAGGTAAATGTTCTTGTGTTAGGGGATGTTCCGCTGTCATGCCAATGCAGATGCCTTGTTTTTCCAAAATAACTGTAGCGGCTTCTGACACAGGTACATGCTGGTAACTATCCAGAAATTTCTGCACAGTGGAATCGCGTTCAGCAGCATGGAGAGCGAGTGCATGTTGTGGTGAGATCGCTAAAAAAGTAACGCCAAACAAGGTATCTGGGCGTGTTGTAAAAACGTGCAGAGTATTCCATGGTGCATCATGCATAGTAAACTGGATAGACAAGCCCCGTGACCGGCCTATCCAATGTCGTTGCATGGTTTTGACGTCGTCCGGCCACGCCGTTAAGCAAGCGAGACCATCCAATAGCTCATCTGCATAAGCCGTGATCTTAAAAAACCATTGGGGTATTTTTTTACGTTCAATGATCGCGCCGGATCGCCAACCCCGTCCATCGATGACCTGTTCGTTCGCTAGTACAGTCTGATCGACAGGGTCCCAATTGACGACAGCATCTTTTTTATACACTAATCCTTTTTTGAAAAGTTGCACAAATAGCCACTGCTCCCAATGATAGTAATCAGGTTTACAGGTGGTAATTTCTCGACTCCAGTCAAAGCTAAGGCCCAATTTCTGCAATTGTTTACGCATGTGATTGATATTGGCATAAGTCCAATCTGCCGGAGCAACACCATGTTTGAGCGCCGCGTTTTCAGCGGGGAGTCCAAATGCATCCCAGCCGATGGGATGCAGGACATTTTTCCCCAACATGCGTTGGTAACGAGCAATGACATCACCAAGCAAGTACGTGCGTACATGTCCCATGTGTAAATTACCACTAGGATAGGGAAACATAGAGAGGCAATAAAATTTTTCTTTGTTTGGATTCTCCATGGCTTCAAAGCATAAGTGCTCTTGCCAATGTGCTTGGATTGCTGGTTCTATAACGTTGGGTTGATATTTTTCTTGCATAGTCAGCTATTGTGGTCCTAAAAAATTTTTCGCAATATGTTTTATTTCAGTCGTGAGGCGGCTCGTTGTCTAGCTGGCAGCCAGATGTAAAAAAACGAGAGTATATACCGCTCGTACTTGAAGTTGCGAATTCGCAACTTCAAGTACAATGGGGATAGATTTTTGACAAAACTTACCATCTACACTTATCAAAGCCATCAAAGAATTCGGAGCCATCAGAGAATAGATGGCTTCGCTGGTATATAAAACGTAGGATAATCAATCCTACTAAAATGACCACGATAGGACAATCCCCCCATCTAACCCAAGGTGTCAGGCCAGAAAATGGGTACACAGAATCTGTTAACACAGCGGTTTGAAATGGAGGAAGTTGTGCTTGAATTTTTCCTTGGGGATTTACGATAGCACTGATGCCAGTATTGCTCAAAAATAATAGATAACGACCTGCGGCCAATGCTTGAAATGCGCCAATTTGTAGATGTTGTGCTAAAGCGAAAGAATGTCCAAACCACGCATCATCGTTGATCGTTAATAATAATTGCGCCGCTGGTAGCCTTTGTTGAATCAACGAAGGATAGCTAATTTCGTAGCAAATGAAGGTTCCAATATCGATTCCAGCTACCCTAAATGCAGGTTGTTGTATAGGTCCCCGCGAAAAATCAGACATGGGAATATCCAATAGATTCAAAAGTCCTCTTGCCCAGCTGATCCATTCTGGAAGATATTCTCCAAAGATGACTAATTGCTGTTTGTAATACGTTGCGTGATCTATACCGAGCGCGATCATGCCATTGTAATATTGGAATCCCTTTTGAATGGGAATGCCTGTAATAAGTGTGGTACCGTGCTGCCTTGCTTCTTTGTCTAGTGCTTTTAAAAACGGGCGAGCGTCATGCTGTAACATAGGAATTGCTGCTTCTGGCCAAATAATCAGTCGACTATCCCAATGGAGCTGCGTTAGCTGGTTGTAGTCATCGAGAGAGGCCTGAATAGCGTCGGGTTCCCATTTTATTTTTTGTGAAATATTCGCTTGAATAAGGCTAACTTGTATTGGTTTTTTCGTTGCTTGCGTCCAATGGACGTAACGTAGTGTATAGCCAGCGGCCCATAAACTCAGTAGCAAGCACAGGGGAAATAGTAGATGTTTACCTGTTTTTTTGGGGAACGGCATTGGCAGTGCAAGCCATTTATGTAGTAGAGGATATAACAGGTCCAATAAAGCGGCCGAATTTACGGTCAACAGGAACGACAGACCTAGCCCACCGATCAGTGGGGCATAGCCGGCGAGCGGTGAATTAACCTGGCTAGTACTGAGTAAAAGCCAGGGAAAACCGGTGAAGATCCAGCTGCGTAGCCATTCGCTGAGTGTCCAAAGACTAGGAAAGATTAAATAACGTTTTATTCGATCATTTTTAGGAAAAAGACTTAATAAAGGGGCTTGAAATGCGATAAATAAGGCAAGGATGAAGATAAAGCATGCTGTAATTAGGAGTGATAGAAAAATTGAAGTGTGCCCAAAAACATGAATGCTGATAAAGACCCACGATACACCGACAGAAAAAAAACCAATTCCAAAGAGTAGGCCAACAAGAAACGCGCGCCGTATCGAGCAATGCAAATAAAATAGCAATAATACGGTAGGACAAATAACTGCTAAGGGGAAAAATGCAAATGGTGCGAAGGCAAGTGCTAAGGCAGCGCCTGCGATGACAGCCATTACATAAATCTTGATAGGATTCATGGCTGAATTATCTGAGCCAATCTAGATTACTCACGAGCCGTGCCAGCTTGCTGCTTAATTTTTCTGTTAATGATTTTGGAATAAGATATTGTAATTCGTAAATACAGGCTTGATGATTGCTAGCCTGTGTATGCAAATAAGCGTCACTGGTGGTCAGTTCGTCGACTAGCTTTAGCGCTAAACTGTCTTTGGCGAGCCAATAGGCGCCAGTTGCTATGCGATCGATGTCGACTTGTTTTCTATTGGATTCTATAAATGCTTTAAATAAACGATGGATTGCTTCTAGATCTTCTTGAGTTTTTTCACGTGCCTTCGGGGTATTTTTTCCGAAAACAGTTAAGGTGCGTTTATACTCTCCGGCTGTCAACAGTTCGAAATCAATGTCCTTCTTTTTTAAGAAACGATGGAAATTAGGTAATTGCGCGAGCACGCCAATAGATCCAATAATGGCAAAGGGAGCTGCTAAAATTTTATCGGCGACACAGGCCATTAAATAGCCGCCGCTGGCAGCAATTTTGTCAATGGTGATCGTCAAAGGAATGCATTGATCCTTGAGTCGTTGTAACTGTGAAGCGGCAAGTCCGTACGGAGAAACCATTCCACCTCCGCTTTCTAACCTCAACACAACCTCGTCTAGCGGTTTAGCGACTTGAATAATAGCTGTGATTTCTTCGCGTAGCCCCTGAACGGCTGATCCCTTGATATCACCCTGAAAATCGAGCACAAAGATCCGCTTTCTTGTTTGTTTGCTCTCATTTTTTAATTGGATCTTTTGTTCTTTTAAAAATTTTTTCCGCTCTGCTTTTGTCAGTATCTCAGCTGACAGCGTTTCAGCGAAGTCCTGATATTTTTTATTGAGTTTTTTGACAGACAGTTTGTATTTAGTGTGTCCTTTGGTTCTACGACTCATAGCAACTAGGCTTGCAGCTACGATGACGATGGACAGTACTACCGTTCCTAGTTTCAGTAAAAAAATGACATATTGCAGGAGTAGTGACATGAAAAAATTCCAAATGAGTAGTGAACCGAGCAATTAAGGCGGTAGATTATCTAATGAAATGTCTTATTTGTCATGTTATCCTTGAAAAAAATCGGGATACAAAAAGCAATAGATGGCATTGTTAGCAGTGGAAGATCTTAGCGGTAGGCGTAATGGCAGATTGCTATTTGAACGTCTGACGTTTCAGGTTGCTGCAGGGCAAGCGCTGCATATTCTCGGACCTAACGGTGTAGGCAAGACCAGTTTGTTACGAATTTTAACGGGGCTTGCTGCTCCTGCACACGGATATATTCTATGGAATGGGGTTGTCGTTGCGCGTTCCCCCTGTTTTAAAAAAAATTTGCTGTATATCAGTCATAAATTGGGCATGAAAAGTGCCTTAACTCCCTTTGAAAACCTGCATTTGTTTTTGCTAAGGCGAGGGATCGGGCACGTTGGTCAGTCGCTCAAATCACTCAAACAGTTGAAACAATACGCTAAAAGCAGGATCAGGGAAGCATTACTTGCATTAGATCTGATGCCACATGCTAATACAATCACAGGTTTACTTTCCGTTGGTCAGCAGCGGCGTTTGCTTTTGGCAAAGTTATTGCTGACTAAAGCAGATTGTTGGATATTAGATGAGCCATTTACCGCTTTAGATACCAAAGGTATCTATTTTATTTCGACATTGATAGAAGAACAATTAGAACGCGGGGGAATTGCTGTTTTTACTAGTCATCAATCGTTCTTTTTACCGAAGGCAGCCGTGAGAAAACTCTTTTTTGGTGATACACTGGGTGATGTGTCGTTCTCATAGATAAGCGGAAAATGCGAGATTTTTCTAAGCTGCCGCATTAGTTACGGTTTGTTGTGTGTTTAATCGGTTCTTTTTTTCACGTGTCATCGTCAATCTTGGCTATGAGCTGCTAAGCGTTTGTCGTCGTTATCAAGATATAGTGTATCCGCTGTTATTTTTAATCATAACTGTGGTGTTATTTCCCCTCAGTAGCAACGCTGATCTACAGGCTATAGAGAAAATAGCCCCCGGTGTTTTTTGGGTCATCATTTTATTTTTGCTGATGCTAACCTTAGAGCAATTATTTCGTGAAGATTGGCAGGAAGGAGAATTAGAGCAGCTGATTCTCAATCAAACTGACTTATTATCAGCCGTGTTTATTAAATTATTTGTGTTTTGTCTTATGCTGGCTGTACCAGTGACCATCATGGCGCCTATTTTGAGTCTCACTTTATCTATACCAATGATGGCATTAAAAACCTTGTTGATTAGTCTCTGGCTTGGAATGCCGACGCTAGTCTTTCTTGGTGGTATTGCGAGAGT